>CANKYC010000038.1 GCA_947487845.1 Rickettsiales bacterium | reverse complement strand
AGTTCAAATCTTTAATAAATGGCCTAGCGCCAAAATCATATTCGCGATATTTTTTAACAATATCGTCAGATTTTTTAACATCTTCAAATTCAGATAAAGAATATAATTCGGTTGCGCCATCTTTTACTTTGCTTGCGAACCAAACTTGGTCGTGGCGCAAAATTTTTTCTTTTTTTTCTAGCAAAATGTCGTTGTGAAGGGTGAAAACAATTTGGGCGTTGTTTTTGTTGAGATTTGGGTTGTGAAAAATTCTGACAATATTTTTCAAAACATCTGGGTGCAACTTGTTATCCAATTCATCAAAAAATAAAACGCCGCCGTTTTTTAAAGTTTCAAAAATTGGCTTGCTTAAATTGAATAAAGTTTTTGAACCGTCGGATAAATGATCAAAATCTAGCGAATAGCCGCCGCCATTTGTAAATGTTGCCTCTTTGTGGCTTTTAATATCTTTTTTAAGATTTTCTTTTATCTCTTCTGGAAGCCACTTAAAATCTTCATCTTCAAAAAACCCTTCATTAAGTTCTCGTTTTTTTATTGCAAAATCAGCAATTCCAAGGTCGCTCGCTTTTAAAAGTTCTAAGGTTTTTCTTTTATTTTCTTCATTTTCCAAAATCCAATCGGCAGTTTTTTGAAAAAAATCAGGTTTGTTTGCGATAAATAGCTTTTCTTCAATCCAATCGTAAATTGGGTTCAAAAATTTATTGCCATCTTTGCTTACATTTAAGGGCAAGAACAGATCGTTTTTATTATTTTTAATGCTGTCAATTGAATCTTTTTTGCCTTCAAAAAGTTCGGTGAAATTTTCTTTCAGCTCTTCGCCAACAAGATTTATTTCGTAAATTAGTTTTTTTTCTTCGCCTTCAAAACGCTCAAGTTTTTCAAAATGAATTTTTGTTTTATCAAAGCCAAAAGCGTAGACATATCTTGTTTTTTGGGTAATGAAGTCGATTTCAAATTCGGTTGGTTTTGATCTATTTTTTTCGTTCAAAATAAACGGATCAAATACCTTAACATTCCGATTACCCCCAACATTCTTGCCTCTTTTTAAGTTCACATTCAAAGCCACCAGATTAAAAAAATACAAAGCCCGAATAAAATTACTTTTCCCCGAAGCATTAGCTCCATAAATTGCCGCGCTTTTTAGCAAATGCAGTTCGCTTTTTAAGTCAGTTTTAAAAAGATTATTTTTAAATTTGTCCGTTTTAGAAAGTTTGGGATCAACGCTCAAATAAATCGTCTGCGTTTCTTTTATAGATCTAAAATTGGTGACGCTAAAACTGATTAGCATTTTTTTGAAAATTTAAATTTAAAAAAGATGAATTTATTCCCACTCAATTGTTCCCGGTGGTTTCGACGTGAAGTCATAAACCACGCGGTTAATTCCGCGGACTTCGTTAATTATTCTACTTGCAACCGAACATAAAAATTGAGAATCAAAATTGTAAACGTCCGCCGTCATTCCATCAATTGAAGTTACAGCGCGTAAGGCTAAAACATTTTCATAAGTTCGAGCGTCGCCCATGACTCCCACAGTTTTGATCGGAGTTAAAACTGAAAATGCTTGCCAAATTTTATCGTAAAGCCCCGCTTTGCGGATTTCTTCGATATAAATTGCGTCAGCTTCTTGCAAAATTTTAATTTTTTCGGGAGTGATTTCGCCAATAATTCTAATCGCCAAACCCGGGCCTGGAAATGGATGGCGACCAACAACATGATCTGGAAGACCAAGTTCTTTTCCAAGCACGCGAACTTCATCTTTGAAAAGCATTCTGACTGGTTCGAGCAATTTTAATTTCATCTTTTTTGGCAAACCGCCAACATTATGATGCGATTTAATTGTTTGACTCGCGCCTTTATTTGGATGCGAAGATTCAATCACGTCGGGATAAAGCGTGCCTTGCGCTAAAAAGATGGCGTTTTTGATTTTTGAAGATTCTTTGTCAAAAACTTCGATAAAAGTTTTGCCAATAATTTTGCGTTTTTTTTCTGGGTCAAAAACGCCTTTCAGCTTCGATAAAAATAACTTTGACGCATCAACATAAACAAAGTTATGCAACCCCTTCATCGCGCTAACGCGTCGACTCGATCCCCTTAAATAAGGGGATTCTAAACGGCTATCAAAAACTTCTCGCACTTGTGCGCCCTCGCCTTTTCTTAAAAGACCGTGATCAACAAAAATGCAGGTTAATTGTTTGCCAATTGCCTCATTTATTAAAGCCGCAACAACCGATGAATCAACGCCGCCAGAAAGCCCGCAAATCACCTGATTTTTGCCAACGATTTTTTTGATATGAGCAATTTCTTCTTTTTTGAAATTTTTCATAGTCCAATCTGGCTTACAACCAGCAATATTTACAACGAAATTTTCAATGATTTTTTTGCCTTCAATTGAATGAACAACTTCGGGATGAAATTGCACGCCGTAAATTTTTTTCTTTTCATCTCCAATCGCAGCGTGCGGCGCTTTTGGCGTGATTGCAATAACATTAAAACTGTCAGGAATTTTGCTGATATGATCGCCATGACTCATCCAAACTTGTTTATTTTTTACACCTTTGAAAAGTTTGGAAGTTGCAACAACTTCAATTTCAGCTTTACCAAATTCTCTTTCAAAAGATTTTCCAACTTTTCCGCCAAGCAAGTGACAAATTAATTGTTCGCCGTAGCAAATTCCTAAAATTGGAGTTTTTAAATCGAAGATTTTTTTATCAATTGTTGGCGCATCTTTTTCAAAAACCGAAGCGGGGCCGCCCGAAAAAATAATCGCTTGAGGTGCGATTTTCTTGATTTCATCAAGTTTGATATCGTGATTTTTAACTTCGCAAAAAACACCAAGTTCACGGATTCTGCGCGCAATAAGTTGAGTAACTTGGCTGCCGAAATCGATAATTAAAACGCTGTTGGACATTTAGGCTAAAATTGATTTTGAGATTATTGTTTTGATTTGTTCTGGAGAATGTTTGCGGGTCAAAATTTGGCTTATTTTTTCACACAAGTCTAGCTGCAATTTCAACTTTTTAGCAATTGCAGCAATTGATTTGGCGGAAGATGCGCCTTCATAGGTTTTGTCGGTTTCTTTAGAAATTTCGGCGTAAGTTTTGCCTTTGGCAATTAAAGTTCCCAAAGTGTTGTTGCGTGATTTAGTTGATGAACAAGTTAGAAAAATATCACCAAATCCTGCAGCATTTATAACATCGTCGGAAGCCTTTAGTTTTTTACATAAAATACGAATTTCTGAAATTCCTTTCATTACCAAAGCTGATTTAGCATTCACGCCCAAATCAAGACCGTCAACAATTCCACAACCAATTGCGATAATATTTTTGACAATACCGCAAATTTCAGCAGTTCGCGGATCCTTGAAATAAGAGGCTTTGAAATAATCGTTATTTAAAATATCGATTATTTTTTGCGCCAGTTTTTTATTTTTTGCCGCAATTGAAGTAATTGTCGGAACTTCATTCGCCACTTCAATTGCAAAGTTTGGACCCGATAAAGTAGCAAAATTTTTAATGCTGGTAATTTTTTCAAAAGAATCGCTCAAAAGCATTAAAGAATTTTGTTCAACGCCTTTTGAACAAATTACAAAAGCGCAATCTTTTTTGATTTTAATTTTAGAAATTTTTTTAAAAACTTGCGCCGCGCTTTGGCTTGGAATAACGATAAAAACAAAATCAGCTGTCGAAATTTCTTTTTCAAATCCAGAAATTGCAGCGAGATTTTTGTTTAATTTTATATTGGGTAAAAATTTGTGATTGGTTTTTTTGCCATTAATTTCATCAATAACTTCTTTATTATTAGCACTCAAAAAAACCTGATTGGAATTTTTAGCAAGCAGGTTGGCAATTGAGGTTCCCCAAGCTCCGGCTCCGATTACGATTATTTTTTTCATGAGATTTTTTCGATTGTAACAAAAGCACTTGCGATTGGATCTTCATCCGTAAGTGACAAATGAATTGCAAAATTTTTGCAGTTAAAATGTTTTTTTAGAAATTCTTCTTTGCCATTTAAAATTTTAATTTGCGGCTTTCCCAAATTATCATTGCCAATTTCAATATCTTTAAAATTGATTCCGCGCCCTATTCCCAAACCTATAGCCTTAGAAAAAGCTTCTTTAGCGGCAAATCTTTTGGCGTAAAATAAAGTACGTTTTTCAGAAATTTTAATCGAGTCGGCTTTTGAAATTTCGCTTTCAACAAAAATTTTTTGCAGAAATTTTTCTTTAAATTGAATTATAAGTTTTTCAATTCGACCGACCGAAACTGAATCAATTCCAATTCCAAAAATCATTTTTTTTTGTGAATAATTGCATGTTAATTAATCGGCTTTTAAAAACGCGAACTGACCCATCAGTTTTTTAGGTTTTAACTATCACAAACTCAAATGTTTTCTCAAAAGACTATCGTTATCACTATCGGAAACTACGGCGCGGTTGTAGCTCTCCATAATGGTGGCAGCATTGAAAATAAAATTTTTTTAGATGAATTAAATGATACCTCGAAAGAAGAATTAAAATCAGTTTTCAATAAAAACAAATCAGCTTCGGTTTATGCATTGCTTGATACTATTGACCAAAGCTACAAGAAAAAAGTCTATCCCGCAATTCGTCGCGGCGATTTAAATCGCATCATAAAACGTGATATGGCAAGCGATGGTGACAAAGAAAGTTTAAAAAATTTTATTCTTTTAAACGCCAAGAAATCAGGATCTAGTAGATGGGAAGCCTTATTTGTTACATCAGCAACTTCTGAAACTATCAATAAATGGTTTGAGTTTATACTCGACATGCAAAACCGTTTCGTTGGTATTTACATGCTTCCCGTTGAAGCTCACAGCCTTTTTAAAAAAATCAAAAGTGACATAAAACTTAAATCCCGAGTTCAGAATAAAAAGAATGATCTTTGTTGCTTCGTTATGCAGAACAAGGTTTCTGGCATCAGGCAGATTGTGTTTTCAGATCAGGGAATCGTATTTACACGCGTTGTAAATTATAATTTTGAACAGGCCGATTTCTTAGAAAAATATGAACAAGATATTTATAGCACTTTCGAATATTTAAAACGTCTCTTCCCCGACCTATCAATTTCAGAACTCGATATTGTTAATATTTTCCCAAGCAGTGTTTTGGAATCGATCAAAAAAATTAATAGTACCGATCTAAACTTCGTAAATTATACCCCGTTTGAAGCGGCGCAAAAAGCTGGTTATGGTAAAATAATGCCAGAAAACAGCCAATATTGCGATATGATACTTTCCAAGGTTTTCTCTGAAGATAAAAAGATTTTAAAATTTACCATTCCAAGAATTATTGCCTTGGAAAGATTCTTTTTAACTTTACGTTTTTCTTATTACTTAAACCTGTTTTTAGTAATAGGTGTTTGTTCGGTTGCGGTATATTCTATCTTCTCGCAAGACAAAGTCGGAGAAGCAATTGAAGCTGCGGAAACTCAAAAATTTGCTTCAATTCAAGAATTAGGAAGAATCAAAAAGGCCGCGCTTGAGGGCGCGCAAGGTGAAGATGAAGAAGATGTGGACATTAAACAAATTACAGATTTCGGAAAAATGGAAGAAGTTCTGGGTTCGATTGGAATCAACTATATAGATTTTTATATTAAACTGAAATTCCTGAAAGATTTTAATGTTAAACTTACAGAATATAATTATGTGATTCCGGAATTTAATTTCCGCTCTCCAACACCTAATCCAAATTACAATATTGCCCTTAATGGATTAATCTTAAATAAAAGTGGTGATATCGAAGATCTATTTAGAGAATTTGATACATTGGTGGTTGAGGTGAAAAAAAATCTTAGCAAAAATGCGGTTAAATATGATGATTTGCCTCGCAATATCGACTTTAACCAAAAATATTACAGCTTTCCTATCAACTTCAACATTGCTAAGGGCGTTGAATGAAAATTTTAATTCTGCGTAAAAAAAATATTATCAGTTTTTCTATATCTGGCGTTTTGGTTCTTATATGTACAGCCGGAGCTTTTTATACATTCCGTCAACAAGATGCATTAAAGGGTAAAATTGAAGCAATAGGCAGCGAAGCTTCTAGAATAAGGGCTGAAGCAACTGACCTAGAAAGCAAAACTACTGAACTTAAAAAATACAAAAAATTATGGAGTAATCTTACTGATAACCGAAAAATCACTGCGGGCATCAAGATGGATGATGTTAATTCCAGACTTGCAGCGCTTGCTGAGAAATATGCAATTACCAATCAAACAATCAAAGTTACCTTGCCCGAAGCTATGAAAGGAGGTTTGTTTGAGCGCTCAACCATTACTGTAGTTTCAACTACTGGGAGTTTAAATTTTCAGGCGGTTAATGATCTTAAGGCTTTGTCTTTTATTGAAGAATTTATAAATTCCTTTGCTGGATATGCCGTCGTAACCGGCGTACAAATTAGAAAAGGAGATAAAATCTATAGTACTGACGACTTAGTTGCAATCAGCACTGGTAAAGGCGCGGGACTGATAAGTGGAAAAGTTAATTTTGTCTGGTATGCCTTCAAAAACAAAGATGCAGAAATTAAAAAACCAGTAGATATAACCGCCAAACTTGGCAAAATTAAACCAAATTCAGTAGCTCCGGATGCACAACCAACTTTATAAATTTTTTTCATTTCTGATTTTTACGCTAATCTTTACTGGAGCAAATAATGCTTTGGCACAAGAAGTATCAAGCTTTTCTGAAGCAAACTTGCCAGAAAAAATAGCGCCAATCAAACCTGATAATAGCAAAGCTGCTCCAGCGGAAGTTGCAGCTCCGGGAAATAAAACCACAATTATTTCCAATAATAGTTTAGCCAATATGCTGTTAGGAAATAAAATGACATCATTGATGTTTACTGACGAAGAAAACGGCAATATCGAACGCGCTGTAGAATCACTAAAAAATAACCAAGTTTATTCTCCGGAAGAAGATGAAGACGAAACTAAGGCGAAAGCTGAGGCTGATAAGGAAAAAAGCGAAGAAAAAACTGAAAACGAAAAATCCTATATTTACCTAGCTTCAATAATTTACTTCACCGCAAAAGATTGGGTGGTTTGGGTTAATGAGCAAAAAATTACTTCTGCAAGTAATAAAAAAGAAAAAGAGCTTTACGTAACTTCGGTTCATAAAGATAAAGTTTCTATTAGATGGGCGATCAGCGTCAGTAAATGGAAAATTCTTTCCGGAGCCAAACTTGATGCCCCCGCTCCAGCGGTTAATGAAGATAATAAAATTGTGGTTAATTTTGATTTAAAGCAAAATCAGACTTTTATTTTAAGCGCAAATACCGTGGTTGAAGGCAAGGCGGTAGTGGCAATCTTAAAAAAGAAAGAAGAAAATAAAAAAGCTCAAGCATCTCAACCCGCGAAAGAGGGGCAGTAAGAAATTTATAAAACTAACTCTCCAACCAAGCTACTTGGGCGCGCTTTCAATATTTTAACTTCGGCAATTTGTCCTAAATATTTTTGCGCTTCTTCTTCACTTGCAACGTCAACAATAACCGACTGCAAATAAGGCGATTTTCCCCAAAGCTGGGTTGCCGCACGCGATCTTATTTTGCCAGATTTCGGCGCTTCTTTTTCAAACAAAACTTTCATCACCTGCCCTTCCGATTTTTTGTTAAATTCGGTTTGTTGTTGCGTTAAAAGTTTTTGTAATCTCGCCAAACGCTCATCTTTTACTTTTTCATCAACTTGAATTTTAGCATCTGCTGCTGGCGTTCCGGGACGCGGCGAATATTTAAAAGAATAGCATTGTGTGAAACCAATTTTTTCAACCAAATCTAAAGTATCTTCAAAATCCTGATCTGTTTCTCCGGGAAATCCAACAATAAAATCAGAAGATAAGCCCATATCTGGCCGCTCTTTTCTGAGATTTTCAATAATCTTAAAATAATCCTGACGCGTATGTTTGCGATTCATTCCTTTCAAAACATTATTCGAACCAGACTGAATTGGTAAATGCAAAAATGGCATTAATTTTTCATTGTCGCGATGCGCTGCGATCAACTCATCCGTCATGTCGCGTGGATGTGAAGTTGTGTAGCGAACTCTTTTTATTTCTGGAATTGCTGCAATTTTTTCGACTAATTTTGCCAAAGTTACAACTTCACCATTCTCATCTAAACCGTGATAAGCGTTAACATTTTGACCTAAAAAATAAATTTCTTTGACACCTTTCTGCGCTAATTTTAAAGCATCTTCATAAATCTTGTGCGCCTCGCGCGAATATTCAGCGCCTCGGGTGTAAGGCACAACGCAAAAAGTGCAGAATTTATCGCAACCTTCCTGAACCGTCACAAAAGCACTCGCGCCCGTTCCAGCTTGTGCTTGCGGCAAAATATCGAATTTATCATTAGGTGTAAATTCGAGGTTAATTTGTTTTTTCTTGTCGCGAATAACTTTTCCCACTAGATCGGGCAAGCTTTGATAACTTTCTGGCCCCACAATAATATCAACTACATTTGATCTTCTAAAAATTTCTTCACCTTCGGCTTGAGCCACGCAACCAGCAACCGCAACAATCATTTGGCTGCCATTATTTCTCATTTTTTCTTTATGCGGACGAATGCGACCTAAGTCAGAAAATAATTTTTCCGAAGCCTTTTCGCGAATATGACAAGTATTAATGATAACCATGTCGGCGCCTTCCGGCGTTTCGATAGTTTCATATCCAACCGCAGTCATTAAATCTTGCATGCGATCTGAATCGTAAACATTCATCTGGCAGCCGTAGGTTTTGATGTGTAATTTTTTTGTCATTTTTTTATTTTTTTATATCGAGCTAGCGGGTCGTCGAGATGCTAGCTGGATTTTCCTTCCAACCCGTAACCGTTACAACTTCAAAAGTTGCAATTCCGGATGGATAAATTCTTTGATAATTTTGCGAAATTTTGCGCAAAAATTCCTTGGTAAAAAACTTGCGCGAACGCTTGGTCAAAATATTTCCCTGCCCCATCATTTTCAAATCTTTTAAGAGATTTAACGAATCAGAATATTCCACCTCAATTTTGGCAAAATCTGAAATCGGATTTTGAAAACCAGCTTTTTGCAACAAACTCGCCGCAGTTTTTACATCAATTGTCGGCGGCATTCTTGGTGAAACGCCATTATAAATTTCATTTTCCGTTTCGTATAAAACGTGCGCCAATTCACTTAAATTTTCTTCACCAAAAAAGCTGGCGATAAATACACCGCCCGGCTTTAACACTTCTTTAACATTGATTAAAAATTGCGGAATCTGATTTATGTAATGAAAATTGAGATTACTCAAAATCAAATCAAAAGATTCTTTTTCAAAAGGCAAAATCTCCAAATCTTCCATAAATTTATATGGCGCGCCAGCTTCATTTACAAGCTTCGACAAATAATCATCCATCGCACCAATTTCTAAAATATCCTTAAATTCGCGATTCAAAAACTTAACATTTTCGGCAATTCTATTTGCAACTTCATGATGTAAAAAATTATGATCTAAAAACTTCGAGCGCGCGCGTAACTTATTTTGGCGCAACAAATCGCGATCGAATAAAACCTCTTGAATCATCACTTCGAAATGAAAATTTTAAAAAAAATATCGGAAATTATTTTTCCAAATCACTGCCTTTCCTGCGAAAAAATCATCAGTATTGACGGCTTATTTTGTGAAAGTTGCTGGCTGAAATTACAATTCATCTGCGAACCTAAATGCATAATTTGCGCTTATCCGTTTGAGTTTCAAGGTTTGAATTTAATTTGCGGCAAATGTTTAACCAAAAAACCTGCCTTTGATCGCGTAATCACGATTTTTCGTTATGATGATATTTTAAAAAAAATTGTTGGATCAATGAAATATCGCGATCAAACTTTTTTAGCTCAAAAATTTGCGCGGATTATTTTTGATAAATCAAAAAATGAAATTAAGGATTGCGAACTTATGGTTGCGGTTCCGCTTCATGTTTCGCGCTTGCGAAAAAGGAAATTTAATCAGGCAGTTTTACTGGCAAAAAATCTGCTGAAATTAACGCCAAAAATGCAATTTTTCCCTGATTTAATGGTGAGAATTAAAGACACAAAATCGCAGATTTTTTTGAAGAAAAAAGAACGCGAAAATAATTTGAAAAATGTTTTTGCGGTCAATGAAAAATATTTTGGAATTGTAAAAGGTAAAAATATTTTATTAGTCGATGACGTTATGACAACAGGCGCAACGGTTGAAAATTGCGCCAAAATTTTAAAAAAACACGGCGCGAAAAAAGTGAAAGTTTTGACGATTGCCAAAACTATTTTTGGGAATGTTAATTAAATTTCCTTGCACCAGCTTTGCTTTTTCTCGCCATGATATTCACGTCCCAGACCATTATTTATTAGGTCTTTGGCCAAGCTTCTGTTATTTATTTTGACATCGGATAAAACCCTGCCGCCATATTTATCCCACTTTAATTCTGAAAATGTAATTTCTTGATTGTTTTTTATAGCTTCTTCAACGGCACTTTTTGTGAATTCAGCTGCTTTTTTAGCGAGCTTATCTTCTTCATCGCATTTGGCTCGAGGTGATTTTTCTGGCGTGTCCACGTTTTTTAAGCGAACAAATAACTTTAATTCTGGAGGAAGAAAATTTTCCTCAACTTCCAATGTATCACCATCAACTACTCGGATTATTTTCCATTTATAAACCTTTCTGGCGCTGGCTTCGTCTTTTTTTGAATGATCGGGTAGTTTATGATTTGAAAATGAAAAGAGCGCAATAAATGCAACCACAACAAATAAAATTATCCCGTATTTTTTTGTATTTTTCATAGAACCAAAAGAAAGAAGTAGTTTTGCTTATTTTTAAATTTACGAAATTTATAACGATTTTCTATCGATAAAAGATGACTTCATAATTCTTAACCAACTTTTAAAACTACTCAATTTCACTATATTATTTTGCACTTCTTCATCGCTCATATTCATTTTATGAATTAGGTGCGCCACCTCTTCTTTATCAA
>CANKYC010000037.1 GCA_947487845.1 Rickettsiales bacterium | reverse complement strand
CGGTTGAAGCATAAGCATTACCAGTTCCTTGAGAATGGGAAATAGCTGCGTCTTCATTTTCATTACTTCATATTTGTTATCTGAATTTTTTCTTAAAAAACTAGAATTTTCCTTGGTAAATATGAATGATGTTTTCAAGCATTTTAAGCGCTTCTGCTCTTGGACGCTGGAAAGTGTTACGACCAATGATTGAGCCATTCGCGCCACCTTTGTAGATTTCGCGGATTTCATTGTAAATTTCATTTTCACCTTTGGCATTTCCGCCAGAAAACACCACGATTCTTCTATTGTTGAAGGTAGTTTTCATTATGTGACGAATGCGCTCTTCCATTGTTGCAACAGGAATTTTTACTTTTTCATAAACCTTGATCGCTTCAAGATTTTCCAAAGCTTGGGTTGGAGGTTTAACTTTTATGATGTGCGCGCCCAATAAAGCTGCGATGTGAGCCGCGTAGGCGCAAATATCCATCGCAGTTTCGCCGATTTTTGAAAGATCGCCGCCACGTGGATAAGACCAAATTACCGTTGCCAAACCATAAGATTTAGCTTCTTCTGACATTTCGCGGATTTCTTCAAACATATCAAAAGCCGCGTCAGATCCCGGATAAATTGTAAAACCAATCGCCGAACATCCTAAACGTAAAGCATCTTTTACAGAAGCTGTTGTGGCTTGATGTGGAGCGGTTCCGCCATTGTGAAGAGAATTTGAAGAATTAACTTTGAGAATAGTTGGAATTGCACCGGCGAATGTTTCAGCACCAGCTTCGATCATTCCTAAAGGCGCGGCGTAAGCGTTTAAACCAGCATCAATTGCAAGTTGGAAATGATAATGTGGATCGTAAGCATCTGGATTTACCGCGAAACTTCTGTCTGGGCCATGTTCAAAACCTTGATCAACTGGCAAGATTACCATTTTACCGGTGCCACCTAATTTACCATGCATCAAAATACGGGCTAAATTAGTTTTGGTTCCTGCATTGTCGCTTTCGTAGCAAGATAGAATTTTTTTAACTTTAGTAGAGATTTTCATATTTTTTGGAAAGTTTTTTCGAGAAGGGAATTTTGTGTGAGAAAATTTTTATATTACGAGTCGCAAGCGTCAAGTTTTTAGTTTTTAATTGCTAAGTTTTTGGGGAGTTTTTAAAACTATTTTGATCTAGCTTTAAGTAGCTTTGATATATTCTTTCATAATATTTCCGTCATCCTGAACTTATTTCAGGATCTATCTAAAATATAAAAACCTCTAAACTTTCCATGCAACTCGAACAAAAAAAACTCGCCGCTTTTGACGAAATTAAAAAATTTACAATCTTAAACGAAAGCCAAATTAAAGGTCTCGAAGATTACGTAGCATTACTTCTGCAAGAAAATGACAATTTCAATTTCATCGGCAAATCAACTATCGAAAATCTTTGGGAACGCCATATTTTAGACAGCGCCCAGCTTTTACGTTTTATTGAAAATAAAAACCTGAAATTCGCTGACTTCGGCACTGGCGCTGGTTTTCCGGGTTTGGTGCTTTCAATTTTAGGACTTCGCGAAATGCATTTAGTGGAAAAATCTTTTAGAAAATCCGATTTTTTACGTCGCGCTAAATTACTTTCACAAAATCGTGTTTTTGTTCATCAATTCAAACTTGAAGAATTAACAGCTCAAGAATTTGACTGCATAACTTCGCGAGCTTTAGCGCCGCTTGATCAACTTTTAATTCACAGTAAAAAATTCTTAAAAAAAGATGGTTTTTGTCTATTTTTAAAAGGCAAAAATCTAAATTCAGAAATTGAACTTGCGAAAAAATCTTTTCAATTTGATTATGATTTACACCCAAGTTTGACTTCACAAGAAGGCAACATCATTAAAATTTCTAACATTTCTAACTCAAATTAAAACGGAGAAAAACTCATGTTAATCGGCATTCCAAAAGAAATTAAAGATCACGAATATCGCGTTGGCGCAACTCCATCAGGAGTTCGCGAATTAGTAAATGCGGGCCATCAAGTTTTGGTACAAAAAGATGCCGGAACTGCAATCGATTTTTCTGACGAACAATATGTTCAAGCCGGCGCAAAAATTGCCGCTAATGCAGCTGAAGTTTATGAAAAAGCGGAAATGATTTTGAAGGTTAAAGAACCACAAGAATCTGAATGCAAAATGATCCGTTCGGGCCAAATTATTTTCTCTTATTTGCATTTAGCAGCTGAACCACATTTAACTGAAATGTTGATTAAATCTGGCTGCGTGGCAATTGCCTTTGAAACTGTAAGTGCCGCCGATCGCTCACTTCCACTTCTTGCTCCAATGTCGGAAGTTGCGGGAAAACTTTCAATTCAAGCTGGCGCTCGCGCTTTGGAAAAAGCTCAAGGTGGACGCGGAGTTTTGTTGGGCGGCGTTCCGGGAGTTGCTCGCGGTAAAGTTACAATTCTTGGTGGCGGCGTTTCTGGAACCAATGCAGCAAAAGTTGCAATCGGCATGGGCGCTGAAGTTGTAATTCTTGATAAATCATTAGCGCGCATTCGTTATCTGTGCGATATTTTCGGAAATTCTGCCGAAGTTCTTTACGCCAGTTTAGAAAATATCGAAAAAAATACCGTTGATTCTGATGTTGTAGTTGGCGCAGTTCTAATTCCGGGGGCCGCTGCTCCAAAATTAATTTCTGCAGCTTTGGTGAAAAAAATGAAAAAAGGCGCCGTTATGGTTGACATTTCAATCGATCAAGGCGGCTGTTTTGAAACTAGCAAACCAACTTCTCATTCTAACCCAACTTATGTGGTCGATGGCGTAGTTCACTATTGCGTAACCAACATGCCCGGCGCCGTTGCTCGAACTTCAACTCAAGCTTTAGAAAATTCTACCTTGCCTTTCTCTTTGGCAATCGCAGGCAAAGGCTATAAAAAAGCTTTAGCTGATGATGTTCATTTGAGAAATGGTTTGAACGTGATTGACGGCAAAGTTACTTACAAAGCAGTTGCTGACGCTTTGGGACATGAATTTGTTGAATATAGCGAACGCGGCTTCAAAACTCAAATCATCGGTTTTTAAATTTTTTTCACAGCTGGACGGGGTTTGTAACCACTACTGTCCAACTAAGAGTTAATAAAAACCTGGTAAATCCTTGTAAATCAGTGCTTTGTTCGCGGTAAAAAGTTTTTTCGATCTAGAAAATAATATCTCGTAGTCATGCTGAACTTGTCGAAGTATGATTCTTAAGCATGGGCTTGAATCATACTTCGACAAGCTCAGTATGACTACGATTTTTACTTAAAAAGATTAGAAAAATTCTTAGTTGGAAAGTAGTGGTTTGTAACCCCGTCCACATGTTCATATCTGAACTGAAATTTTGGATTTCATAATCCAGCCACAATAGCACAAATCCAATGAACCTTCTTTCCACTTCTGATCTCATCAAAAAATATGGCTTAGACGCCAAAAAATCTTTAGGTCAAAATTTCATTTTAGACAAAAACGTCACCGATAAAATCGTTCGCGCTGCGGGAGATTTAACTGATTTTGAAGTGCTGGAAGTTGGTCCTGGACCCGGAAGTTTAACTCGTTCAATTTTGGACGCCGGCGCAAAAAAACTAGTCGCCGTTGAAAAAGATCAAAGATGTTTGGAAGCCTTAAATGAATTAAAAAATTTTTACGGCGAACATTTTCAAATTATCGAAGGCGATGCTTTAGAAATTGATGAAACCAAAATTTTAAATAGCGAAAAAAAATTCAAAATCATCGCCAACCTGCCTTACAATATCGGCACAGTTTTGATTTTTAAATGGCTCAAAATCGCCCCCAAAATTGCTTCAATGCATTTGATGTTACAAAAAGAAGTAGTTGAAAGAATAACCGCCAAACCAAACGACAATCACTACGGCCGCCTCGCTGTAATGGTAAATTTTTTATGTCACACCAAATTAGTTTTTACCGTAAGTCGCACCGTTTTTACGCCGCCACCAAAAGTTACATCGGCAATTGTTGAAATTATTCCAAGAGAAAAACCTTTGGCTGATGTAGATTTTAAAAAGCTAGAACGCGTTGTCGCAGCTGCTTTTAATCAACGCCGCAAGATGATAAAATCGGGTTTAAAAAGTGTTTTTGAAAATCCAGAAGCGGTTTTAAATGAAGTCGGAATCAGATCGGATTTACGACCAGAAAATTTGACGATTGAAGAATTTTGCAAACTGGCTACGCGTTTATAGTTCGAGCTATAAACATAAAAAAACTCCGCCACTTTTCCCAAGTGACGGAGTTTTTTATTATAGGAATTTAAGACCGCTCTTAAATTCCGGATTTCCATTCCCCTAAAAATGCGAAAGCATTTTTACTATCTTGAATAAAACTCCGTAATCAAATGCGGTTGCATTTCAACAGCGTAAGGAACTTCTGCAAATGATGGTTTAGTAGTCAATTTAGCTGTGAAGTTATCTTTATCTAAAGTCATGTATGAAGGAATATCGCGCTCCATTTTTTGAAGCGCTTCCATTACAACCGTAAGTTTGCGTGATTTTTCACGAACTTGAACGATGTCGCCAACTTTCACTTTGAATGAAGGAATGTTAACAGTTTTTCCGTTTACAGTAACATGTTTGTGATTCACGAATTGTCTTGCTGCAAACACTGTTGCAACGAAATTAGCGCGGTAAACCACAGTGTCCAATCTGCTTTCAAGAAGGGCTACGAAGTTTTCACTTACATCGCCTTTTGATTTAGAAGCTAATGTGAAACTGTTGAAAAATTGTCTTTCAGAAATGTTGCCATAGTAGAATTTCATTCTTTGCTTAGCGCGAAGCTGAGTACCGTAGTCACTAACTCTTCCTCTTGCGGAAGCGCCGTGTTGACCAGGTTTGTAATTACGTTTATTATATGGATCTTTTGCTTGACCCCAAAGGCTCGCGCCTAATTTTCTGCTAATTTTTTTCTTAGCACTAAGTCTTTTAGACATGTCTGTGATTGATTTTAATTGCTATTCCCATTGGTTTTTCAGGATTGGTCTTATCAACTATTTGCGTCTGAAAAATTTTCTAAAAAAATAACTTTTTTAGAAAGGGTGACTTACACGTTTGAAAGTGAAGGGACGGGCATTGTTAGGATGGGAAATTTTTTGTCAATTGGGATTTGTAAAAAAAATTTAACATCGCAAAACCCCCCAACCCCCCTTAACAGGGGGGCTTTAAACCGAACGCGGATTAAGCCCCTTAACAAGGGGCTTTAAACCGAACGCGGATTAAGCCCCCCTGTTAAGGGGGGTTGGGGGGTTTTGCGATGTTAAATTTTAGTCATTAAATTTTAATCATTAAATTTTAGTTATTAAATTTTAGTCATTAAATTTTAATCATTAAATTTTAATCATTAAATTTTTATGGGCACCGCATAATGCCCTAAAATTTTTATGTAAGGTTTAACTTTTGATTTCCCAAAATTCTTCATCGCCAAATCGCTTTCTAAATAAAATCCATCAAGCTCAATTAAGTGAAACATAATTCCTTCAACTTGCGCCAGTTTTACTGATTTCAAAATTTTTCCAACCAAATTCAACTCTTTTAACACCGATAAAATCTGCGTTTTAGAAATTTCTTTTGCCACTTCCAAATAAACCAAACTGCGATCATCACTTGATTTTTCAGGCTCTTTCGCCGCAACTGCAACTAATTCAATTTTGTCCAAATCTTTTTTCTGCTCTGTAATTTCATAAAAAGGAATTTTAGCAAAAACTTTTAAACCCAAGCGGTTATTGGCTAAAGAAATCCACCAATTTTCTTTGGCATCTTCTTTCTTTTCTTCGCCGCTTTCATGAGGTAAAGCAAAAATTCCAATCTGCGCCTCACCTTTTTCAATTTCTGCAACTACATTTGTCGCACTATCAAAATTATGCAACGGCACTAATTCATTGTAATATTCTCTTACCAAATAATTATAATCAGGAATATTTTTTGGATTATGAATTGCAATTACAAGCGGCTGTTCATGCATGTTGGCAGTGGTTATAATTTTACGCCAAATGCTGATAATTGTTGTTTTTGGTAAAATATTACCTGACTTTTTCACCAGATCTTTAATCATGTCCGCTTCACGATTGGAGCGGATGAAAAATTTTTCCTGATTATTTTTTTTCAACTCGCCAACCCGCGTAATTATATTCATTCTCTGCATCAAAAGAGAAATTATCTGATTATCAATTTGGTCAATTTCTTCGCGCAGAACCAATAATGGCGCTTCTGGAGTTTTATTTGATTGATTTTCCATTGAAGTGAAATTTAAGTAAGAGGCTGTCTAAGATTTTTTAAAATTATAAAATTCGATTTAAGAACAATGAAAGTTAAGTCAAGTTTTGGGCCTGGATATAAAGAATTTGAGATTGGTGAAATTGTTTTTTTAGCCAAAGAAAAACCCCTCAAACTTGCTAGCGGTTCTGAAATTAAAAATTTCCCTTTAGCCTTTCAAACCTACGGCAAACTCAATGCAGATTGTTCAAATGCAATCCTAATTTGCCACGCTCTGACTGGCGACCAATACGCTGCGTCACCAAATCCTGTCACCGGAAAAAACGGCTGGTGGGATTTTATGATTGGTGACGACAAACCAATTGACACCAATAAATTTTTTGTAATTTCATCAAATATTATCGGCAGTTGCATGGGATCTTTTGGGCCCAAAGAAATTAATCCAAAAACCGGCGAGCCTTACGGATTAAACTTTCCCATCGTCACCATCAACGATATGGTACAAGCGCAAAATCTTTTAATTGAGCATTTAGGAATTTTCAAACTTCACGCCGTAATTGGCGGTTCGACTGGCGGAATGCAAGCTTTGGCTTGGGCAGTTTTATTTCCACAAAAAGTGAATTTAGTAATTCCAATGGCAACTTCTTATCGCCACAGCCCGCAAAATATCGCCTTTCACGAAGTTGGAAGACAAGCAATTATGGCTGATCCAAATTGGTGCGAAGGCAAATATTTTTTAGAAAAAAAATATCCGTCAAGCGGTTTGGCAGTTGCGCGTATGACGGCGCATATTACTTATCTTTCCGAAAGTGCTTTGCAAAAAAAATTCGGGCGCAATTTACAAGATAAAGAAAATTTGTCTTTCACTTTTGCCCAGGACTTTAAAGTTGAAAGCTACTTACATCATCAAGGTCAAAGCTTCGTTGAGCGCTTTGATGCCAATTCATATCTTTACGTTACAAAAGCTGTCGATTATTTTGATTTGGAAAGCGATTTTGGCGGAAAATTAGGCTCGGCTTTTCTTGATTTTTCCAAAAATAAAAACGGAAAATTCTGTCTGATTTCTTTTTCTGATGATTGGCTTTTTCCACCTTCGGAGGCAAAAAAATTAACCCAAGCTTTAATTTCATGTGGCGTAAATGTAAGCTCAATCACCATAAACAGCAGCGCCGGGCATGATTCATTTTTACTTGAAAGCGACACTTTAAAAAACACCATTCGCGGATTTATAGATATTTAAATTCAAACTTCGTTTGAATTTAGTTTTAATTGAATTGCTGCGCGCGGTATAAACCCGCGCATCCGCAATAGATTTATTTGTTTTATTTCTTTTGTAAAAAAACCATGAAAAACACTTCGATTGGCGAGAATATTATTAAGCACCAAATTCGCTATGACTTAGAAATCATCGCCAAACTTATCAAACCGAACTCCCGCGTTTTAGATATTGGCTGCGGCGATGGCGAGCTTTTAGATTTTCTCAAAAAAACCAAAAATGCCGATGCGCGCGGTTTGGAAATTTCGCAATTACAAGTAAGTCAGGCTTTAATGCGCGGGCTTTCGGTGATTCAAGGTGATGCTGAAAAAGATTTAACTTTTTATCCCGACCGCAATTTTGATTTCGCAATTTTAAGTCAAACAATTCAAGCAACTCAAAAACCAAAAGAAATTCTCGAAGAAATGCTGCGAGTTGCCGAATATGCAATTGTTTCTCTGCCAAATTTCGCCCATTATAAAAACCGTTTACACCTTTTATTTAAAGGTTCGATGCCGGTTAATAAAAATATTCCTTTTGAATGGTTTGAAACGCCTAACATTCATTTTTGTTCGATTAAAGATTTTGAGAAATTATGCGACGATCTAGGATTTTCGATTAAGAAAAAAATTTTTTTAACTGCAAAACATCGACTTCTAGGATTTTTGGGTCATGATTTAATCGCTAACTTTTTTGCTGAATTTGGAATTTTCCTAATCACTAAAAATGAACCAGCTTTAACCGGTCAGGAAGAATTTATTTTTTCTAAAAGAAACTCCGTCGATTTTAAAGTCGTACCTACAGCGGCTGCATATCAACAAAATAATTAAAGAATGAAAAAATTATGCCTAGCGCTTTTAATTCTAAGTATTTTTTCTGCCTGCTCCACAAATAACAAAGGTAAAGCCTTAAAAAAACACGCTACAAATAAAAGTAAATCTTACAGGATTCGCACCGCAGCTACTAAAAATTCTAAAAAAACTCGTTATGTCTTATCGCAAAAAACTGCCGATGAAGATGATGATTCAGTAGAAACCGCAGAAATGCTAGGTGAAAATGGTGAATATGACGGCCATTTTAAAATTGGAAATCCTTACAAGGTTTTTGGCGTTTCTTATGTTCCGCAAGATTATGAAGATTATCAAGAAACCGGAACCGCTTCTTGGTATGGCGATGATTTTCATGGCAAAAAAACTGCTAATGGCGAAGTTTATAATATGGGAAGTATGACGGCAGCGCATCCAACTCTGCCATTGCCTTCTCTGGTTCGGGTTACTAATTTGCGCAACGGAAAAAATGTTATTGTTCGCGTTAATGATCGCGGGCCTTTTGCTAAAAATCGCGTGATTGATGTTTCAGAAAAAGCAGCGGTCGCACTTGGATTTAAAGGCCAAGGTACAACGGAAGTCAAAATTGAATTACTGCGCAACGACACGGATGCGTTATTAGAAAAATTAAAAATTAGTAAATAATGACTTACAAAAATAAAAACCTCGATTTCAAAAAATTACGCCCCGAAACTCAAATGGTGCGCGGCGGAACAATACGCTCTAACTTCGGAGAAACTTCAGAAGCAATTTTTTTAAATTCCGGTTTCGCTTATAATTCTGCTGAAACTGCCGAAAGTCGCTTTAATGGCGAAGCTCCGGGCTATGTTTATTCACGCTATTTAAATCCAAGTTTAAAAATGCTGGAAGATAAATTAGCTTTGCTTGAGGGCGCTGAAGCTGCTTGCGTTATGGCCAGCGGCATGGCGGCGGTCTTTGCTGCAATTATGTGTCAGATAAAAACTGGCGATCATTTTATCGCATCGAAAGTTTTATTCGGCTCATGTTTTCACATTGCTACCAAAATTTTACCAAATTATGGAATTGAAGTTACATTAGTTGAAGGCACAAATCACAAGGCTTGGGAACAAGCATTTAAGAAAAATACCAAAGTTGTTTTTATCGAAACTCCCGCCAATCCCAATCTCGAAATTGTTGATATTAAATTTGTCGCTGATTTGTGTAAAAAAAATTCAGCTTGTCTGATTGTAGATAATATTTTCGCTTCTCCTTACAGCCAAAAATCAATGGAACTTGGCGCTGATATTGTGGTTTATTCAACCACTAAACACATGGACGGACAAGGTCGCACTTTGGGCGGTTGCGTTTTGGGGAAAGAGCAATTTATTAAAGAAATTTTATTACCATTTCATCGTCACACCGGTCCGGCAATGAGTCCTTTCAATGCTTGGGTGGTTTTAAAATCACTGGAAACTTTTCAATTGCGCATGGAAAGACATTGCGAAAATGCCCGTAAAATTGCGGAATTTCTAGAAAATCATCCAAAAATTAAACGCGTTTTATATCCAACTTTAAAATCGCACCCGCAATTTGAAGTTGCCAAAAAACAAATGTTTAATGGCGGCGCGATGTTGGCTTTTGAAGTTAAAGATGGCAAAAAAGATACTTTTGCTTTTATGAATCATTTACAAATTATTGACATTTCAAATAATTTGGGCGATTCCAAATCGCTGATTACACATCCCGCGACAACAACACATTCAAATATGTCGCGCGATGAACAAGAAAAAATCGGGATCACCGAATCAATGTGTCGCCTTTCCGTAGGCTTGGAACATGTTGATGATTTGATTGCCGATTTAAATCAGGCTTTAACCAATTAATTTTTTTAAAAAAACATATGCCAAGCTTTGACGTTGTTTCAAAAATCGACATGCAAGAAATGGATAATGCCGTTAATTCGGTTCTGCGTGAACTTACCAATCGCTATGATTTCAAGGGTGTAAAATTTTCAGTCGAGTTAAAAGGCAAAGAAAATATCATTAATCTTGCTGCTGAAGATGAATTTAGATTAGGTCAAATTCGCGATTCACTAAAAGTATTTTGCGTAAAGCGCGGCATTGATCCAAGAGCTTTAGATTTTCAGAAAGAAGAAAAAGCGGGTGGAAATTCTTTTCGACAAGAAGTAAAATTAAAAAATGGTATTGAACAAGAAATTGCCAAAAAAATTGTCAAACAAATAAAGGATGCAAAATTGAAAATTCAGGCTTCAATCAAAGGCGAAGAAGTGAGAATTGACGGCAAAAAACGCGATGACTTACAAGAAGCTATAACTTTCTTGCGTACCAGTACTTATGAAGTTCCCTTACAATTTATTAATTTTCGCGATTAGGTATTTATGATCAAATCAATAATGAATGGATTAGGAGCGGTTGCAGCTGGAGCAGCTAAAATTGCTTCCGCAATTAAGAACAGCACCGCTTTTAAAGTTCTTAAATTTGCCGCCTCAGCAACTGTTGGTGTTCCACTTGCTCTTGTTGGAACTGCTATAACTAGCGTGGCTTGGACTGGTATCAAAGTTGCTGGTCTTTTGGATGCAAAAATTATTAAAGGTGTTTTTGGATCTTCGATTTGGGAAGATACCGCTTGGGCTTCGAGCCTTCAAGGCACTGAAAAATTTATGAGATCATTGTGGGAAGATTTTGGCGTTTACGCTCATTTAAACGCTGCAAAATTTATTGGTGATGAGTGGGCGAAGCGTCAAAGTGAAGCTGGATATGGC
>CANKYC010000036.1 GCA_947487845.1 Rickettsiales bacterium | reverse complement strand
GTAGCAAATCAAATAATAAAATATGGAAATTCAAAAAAAGAAAATATTGCGTCAATTTTAGTTAACGCTCGACCAAAAATAAATGACAATGGCTATGATTTTTTCACTTGGACACTTTTCGATTTCGTTGATGCCAATAATTATGTAATTGCAAGCAGCACTCACGGCGCAATAACAAATCCAATTTTAGTCACTAACGAAGAAAGATCGTGGATTAAGGAAGCCAAACAAAAACCTTGGAAACTTTTATCTTCCAAAGTTGACACCGGAATTATCAGCCGCGAACCAATTATTCCTTTTGGTTTTGGAATTAGTGATAAAGGAAAATTTCTGGGTACAATTTCTTTTGGCATCAATATAGAAAAACTCCAAAGAAAATTAGAACTACTTTCCAGCCTTTCCTACATTAAATTCGTAGTTTTTGATGATAAAAATTCCGCTCTTCTTTCGTCAGAAAATTTTAATAAAGAACAAGTTTTTGAGATCGCCGATGCTTTTGAAAAACTTGATAAAAGCCTTTTAAAATCTGGTTTCATCGAGATCAATAACCAGACTTTTTATTATCAACCTAGTTCCTTACATTCTTTTACAATTTTAACCGGCATTAACAAAAAAATGTTTTTGTCGGAATTGCGTATCAATTTTTTACCACATTTTTTTAACACTTTATATTTAACCATTTTCTTTCTGATTCTACTTTTCTTTTTTAGAACCAGACTTTTAAACCCCGTTATCCAGCTTTCAAATTCAGCGCGCCAAATTTCTCAAGGAAATACTAATGTCTACGTTCCTCACGCCGAAATTTCTGAAATCGATTTATTAGCAGAATCAATTGAACAAGTTCGCGAATTTCTAGAAAAACAGGCTCAAGCCAAGATTTTTGCGGAAAAATCTAATTTCAATAAAACTGAATTTTTAGCCTCAACAGCTCATGAATTAAAAAATATCGTCGCCGGAATCATTGGTTTGGCAGAAGTAGTAAAAATTAATTTTTCTGAAAAAGCCGAATCAAATGATAACAATTTCTCAGTACCAGAAATTTTAGAAAATCAGAGTTTTCTTGAAGATATTATAAAATTGGGAGAAGAACTTTCAGAATTTATTCGTGATATTATCGATGTTAATCAAGCCCAAACTGGTGATTTCAAAATCGAAGAACATTCTCTGGTCGATATGAAAGAAATAGTTATGCGCTCGGTAAAATTACTAAAAATTCGCGCCATAAAATCACAAAAACAAATTGTTTCGCATTTTATAAAAAAGGATGACGAAGATTTTATCGTCAACAATATTGACCCTAGAAGAATCAAACAGGTTCTGGCAAATCTTATCAGCAATTCAATTAAATATGCCGACGAACAAACCGTAATTGAAGTAAAGCTGGAAAAGCTAAATGCTGGAGCTTCAGAAACTCTACAAATCTCAATATTAGATAGCGTCAAGCAAAACCCGCATATAAATCATGAGCGTAAAACCTATTTACAAAGCATTGTCAAAAAATCACGCCCCAAAATAATGATAAGTATCAAAGACCATGGTTGCGGAATGAATGAAAATGAAATCAAAATTGCACTAGAAAAATATGGTCGAATTGAAATGGCTCAAAGTAAATTTATTGATTCAACCGGACTAGGATTGCCTTTGGTAAAACATCTGGTTGAAATGCAAGGTGGTATGATGGTTATTTCATCGGAGAAAAACGTGGGAACTGAAGTAAAAGTGTTTTTGTAATCACTCGACTTTCATTTTGTAACATAGTTAATTTTTAGAAAACCTAAATCAAAACCAATATGTTAAACTTTATCAAATCAATCCTGCGCACGATTCGCACCGTAATTATTTCCTTAATTCTAATCTGCATCGTGATTTTCATGGTGAATAACCGCGACACTATTCAAGTGCATTTTTATCCTTTGCCTTTTGATCTCGAAACCAAAACTTTTTTAGTAATAATTTTATTCTTCATTTTAGGAATGCTTTTTGGAATTTTAGCCTGCACCCAAAATATCATCAGTCGCAGAATCAAGAGTTTCAAGGATCGCCGTAAAATTAACCAGCTTGAAAAACAAATTCAAAAAAAATAAGCCAGCTCCTTAATCACTTGTTGATTTCAAACTTTCGCTAAATAACATCCGCCAAATCAATTAATCACCACTCTTAAACGCTGTAAATTCCCTACTCTCTCAACTTATTAATCAATCAAATATGGCAAGTAATTTAACTATCATGGGCAACAAGGAAATTTTGTTGGTTGCTGAAAACATTGCACATGAAAAAGGCATCTCCCTTCAAGAGGTTGTAGAAGCTATGGAAGAAGGCATTAAACTTGCCGCTAAGAAAAAATATGGTCATCACTTAGATATTGAATGCCGTATCGATAAAAAATCGGGCCAAATTAAATTATTCAATAGATTGCAAGTTGTTGAAGATGATAAAGAAGATTTCGATTCGCGCACGCACATCACTTTAAAGCACGCCAAACTTGAAGATAAAGATGCGGCGCTTGGTGATTCTGTTGTTCAAGAATTACCCCCAATCGACTTAAATCGCGTTGTGGCGCAAGTTGCTAGAAATGAAATTATCCGCAAAGTTAAAGAAGCTGAAAAAAATAAAGAGTATAACGAATTTAAAGATCGTTTAGGCGATATTGTTAGCGCTTCAGTTAAAAAAGTTGGTCTTAAAAATATCGTTATGGAAGTTGATGGTTATGAAGCTGTTATCCACGAAAGCGGCTTGATTCCTAGAGAAAATTTCCGCGTTGGTGATCGCATGCGTTGCTATATTGAAGATGTTCGCAAAGAACCTCATGGCGCGCAAATCTTCCTTTCACGCACTCATCCACAATTTTTGGTTCGCTTGTTTGAACAAGAAGTTCCTGAGCTTTATGATGGTAATATTGAAGTCAAAGCTGTGGCTCGCGATCCAGGCTCGCGCGCTAAAATTGCTATTTATTCGCGCCGTGATGATATCGATATCATCGGTTCATTCATCGGTATTCGCGGCAGTCGCGTTCAATCTGTAAGTTCAGAATTACGCGGTGAAAAAATCGACATCATGAAATGGTCATCAAACATTGCTGAATTGGTAGTTAGCGCGCTAACTCCAGCAAAAGTAAGTAAAGTTGTGGTTGATGAAGAAAATGGTTTGATTGAAGTTGTGGTTGCTGAAGATCAATTAAGTTTGGCAATCGGACGCGGCGGACAAAATGTTAAACTTGCTTCAAAATTAGTTGGTTACAAAATCGACGTTATGACTGACGAGCAAGAATCAGTAAGAAGAACTGCAGAATTCAATCAAGCCTCTAAATTGTTTGTTGAAGCTTTAGACGTTGAAGACATGATCGCCAATCTTCTCGCTTCTGAAGGCTTCTTAAGCGTTGAAGAACTTGCCTCAGCTGAAACTTCTGAAGTTGCTTCAATTGAAGGATTCGACGAAGATGTAGCAAAAGAAATCAAACGTAGAGCTGAAGAATATTTACAAAAAACAGCTTAAAAAACGAAGAATTACCAAAGTGCAAGATGTGTTGATTTATACTAATATCAACACCTTCGATGTCACCCTGAGCCTTGTCGAAGGGTGATTCAGGTTCAAAACACTATAATCACCCTTCGACAAGCTCTGGGTGACATCGAGTTTTTTTAAAAAAGTAACTGGTAATTGAAACAAAAATTAAAAATGACCGACATAGAAAATAAAAATACAACACGTTCAACGCTTACCTTAAAACTTCCATCGTCGGCAGGTTCTCAAACTTTGACGCTTAAAACTCCTGAAACCAAAAAAACTGGAAGTTCGTTAGTACAAGTTACGATCAAAGGTCGCAAAAAAGAAAATAGAGACGATGATCGCACGCCGATAGCTTTAAATAAAAGCGAATTTGAAGCTCGCATGAAAGCGGTTTCCGAATCAAAAACAGAAGTTTCTGAAGTTAAAACTCATGAAATTCTAAGCAAAATTACTAAAGAAAAACGCAAACTTGCCGAAGAAGAATCGAAAAAAAATGAAGTTAAAAAACAAGAAGAAATCAAAGAAGAATCCAGAGAAGAATCCAGAGAAGAATATGTTGTAGCAAATGTCGAAGAAAAATCTCCGACTACTATCGTTGAAGAAAAAGCACAACCTCAAAAAGTAAATTCAAATTATAGTTTAGACGGCTTTGACGTTAGAAATAAAATTAGACAAAGCATTGAAGTCACTAATCGCCAAAAAGAAGAACGCGAAAAATTGATCAGCGTTAGAAAAAAAGAAGAACAAGATCGCTTAGAAAAAGAAAAAGTCGAAAGAGAAAAAAGAAAAGCCGCTAACAAAAAAACAATGGGCGGCGGCAATCATTTCAAAGCTCCAAATAAACTTAGCGAAAGCGAAGAAGCGGCGCGCAAAAAACCAAATTTCAAAGAAGAGCGCGGCAATACCAGAAAACAAACTTATATTATTGATGGCGATTCTGATGATAGCGAAGGTGGTCGCAGAAGAAGAAAAGCTAAATTAAAACAGCAACATGAAGATAATTCACAAAAAGAATATAAAAAAATCATTCGCGAAGTTGATTTACCAGAACTTATCACCGTTTCTGAATTAGCAGAACGTATGTCGGAAAAAACCGGCGATGTTGTGAAAAAACTTTTCACCATGGGCATGGTTGTAACAAGTAACCAAGCGATTGATGCTGATACAGCTGAAATTATCATCGGTGAATTTGGTCATAAAGCTACCCGCGTTTCTCACTCCGACGTTGAAAATGTTTTGGATGAAGGCAGCGAAACTTTAGAAACATTGCCCCGCGCACCAGTTGTAACAATCATGGGTCACGTTGATCACGGTAAAACTTCATTGCTCGACGCTTTACGTGAAACTGACACCGCAGCTGGCGAACATGGCGGTATTACGCAACATATCGGCGCTTCCCGCATTTTAACTAAAGGCGGAAAATATATTACTTTCCTAGATACTCCGGGTCACGAAGCCTTTACTGAAATGCGTTCACGCGGTGCCAATATAACTGACATCGTGGTTTTAGTTGTAGCGGCTGATGATGGCGTAAAAGAACAAACAATTGAAGCAATCAGCCACGCAAAAGCGGCTGGCGTTCCAATCATTGTTGCGGTAAATAAAATTGACAAACCCGGCAGCGACCCAGAAAGAGTTAAACACGAACTCCTAACTCACGAAATTATCGCTGAAGATTTAGGTGGTGAAGTTATGTTCATCCCAGTTTCGGCAAAAAATAAAATTAATTTAGAAAAACTTGAAGAAGCAATTTTGCTACAAGCTGAAGTTCTCGATCTAAAAAGCGTTTACGAAGGAAAATCAAGCGGCGCGGTTCTTGAGTCTCGCGTTGATCCGGGTAAAGGCGTTATTGCGACTTTGCTGGTGCAAAAAGGCACGCTGAACATTTCTGATTTGATCGTAGTTGGAACATCTTACGGCCGCGTTAGAAAAATGTCGGATGATGCGGGTAAAAATATTAAATCTGCAACTCCATCAGTTCCGGTAGAAGTTTTAGGACTTGATAATGCGCCAAACGCCGGTGACAAATTCATGCAAGTTGACGAAGAAAGACAAGCTCGTGAAATTATTTCTTATCGCGAACGCAAGGAAAAAGAAGCCAAATCCTTAAAAAATTCGGCCAAATCTTTGGCTGATATTTTCCGCGAATCCGGCAAAGGCAAAATGAAATATCTAAACATTATTATTAAGGCCGACGTTCATGGTTCAGCTGAAGCAATTAACGGCAGCGTTGTCAAATTAGACAATGACGAAGTTGCAGTTAAAGTTGTGCATATGGCAACAGGCGGCATTTCTGAAAGTGACGTGAATTTAGCCGCAGTTTCAAATGCAATTATCATTGGCTTTAACGTCAGAGCCAACGCCACCGCGAAAGAAATGGCTAAACTAAAAAATATCGACATCCGCTATTATTCAATCATCTATAATCTAGTTGATGATTTGAAATTATTATTAACCGGAATGTTAGCTCCAAGCCAAAATGAAGAATATCTTGGACAAGCTGAAATCAGACAAGTCTTCAAAGTTTCTGGCTCTGGAAAAATTGCCGGATCTTTTGTTACTGATGGATTGTTACGCAGAAATGCCAAAGCCAGATTGCTTCGCGATAATATCGTTATTCACGACGGAATTCTAAAAACCCTTAAACGCTTCAAAGATGATGTCAAAGAAGTTAAAGGTGGTTTTGAATGCGGTATTTCCTTTGAGGATTACGAGGATATCAAAGAAAAAGATATTGTTGAATGTTATGAAATGGTCGAACAAAAAAGATCTTTTAACTAATTCAAATTACATGAATAAAAAGAAAGCCTTTTCCTTGGTTGAAGTATCAATCGTTATTATAATCGTTGGAGTTGCGATTTCTGCAATCACCCAAGGAACAAGGCTGGTTAAGCAATTTCGGCTTAACAGCGCTAGATCTTTAACTCAAAGTTCGCCAGTTCCTGCAACTGATAATTTGGTTCTATGGCTTGAAACTACCAGCAGTAACAGTTTTCAACCAACTGGCTATAATAATAACACTCCATTAGCCGCAACATCTGGCACTAAAGTTTGGTATGATTTAAGCCGTAAAAATGATGCCTTAAGCACTTCTAACTCTCCTTATTCAAGCAATCCTATCTACATCAAAAATGGTATTAATGGTTTACCATCACTCAAATTTGATGGTGTTAGCCAATATCTCGATTTTACTGATCCTTCAGCTTTAGTGAATGGTTCCTACACAGTTTTCGTAGTTGAACAACCAACCAAAACCAGCGGCACTTTTAATTATTTTCTATCTTCAAAAAGTGGTGGCTGCTTTACTAACACATGCTTCAGCCTTGGTCACGAAAATATTACCAGCGGCACTTATACAATTTATTTATCCAATTTTTCTAACTATATCGCAACCACCGCATCTGATATTAGTGGACTTACTTACAAAACAGATCGCGCAATTTTACATAGTGCAATTTTTTCAACAATCGGCAGCAGAAAATATTTTTACAATGGCAAGCTTGGTAAAAGCGACGGCAATGCTACTGCCATTAATGGCAATAGCGGCATGACAATTGGCAATGCCACATCTATTTCAGGCGGTTTTTATCAAGGATTAATTGGTGAAATAATAATTTTTAACCGCGCTTTAGATAAAGATGAAAGATGGGCAATCGAAGCCTATCTAGGTAAAAAATGGGGAATTTCAGTAAATCAGAATTAGGGCAAAATTAGGGCAAACTTAGAGCAAAATTAGGGCAAAATAAACTATGTTAAAATACGCACTTTCTTCACGCATCATTCATTGGATCAGCGCCATTCTAGTTTTAACGATTCTTGGGATCGGAATTTATATGACAGATTTTCTGCCAAAAGATTCTCCCAATCATTTAAAAATTTACGAATTGCATAAATCTTTCGGCGTTATCGCTTTAATGTTGATAATCATCAGAATCATTAATCGCCTCGTCAAAAAAGCCCCCGCACTTCCTGCAACAATGCCAAAAATTGAAGTTATTTTATCCAGTCTCGGTCATTTTGGGCTTTACGTTTTACTATTTTGCGTTCCGCTTTCCGGCTATTTAATGTCTAATTCTTTCGGATTTCCGGTGCATTTATTTGGCATAGAAATGCCATTTTTAATTGGCACTAATTACGAACTCGCAAAATTATTTGCCGAAGCTCACGAACTATGCGCCTATGCCTTACTTGGTTTGGTAATTATTCATATTCTGGCAGTTATTAAACATCGTTACTTCGATAAACCCGAGCATGATGTTTTAAAAAGAATGTGGTAAAAAAATGCTGAAAAATCGAATAATTCCCTGCCTCGATGTTAAAAATGGTCGCGTTGTAAAAGGTGTTAATTTTGAAAATTTAGTCGATGCTGGCGATCCAGTTGCTCAAGCAAAATTCTATTACGAACAAGGAGCTGACGAGCTTTGTTTTCTTGATATTGCTGCAACGGATGAAAATCGCGGCGTAATTCTGGATGTAGTAAAAAAAGTTGCCCAAGTTTGCTTTATCCCTTTCACCGTTGGCGGCGGAATCAAAGAAATTCAAGATTTTTCTAACTTGCTAAAATGCGGCGCTGACAAAGTTTCGGTTAATAGTGCCGCAATCAAAAATCCAAAATTAATTTCTGAAGCCGCGTCAAAATTTGGCTCACAATGTGTTGTCGTTGCAATTGATGCCAAAAAAAATGAATCGGGAAATTATGAAATTTTCACCCATGGCGGCAAAAAACCCACCGGAATTGACGCAATTGAATGGGCCAAAAAAGTTACAAATTTAGGAGCTGGAGAAATTCTTCTAACTTCGATGGATAAAGATGGCACCAAGTCCGGCTATGATTCGGAATTAATAAAAAAAATCACTTCCCAAATTTCAATTCCAGTAATTGCTTCTGGCGGAGTTGGTAATTTAGAACATTTAGCCGAAGGCCTAAAATCTGGCGCCAGCGCAGTTTTAGCCGCTTCAATTTTTCACTTTAAAGAATATTCAATCAAGCAGGCGAAGGAATTTTTAGATGAACAAAAAATTGCTGTGAGAATTTAGCAATCAAATGTTTTTAAATATCTATTAAAGAATAATTTTTATTTGCCCGATTTGGCTCTATTACAACCTTTGCAAAGCATTTGGCAATTTTCTTGCGCAGTTTTGCCGCCCAAATGCCAAGGATTTATATGATCCGCTTCCATTTCTTCTAACTTACATTCACTTTCGCATTTCACGCAAATTCCTTTCTGTTTCTCAAAAGATTCTCTTTTTTCATTATCATCAAAAGCCCGAATATTTAAGTGCTTTTCTTTGCGGGTTAAAACATATTCATAAATTCCTTTTTTGCTCGTTACATCTTTATCTTGCATAAGCTTGGAAATTTCTTCCTCGAGCTTTTTGTGGTCAAATTTTTGGTCTTTAAATTCATTATAAAATTCACCCCAAGCCAAACCCTTCATTTCTTTGCGATATTTTGGAAATGTTGTTTTTGTCCAATTAATAACGCTTTGAAAATAAAGCCATAATTCATTGGCGTTTGGCTCGCGCTGATTTTTAGACATGTAATTTTCAATTTCGCTGCCTGAAATCCAGTCAATTGCTGTCTCCAAATATTCTTGGCGAATCGGCGAGCCTTTCAAATAATTGCTTCCCAAGCCATAAGCCGCGCAACCATTTTTGCTAAAATATCTTTTAGCGTCAGAAACAAATGAGCCTGAAAAAACCGCGTTTCTAAGTTCTTGATCGGTTAATTTTTCGCCAGCGATGTTAATTGTTTTGAACCATTCCAGCTTTTCGCTGTCGCTTCCCGAGCAAAAATAAACCATTAATTTATAGTTTAAAATTTGCTCCTGAACGTCTTTTTGAAGATTGTGAAAAGCTCGCGGTTGCGAAAAATTGCCAATTTTAACCGAAAAATCACCTTCAACAAATTGGCAAATTGAGATTGCTCTTTGTTGCCCGTCAATCACTTCAAAATTACCATTTTCTTGAACCGCCCAATACATAACATTAAGGGGAAAATTTTTTGTGATAGTTTCAATCACCGCTTCTCTTTGCTTATCTTTGTAAATAAATTCTCTTTGATAAGGAGGGCGAATATCAAGCTTTCCGCCAAATCCAACAACTCCATTTTCTTCGTTGTCTTGATAGCCGTCAAAAAGCTCGCGGACTGTTACTTCTTTTAATTCGATTTTCATTTCTTAGTTTTTGTCTTTTAAAAATTTTTTAGCATTTAACCCAACCACCACTTTTTTACCAGTTTTGGCTTCTAATTCCTTGCGAGCATTGCCCGCAATTGCGCCGCCTTGCTTTGCAACTTTCTTACTTTCTTCAAAGTTTTTAGGATTTACAGCTTGCGAAATATCTTTGGTCGAAGCTTCAGCCAACATGTTCAAAATCAATTCAACGTTGGTCATGTTGTCGCGCAAATTTTCTTTTTTTAAGCCCTTCAAAGCCTTGTATTCTTTGGTGGTTTTTTCGCTCCAACTTTTGGTTATGATGTCGGTGAGGCTGGCAAATTGTTGCCCTTCTTTTAATCCTAAACGTCTCCATTCGTCGGTTAATTCTTTTCTAATTTCTATGCTTTTGAGCCGCTGATTTATCCAATTTTGGCTGTAGCCAAGGTTTAAATATTGCTGTAAAGCGCGGTCAATTGTTAGTTCGGGGTCTTGCATTTCGTCTAATCTTTCGCTGGCGACTTTTGCTAGCCAAAGTTTGAAAGGTTCGGCTTTTTTTGACGGAATTGATTGGATAAGGCGAAAAATTTGCTCAATTGTTGCGACGTCGGTTTTGTAAAATTTGCCATCTTCGGATAACATTTTCAGTTGTCCCAAGTTTTGGGACAACTCGCTGCCTTCGTTTTTTAGCTTTGTCTTTAATGCGCTCCAATATTTTCTAGCTCGCGGGCTTTCGGTTAAAATTGCAATCACATCAACAACAGAAAAATACCATTGCTCGTCTTGCTCGCTCCAAAGGCTGCGAACTTTTTTATCTTCAAATAATTTTATTTGGTTTTTCATTTTTGTGGTTTTTTGTTTTTGATATAGATTCTAGCGTACTTTGGTATTCCATCGATAAACGTCCAGTGGTTTGCGGAAACCCCGCTCATTGTGCTCATTGTAATTATTTCAAATTGTGCGGGATTATATTTATCTAAAAATGTTATCGGAACACCCATCGCGCCAGCATAATCGGCTGGAATATCTTTGGTTTTATCAACATTTATGGCGTCGTAATTATCATATTTTGGATATTCTTTTGATGAGTAGTTTTTGTATAGAATTAAATTTTCATGTCTTTTTTTAATTTCTAAGTTAGTGAACCAAGTAACGCCCGAAACTCTAATCATTCCTTCCTTATGATCTTCGGCGGTTGCATAATCTTCATAATGTTGATTGATAAAATGCGCCGCGCCACCTTTAAATCCATAACCTAACCAAATTTTATTATCTCTTATAAGTTTAAAAATCTCTTTATAGGTTATGGCATTTTGATGCCCAACAATCAGAAATTTTTTGTCATATAAAACCAACTGCGAAACATATTCGCGAAACAGCGAAAATGGCGGATTTGTCACCACAATGTCGGCTTGTTTCAAAAGCTCGATACATTCAACGCTTCTAAAGTCGCCATCACCCTTTAAATGTTTAACGGCAATTTCATTTTTATCGGGCAAATTATTGCCGTTTTTATCACCTTCATATTCCAAATAAATCGCACGCTCGCTGTCGTTTTTACTAAACAAATCAATATCTTGGTTTTTGTAACAAGTGGCGATTAATTTTTTCAATTTCAATTTCTC
>CANKYC010000035.1 GCA_947487845.1 Rickettsiales bacterium | reverse complement strand
ATCTCTTGATAGCCATAACTTTGTCTTTTTGGTAAAAATTTGCTCAGAAAATGACGCTGTATCACTTGATACAGCTTACATTTCCAGTCGCAATTTTTCCTCAAAAATACTTCGTTAGCGCTATCAAGAGATAGTTAATTTGGTATAGGATAATTTCTTTTGTTATTTTGATGACAAATAGCCACCGCTAAAGCATCAGCTTCATCTTCAGTTTTAAAAGTAGCTTTTGGAAGCAAAATTCGCATCATCATTTGCACTTGGTCTTTTTCTGCGCGCCCTACTCCTACAACAGATTTTTTAACTGCTGTGGCAGAATATTCCGCAACTTTCAAACCACATAATCCCAAAGTTAAAATTAATGCGCCACGAGCATGTCCAAGTTTAAGTGAAGAGGTTGGATTTTTATTCACAAAAGTCTCTTCGATTGCCGCTTCGTCGGGCTGATAGATTTTTATGATTTCAACCAAAGAAGTATGAAAGTGATGCAGCCTTGTTACAAAAGGGTCGGAAGCTTTTGAATAGATTGTTTGGGCTGCGACAAAGGAATAAGTATTATTTTTGATCTCAATAATTCCAACTCCGGTTTTGGTGAGTCCGGGATCTATTCCGATGATTTTCATAATGGAAAAATTTTCTTACTGATAAAATTTCTGACCATTTTTAGCCATATCTTGAAGCAATTTACTAACTTCAAAACGCGCACCGTGTTTTTTGTTTAACTCTTCTAATTTTTCCACAACTTGCCCAATTCCGCGCGAATCAGCATAACGCAAAACACCGCCACGAAATGCTGGAAATCCCGTTCCCATAATCATCGCCATATCAAGATAGCGAGCATTTTTAACTACATTTTCTTCAAGACATTTTGCGGCTTCATTAACCATTGTTAAAATACAGCGATCGAGAATTTCTGAATCGTGAATATAAGTTTGGTGAATATTCTTAGCCTTTCTGACATTTTCTAAAATTTCATTAATCTGCCAATTTAGCTGATTATTCAGATGAATATAAAAGCCTTTGCCTGATTTTTTACCGAGTAATTCTTTGTGATTATTATAAATTTCATCAAGAATCGCTGCAACTTTCATGCGCTCGCCATAAGCTTCAAACAATGAATGCGCAACTTTCACGCCGACATCAATTCCCACTACATCAGCCAAAATAAATGGCCCCATCGGCATGCCAAATCTTTCGATTATAGAATCTACGCGCTTAATATCAGCGCCCTCTTCCAGCAAATAAGCGGCTTCATTCATATATGGGAGCAAAATGCGGTTTACCAAAAATCCAGCAACATCTTTCACAACAATTGGAGTTTTACCTAATTTTTTTGAAAGTTTTACAATAGTTGCGATAGTTTTTTCCGAAGTTTTTTCACCACGAATTACTTCAACCAAAGGCATGCGATTTACTGGATTAAAGAAATGCATTCCGGCAAAACGTTCAGGATTTTGTAGCGCGCAAGCCATTTCAGAAATTGAAAGTGACGAAGTATTTGAAGCGATCACAGCATCTTTTGAAATTTGAGCCTCAACTTCTGCTAATAATTTTTTCTTAACTACCATGTTTTCCACAATCGCTTCAATCACAAAATCAGTTTTATCAAAACCGGCATAATCAACGCCAGCGGTAACATGAGCGATTTTAATATTGGCTTGCTCGCTGGTAATTTTTCTGATTTTTTTAAGCTGATTAAAAACTAAAATAATTTGGTGGTAACCCAGCGCGATCGCTTTTTGAGTAATATCTTTAATGCGAACATTTAAATTATTATTGGCAAATAACCAAGCAATCCCGCCGCCCATGACGCCAGCGCCCATAATTGCGGCATTTTTTACATCTTTCGTCGCGATTTCTGATTCAATTCCAGAATCTTTTTTCAAAGCCTCGGAAGTAAAATAAACTTCAATTAAACTTTTTGAAATTTCACCCACCGCCAATTCGCAAAATGCTTCAAGTTCGGTTTTTAATCCACGATCAATATGTTTTGCGCCGTAAGTTCTCTTAATAACTTCCAAAGCATAAAATGGCGCCGGATATTGGCCTTTAGTTTTTTCGTATAGGTCTTTTTTGGCCATGTAAAACATGATATATTTGCCAAATAACAGTGATTCAAAAATAAAGCGTTTTTTTCTCACATCTTCGCGCGCTTTTAAATAGTGATTTTGCTCGCCGCTTTTAATAATTTCGGTAACAAAATGGCTAAGTTTTTCTTCTAAAAATTCTTCACGGAAAATATCATCTACAAGCCCGATTTTAAAGGCTTTTTTGGCATCTACCGGTTTTCCCGAAAGAATCATTTTTAGCGATTCTTGTAAACCAATTAATTTTGGTAAACGCTGCGTTCCACCAAAACCGGGAATGATTCCCAAATTAACTTCCGGCAAACCTAATAAAGTTTTTGGACTAACAATTGCAACGCGATATTTACAAGCCAGCGCCAGTTCTAAACCGCCGCCCAAACAAGCGCCATCAATTACGGCGATTGTTGGAATTTTTAATTGGGCAATTTTTGTAATCGCATTTTGACCCCGCGAAACCTTCGCCAACGCATCTTTTGGATCATTTATCGCCTTGATTTCATTGATGTCGGCGCCTGCAATAAAAATATTTTGTTTATGGCTGGTGATTAAAAGAATGCGAATTCCTTTATTTCCATCAATCACATTCAACGCCTTTTCCAACTCTTCCAACACTGGCGCCGAAAGCTTATTTACCTTTTCATCCGGCAAATCAAAAACCAAATTTGCAACACCATTTTTTTCAATCGTCAATGTCAATGCGTTTGTCATGTTTTTTGTAATTTATTAGTGCGGTTTATTTTGACTCTTTTGGTTTGTAATAAATCAATATTTCTTTATCAAAATTTATTTCTTCGCAAATTTTTTTGAGATTTTTAATTAAAGGAATTCCCGATTGATTAACATTAATTTCATAGCCAGAAATAATATCATTTTTAATTTCTCCGGCAAATAATTTTCCTTCTTTTTCTTTATTAAAAAACCTTTCAAGCCCAGCCATATTTGAAATGCGCTTAAAATCAGTCGGAGAAAATTCATGAAATATTTTTAACAATTCTTCAATAACATTTCTCCAATTTTTTACTGGGATTTTCTTTTTTTCGATCTCGATTTCGATTAAAAATGGCGCTGTTTTGGTAATGTTGTCGTTTTCAAATTCCTGTAAACTAAAAAAATCTGGCTGATTTTCTGATTTTATTTTGTAAGAACTTGTTGGATATGGCCAAACTTTTTTGGCTATTGCAATTAACCAATCAGCTCTTTCTTTGATTTTTTCTTCATTCCAAATTTCGCCTTCACCTAGGTTTTTGCTTAATTTTAATTTTGAAGTTTGATAATCTATATCTTGTTTGCTTAAAAAATCTTTGTTGGACAATTCTTGATTTTTCCCAGTCAAAGACAAGTTTCCAATTGTGTGAAGATATTTTTTTTGGATTTCTTGCCAATTATCGCCCAGCATTTTTTTCCATTTTGCAGCGTTTTGTGGTATTATATGTTCTATTTCAAGGTCTTTCAAATTTATCTCATAAGCACAATTGTGATGTTCGATTGATGACATCAAAAATTTGTCATTTCTCATACCATAAACATCAGCTTCACTTAAAAACTTTTCAAAATCTTCATCAATTGGAAGTTTTTGTGACGAGGTTTTGGAAATTAAAATTGCCTTAAAAATTTCAAGATAATTTTTTTGCCAATCAGGTTGTTTTCTTATCTCTTTTTTTAGACTTAAAATCATGGCAACAACGCCTTTTGTGTCGCCGGATAATGACTTTCTAAAAGAATAGCTTTCAAGAAATTTTAGAATTTCCAAAACATCATTTTTGCTCAATTTTTCATCTTCAAATAAGTCAAAAACATCAAATAAATATGGATATAATGTGGTAGAATCTAAATCGCGGATATTTTGCAGCCTTTTATTTATATCCTTATCGCTATGTTCTTGGATAAAAAAATTATATTTAAGAGCGTATTTCAAAAGCTCTTCCAGTATTTCGCTTTTATTTAAATGTGCTTTTTCTCTAAATTTTTGAAATTCTTGATAAACCAAACTTTTTTTGATGTTGGTTGCAAAATAAAATTGCAGATAATGCCTAATAAATTCAGAAATGTCGCTGGTTAGTTTTTCTATTTTAAGCCAATATTTTTCATATTGTTTTTCTTGCTCTTCTGGCTCTAAATCCATCAAAACATAATTTCTAATTAGATCCGAAGCGGTCAAATCAACCCCAGTTGAGTTAAGGCTTTCAAAAATTAATTGAGGATCATCTTTTGGTTTTTCAAGGGTCACCAAGACTATTTCTAGTTTTTTCAACGACAAAAAAAGTTCATCAATATCAATTTCATTTTGGCTTATTTTATCGTAAAAAAAGTAGTAGTTAGAAGCTATGTTTGAATCGATATTTGCTTTATCAATTTTTCTATTTTCGAATAATTCTTCAAAATGCTTCTTATCTTGTTTATTGGGCTTTAGGCGAATTTTAACATCTTCTTCGCAATCTTCGTTGGTTAAATATTTTCCAATTCTCTTTGAATTTAACTCATTTTTATTTGAGCTATTTTCTAAATAATTTCTGATCGCGAGAAGTATTAAAGAAGTGGTGGTAAGTCTTTGTTGACCATCAATTATTAAATTTTTAGCATACCCTTTTTTGTCTCTTCCGCTATTGATCTCAACAATTGAGCCGAAAAAGTGGCTTTCTCTTTTATTTTTTGGTAGATCTAAAAGATCTTGCCAAAGCTTTTCACAGTTAGATTTTTTCCACGAATAGTCTCTTTGATAAACTGGTATAATAAAAACTGATTCAGTCGATCCTATAAAATCTAATATTGGTTTTTTTGTTGCTTCCATAAATAACCTAATGCGCTAAAAATTTTTCAATTTCTAAAGCCGCCATGCAACCGCTTCCGGCGGCGGTTACGGCTTGGCGGTAGATTTTATCTTGAATGTCGCCCGCCGCAAAAACGCCGGGAATGTTTGTGGCTGTTGAGTTTGGTTTGGTTGTAATATAGCCTTCAGCGTCAATTTCTAAGTCAGTTTTTTTGAATAAATCAGAATTTGGTTTGTGGCCAATTGCGATAAAAATTCCATCAATTGGCATTTCGCGAAATGAGCCGTCAACCGTGTTTTTAAGGCGCGCGCCAGTCACTGATTTTGGATTTTCACTTCCCAAAACTTCGTCCAAAGCGTGATTCCAAATCACTTCGATTTTTGGATTTTTAAATAAACGTTCTTGCAGAATTTTTTCGGCTTTAAATTTTTCGCCGCGATGAACTACATAAACTTTTTTGGCGTGATTGGTTAAATATAAAGCTTCTTCAACCGCGCTATTTCCGCCGCCAACGACGATTACTTCTTTATTTTTAAAGAAAAATCCGTCGCAAGTTGCGCAACCCGAAACGCCAAAACCTTGGAATTTTTTTTCCGATTCCAAACCCAGCCATTTTGCTTGCGCGCCAGTTGCAATAATTACCGCATCAGCTTCAAAAATATCTTCAGATTCGCCAATTAAACGAAATGGACGCGCCGAAAAATCAACTTCTTTAATGTGATCGTGAAAAATTTTTGTTCCAACGTGAATTGCCTGTTTTTCCATTTGCTCCATCAACCACGGACCTTGAATTACATCAGCAAAACCGGGGTAATTTTCTACATCAGTTGTGATTGTAAGTTGGCCGCCGGGTTGAATGCCGTTTATCATAATTGGTTCATGATTGGCGCGTGCGGCGTAAATTGCGGCGCTAAAGCCTGCGGGGCCGGAGCCGATTATTGCTACTTTTGTTTTATGTGTTGTTGACATTGTTTTTATAAATTTAAAAAAGTTTGTTTAGGGATCTATCGCGAATAATTTAGTTCATGAACATTCCACCATTAACGTGCAAAGTGTGACCAGTTATATAAGAAGCTTCTTCGCTGGCTAAAAACGCAACAGCTTTTGCGATATCGGAAGATTCGCCCATTTTTCCTGCCGGAATTTTATTCAAAATCACTTCTCTTTGCGCATCATTCAAAATATCCGTCATCGGGCTTTGAATAAAACCGGGAGCAACGCAGTTAATGGTAATTCCGCGAGTCGCAACTTCTTGCGCCAAAGATTTACTCATGCCAATCATGCCAGCTTTGGAAGCGACATAATTACATTGTCCCGGATTTCCCGTAACGCCCACAACCGAAGCGATATTAATGATGCGACCATATTTGCGGCGCATCATTTTTTTAATCGCGTTGCGGTTTAAAATGAAAGTCGATTTTAAATTCACATCTAAAACATGATTAAAATCGTCATCTTTCATGCGTAAAATTAAATTGTCTTTGGTGATTCCGGCGTTGCAAACCAAAATATCAATTTGACCAACAAGTTCTTCCGCCTTGTCAAATAAAGCATCAACCGCCGCCGCATCTGATAAATTACAGGCAACATATTTTACATCGCCGCCAATTTCTGCCGCTAATTCCTGTAATTTTTCTTCTTTAGTTGAAGATAAAACCACTTTCGCACCTTGACTAGCCAAAGCTTTGGCAATTTCAGATCCAATCCCGCCAGTTGCGCCGGTTACTAATGCATTTTTTCCTGTAAGCTTGAACATAAATTTAGTTATAAGTTGTTATTATTTTCCGATAATTTCCATTAAGCGGTTCATTTTTTCGAGGTCTTTTTTGTTGTAGCCCGAATCTTCTAAAGCCTTTTCCAATTCGACTGAATTTTCTTCAACGACTTTTTTAGAATTTTTTTGGTCGATTACTTCATCGATTTTTTCATCAAGATTCTTTGATTTTGGAATTACATGTTCAAAGTTTTTCGACGCTGCGTCAAAATATAACTTAACTGCTGGATCAAGCATTTGGGAAGAAAATTTTAGAATATCGTGAGATTTAGCTTCTTTATACCAAATTGGCAATTCCACAGAAGATTCTTCAATTTTTTTGTTAAGCAAAAATCCGTAAAGATTGAAAGCGAGCGAAACGATAAAACCAAAAACCAGAATAGTTTTGACCAAACCGTAAAATACGCCAAGCGAACGATCAAATGCTTTTGGTATTTTTTCTTTTAACGCATCGCGCAAGTTGGAAGTTGATATTGCGCATACAAAAAACACTACAACGAAAATTAAACTGCGCGCTATGATGTCGCTAACTAAAGCATTTTTGGAATATTTTTCGATTAATTCGGCGGCGTAAGGTGCCAAAACGTAAGAAAATATGAGCGCTAAAATCCAGTTTAATAAAGCAAAAATTTCTTTGACAAAACCGCGAAAGAAAGCTGTTACAACGAAGATTAAAATGAAGGCTAAAAAAGCCAAATCGAGCATGTTTAGACTAGATGACATTTTGTTAAATTTCTTGTTTATACTGAATCAAATTCGACTTTGTCGAATTTAGTGTGTCCTAATTTTTTAAGAGTTTTAAGATTCAATTCTTTAACTGAAAAAACCTTATCTATTTTTCTCAAAAAATCTCTGGTTTGATATATCTCGTCAGAAACAAAAATATAGGTTCCATGATTTATTATCGTCTTAGCTTTTTCTTCATTCAAATCTAAGCCAATCGTGATCTCTATAGAAACGTCTATTTTGCTTGTTAGAGCGGTTTTAATAAATTGTTTATATCTTTCTCTTAAAGTTCTCTTGGCTCCTATTCCATAGGTTTTTTCATCTATTTCAAAGAAGAAATCATATTCTGTACTTTTATCATTCTTGTCATGGGTTTTGCTAACATAATCAATGCCTATTTTATTCAAAACTGACAGTATTCTACTTTCATAATTTGTGCCTGAGTCAGATATAATTGACTGGTTTATTGACTCGCTAAACATGAGCATAAATATCTGGTTCGATTCCAAGCCTTGTTTCTTTAAATTATTAGCCTTCTTGGCTAAATCGGAGATAAGATCACAAGAGTCTTTTGACATAAAGTTAACCTCTTCATTATCCAACTTCTCAAAAAATAACAAAGCTAATAATGCACCACTAACCCTTGTTTTATAAGGTTTTAAAACTGATATTTTGTCATATTCAAGCGATAGTGGGTCTAGATTAGAAAGCTGATTAAGATCTATATTTTCAGAAACTTTTGCTTCCGCTAATAGCAAATCTTTTGTCTGATAAAGTCTTAAACTAAAATCAAAAAGCTCAATATCTTTAGAATCTACAAGTCTCAAGCCCATTTCTTTTATGTACTCAAGTTTTGTTTGAGACTTAGCAAATATGCCCTCCAAGCTCTCCAATAAAGAACTTGGGTTAGATTTAAGTAAATTAATATTCTCAATTACTGAGATTAATTGACGATTTGTTGGGCTTAGCTTGTTGATATGCTTTAAGAAAAAATAGAATTTTAAATTAATATCTGTTTTTTGTTCAGAAAGCTGTAATTTTTCTATCTTCATAAGCGTAATTGAATAAGTCTAGTTCCTTTGATTTGTATTTTTTTCGCGGTTTTTCTAGTGACAATTTAATTTGATTAGACAAAGCTTTTATTACTGGAACACAAACGCTATTTCCAAACTGTTTATAAGCTTGAGTATCACTAACCACAATCTTAAAATCATCTGGAAAACCTTGCAATCTCGCCGCTTCTCTAGGTGTTAATTTTCTTGGATTTCTACCTTCTTGTTTAATCAAAATTTCTGAACCATCTTTGTAATATCTGGCTGAAATTGTGCTAGTATAAAACGAATCCTTATCAAACATAGAATAACCAAAACCATTTCCCTTTTCGATATGTTCTTTTTTTCTTCTTTGATGACCAGACCAAAGTCTATCTGATATTGTGTATTTCTCGGATACATTATTTTCTAATATATCCCCTACTTTAATCTTCTTAAATAAAGGATTTGGGAAGGTAAAATCTACATTATCTAAAAATCCTATTATATAAATTCTCTCTCTGTTTTGAGGAACTCCAAAATCTTTGGCATTAAGAACCTGCGAGTAAACATTATACCCCATATCTTCTAGAGTATTCTGAATAGTCCTATAAGTATTTCCCTTATTGTGACTCTTTAATCCTTTTACATTTTCCAAAAAAACTATCCTTGGTTTGTGATGATTGATGATTCTTGCAATGTGGAAGAATAGAGTGCCCCTTGTATCCTCAAAGCCCATTTTTAAACCAGCATTGGAAAATGGCTGACATGGAAAGCCTCCAAGCAATATATCAAAGCTAGGAATAGCTTTTTCATCTATTAAAGTAATATCTCCATTTGGCGTATCTCCAAAATTAGTTTCATAGGTAATTTGTGCATGCTTATCCCATTCAGAAGAAAAAACACATTCCCCAATATCTTCAAATCCCAGCCTTATTCCACCTACTCCCGCAAATAGATCAATAAACTTAAAATTATGATTATTTTTCATTGTCGTTTATTACATTTTTACTTACTAAAAGGTAAGCAAGGTTAAATTCATGGTGAGAAATTTTTATATACCAAAGTCTTTTTTAGCGCCTATTTATTTAAACTTAATCAACCGAAAAAACGGTAGATCTTTTACAAATTCTTTTGGTGTTTTTATTGCGCCTTCTTCATTTAAAAACACCTGTTCAAAGGCTTTTTTAAACTGATGTTTTCTTTTTTCAAACTTCATCACTTTTTCAATTTGTGCATCGATAAAGTTTTTGGTTTTAATAAAATCATGCGATTCATCTTTTACAAAAACCAGCAAACTGCGCAAAATAATTTTCGAAAGAGTTAATCTTTTTGTGTAAAAATTAAAATCTGTTGATTGGTCATTAATGCTTTTCCAGATTGAATCTGCAACCAAGTAACCTGACTTTAAACCATTAATCATCGGTCTTGCGCCAATTTCGAACGAAGAAAAATTTTTAAGATTGATGTAAAAATTAATCAATCTTTGAAGCGTGATTTGATTATTTTTTTCAACTTCAAACCTCGCATAAAGCGCCTGACGAATTTTTAAGCGAATTTTTTCGTTGTGAAAATTTGGAATTTCAGAAATTTTTTCAAGCGCTTTCTGGTTTTGATATTCAATATAAAATTCTGCTAAATCAATTAAGCCATTTTCAAAAATCAGATCACTGAATTTTTCTTCAATTCCAGCTTTAGAAAAAGCCTTTAGAAGCGCTGTTTTGCTCCATCCGTCAAATGGACAAATTTTTAGAAATTCTTGCAGAATTTTTTCTCTGGTTTCAAATGAATCAAGAAGCACAAAAAACAATTTTAGATTTAAATTTAAGACTTAGAATAAGTTCTAAATCCTAATTTCTAATCTAAAATCAAAAAATGACCACATCGACAAAACTTCTTCCCGTTCACAAAAGATTCGACATCACTTTTTCTCACGGCGAGGGAGTTTATCTATATTCAAAAGACAAAAAATATCTCGATTTTGGCGCTGGAATTGCGGTTAACGCGCTTGGACATTGTCATCCAAAAATGGTCGAGGCGATTACAAAACAAGCCAATAAATTGTGGCACGTTTCCAATATCTACAACATTAACGAGCTAAATAATTACGCTGAAAAACTGGTTGATAACACTTTTGCTGATTATGCATTTTTCTGCAATTCGGGCGCCGAAAGCATTGAATGCGCGATCAAAATGATAAGACGTTATTTTTACACCCACAATCAACCGCATAAATATAGAATTATAACCTTCACTGGCGCGTTTCATGGCAGAACGATGGCGACAATTTCTGCGGCAGCGAAGAAAAAATATTTAGAAGGTTTTGAACCTGCTCTTCCGGGTTTTGATAATGTTGAATTCGGAAATATCGAAGCAGTTAGAAATGCGATTGACGAAAATACTGCTGGCATTTTGATTGAGCCAATTCAGGGCGAAGAAGGAATTAAAGTTTCGACTAAAGAATTTATTTCCCAATTAAGAGAATTGGCAACCGAGAAAGGTTTATTACTAGCATTTGACGAAGTACAATGCGGCATGGGAAGATCGGGACATCTTTTTGCTCATGAATATTACGGCGTAAAACCCGATATTGTTTCAACCGCTAAAGCAATCGCCGGCGGCTTTCCTTTGGGCGCATGTCTTGCCACCAAAGAAGCTGCAAGCGGAATGACTTTAGGCGTTCACGGTACAACTTATGGTGGAAATCCGCTGGCAATGGCTGTAGCCGAATCGGTTTTAGATGTTATGCTTGAAGCAGAATTTATGAATAATGTAAACCAAGTTGCCAAAGAATTAAAAAGCGGACTTCAGGATTTAGAGATGAAATATTTTAATATCATAAAAGAAGTGCGCGGCGTTGGTTTGATGCTTGGGATCAGAATTGATGATAAAATTGAAAATACCGAATTTGTAAAAAAGCTAATTGAAAATGGCTTATTAACAATTCCGGCCGGCGATAATGTGGTAAGAATTTTACCGCCGCTTATTATTACATCTAGCCATGTTAATGAAGCCTTGGATAAAATCGAAAAATCAGTTTTGGCGTTTATTT
>CANKYC010000034.1 GCA_947487845.1 Rickettsiales bacterium | reverse complement strand
GTCTGTCGGTTTGTGTTATGAGAGCGGTAGAAGTCGCTAACAAATCTAAATCGAGAATGTTTACCTTTTTTTACAAGCAAATATTCTTGGATAAGAAACTGCCATTTTTGAATGTAGTTCTTCTCAATGGTTTTATCTTTACCGATGTTACTAATCTTTTGCATGTTATTACCTCGTTTTGTTGATTGAAAAATCAAATAAAGTTAGAGACTTTATTTGATTAATCTGTCAGCGACTTAGGTAACCTTTACAACCCTGAGTTTGTCGAAGGGTGATTCAAGGTTCGAAACTAGAATCACCCTTCGACAGGCTCAGGGTGACATCGATTGCGTCTTAAGGGCAATCAATCAATTTAAATTAAGTAAAAATTTTGAAATCAAAAAACTCGCCAAAAAACTCGCAAAAAAACTCGCAAAAAAACTCGCAAAATAAAGAAAATCCCAAAGAAAACTTGATTGCTACTTTGCGCGCGATTGTGGCGGATCAATCGTTGCGGGTTGAATTTTTAGATGAGGTAAAAAATAATTTTTTTGCTTGGGATCAGAATTTAATTTTTGAAGAAAAAGCGATTTTACCGCAAATTTCCAACCATGATTTTAATTCAGAATCTAGTGACGAAACATTGCGAATTGAGGATTCGCGAGCTTCTGCCGATGTTGCGGCAAGTTTTTTGTTGTTTCACAATTCTGAAATTCACCAACAAAAAATCAGAAATTTAGAAGAGCAAAAATTCTTTAATGATTTTGAAAAAATCCGCGTGATTGCGCAAATGCGCGCCTCTTATTTGGGTGTGGTAAAAAATATTTTAGAAAAAGTTGAAAGCGATATTTTTAGTGGCTCGACAAATCTTTCATTAATTTTACTTCAAGAAATTTTTGGTGAAAAAATCTTGCCTCGAACTCAAAATGCCGCGCAGGATTTGCAAAGAAGTTTGGATAAAAAAATTGTCGCAGAAATTAAAAATCTGGCTCGAAAAATTGAAAATCAAAATGAGTTTGAGTCAGGCGTGGAAAAGGTTCTTGAGTTGTTGAGAAATGATCAAAATTCTGAAGAAGAAAAAGAAGATGAAGAAAAATCTGATGCCAAAAATGATAATAAAAAAAATCAATTAAATAGTTTTGGTCAGGAAAATATTGAGGCCGAAAATGAAAATAATTCAGCGCAAAATGATATTGAAGAAGGCGCGCAGCAAATTGAAAAAGAACAAAAAATTCTTGATTTAAAATCAGATGACCAAAAAGGAAATATTAGCGTAAAGCTTGATGCGCCAACCGATTTTGAAGATAAAATTGAATATAAAAATGCTTATAAAATTTATAACAGCAAATTTGATGAAGTTATTTTTCCGACTAAATTAATTAATAAAAACGAACTTCAAATTCTGCGCGATCAGCTTGATTTAAAAGTCGCCAAGCTCAAAACCATTTCGCGAAAAATGAGTTTGAAGTTGAAACGGAAACTTCTTTCCAAACGTAATTCTTATTTGGAATTTGATGCTTCGCGCGGAATTTTAGATCGCAAAAAATTGGTGCGAATGGTAATTGACCCAATGATGGAAGATGTTTGGATCAGTAATAAAACTCACGAATATCAAGATACAGCTTTGACAATTTTAATCGATAATTCGGGTTCGATGCGCGGAAGTCCGATTGTGATGAGCGCTTTGGCTTGTGAAATTATTGCTGAAATTCTGGAAAAATATTCGGTTAAAACTGAAATTATCGGTTTTACAACGGCAGATTGGAAAGGCGGCAGGCCGCGTAAATTATGGGAAAGTTCGGGGCGGTCGCGAAATCCCGGACGTTTGAATGAGTTGCGTCATATTATTTACAAACATTTCAATCAGAAATTTAAAAAATCCAGAATCAATTTAGGTTTGATGTTAAAAGAAGGTTTGCTTAAAGAAAATATTGATGGCGAAGCCTTGTTATTCGCGCGTGCGCGTTTGATGCAACAAAGTGAGAAGCGCAAAATTTTAATGGTAATTTCGGACGGAACGCCGGTTGATGATTCAACAGCTTCGGCAAATGATGGTGATATTTTGGCCAAGCATTTGTGGCATGTGATTAATAAAATTGAAAAACAGACGCAGATTGAAATTGTGGGAGTTGGAATTGGACATACGACGGAAGAATTTTATCGCAACTCGATTACGATTCGAAGTTTGGAAGAATTAGGTGATGTGATGATTGAGAAAATTACGGATTTATTATAATGGCGCTGTCGCAAACCAACTTTTTCGTCGAACTTTTCGCAATTCTAAGGTTTTTAGAAAAATTTGATTTGCAACAGCGTCATTAAGTAAATTTCTCAATTCTGCACTTTTGTTGGCAAATTCTATTTTTCTAAACCCAGCAACTTGACTCTTTTCTTAAATCATCATTCTACTTTTCCCTCTTCATTTTTTGAGCCAAAAAAATTAAAAACATGCTAAAAAAATTTCGCAAAAAAACTAATAATCACCATCATCGCGCGCCTAAAATTAATGATCGCCTGATCTTCGCTTACGCCATTGTTGCTTATGCGATCACGATTTTAGTAATTAGTGGTTTTGCTTATAATAATTACAATAATTGCATCAAAGCCAAGCGCTTCGAAATGGAGGCTGCGGCCCATGAAATTGAAATGAATTTCACCAACACTCTTAGTTATGCCGAGTCAGTTTTAAATTACATCAATCGTCAAATCAGTGTTTCTAAAGCTAACAATTTAGAAGTGAGTAAGATTTTAAGCTCATTTAACCAGTCACATTATGGCTACAATTCAATTAAAGATGTTTTGTCGGTCGGAATGTTTTACTGGGTTGATCGCAATAAGCATTTGGTTGCGAGTAGCGCTGGTCCAATTAATCCAATTGATTTATCAGCCCGCGATTATTTAGAAAATACCAAAAATGATCCGTGGAAAATTTACACCGGAACGCCGGTTGTTGGCGCAGCTAGTGGACAATATGTAATTCCTGCTGGAGTTGGCGTGATTGATCTTGCGGGAGATTATGTCGGAACTTCGGTTGTGAGTTTTAAACTTTATAATTTAACCGAAAAATTTAAGCATTTGGTGAGTTTTTATAAAACCGATTTCGCGATTCTGGATGCTAATAATAAAGTGTTTTTAGAATCAGAAAATGGTTTGTTTTCCAAAGATCACGAATTGATGAATAACCTAAATTTTTCAGTAGATTCTCTTCATCAGGAAATGTTTTCCCGCCTTTCTCTATTTAAGCAGAAAGGTAGTTTTATAATTTTGAGAAATGCCCAAAATTATCCTTATAAAATTTTGATTGGTTATAAAAACAGTGCTTTGAGCTGGGAAATTTTATGCGAAATAATGCCGCAACTTATTGAAATTTTAATTATCACAATGTTCTTTGTGACGATGCTGGTGTTGTTTAGAATGCAGAGAAAAATGCAATAGCTTAGAGCCTGTATTCAAAGTGAATGAACAGAGTTAATTTGGTATAGTATTTAAGTTTTACTATTTGATTCCTTCAATTGTTTTACTCTATCTGCTAAGTCGCCCAAAAATTGATCCATCCCTTTTTGCGCAATCGCAGAATTAAATTCTGATCTTTGGGTTTCAATCAAACTCACGCCTTCAGCAATAAAATCTAAAATCATTAATTTGCCGTTACGCTCCTTGACTCGAAAATTAACTGAAATTGGTACGTTACTATCGTGCGGCAAAAACTCAGCTTTGGCAATATAAAAGCCATTTTGTTCGGTTACTTCATTTACGGTGAATTTTTTGCCGTTATAATTTTTGAATTTTGGTCCATAAGTATTAATCATGAAATCGCGGTAAAGCTTGGTAAAGCGCTCTTTTTGGGATTCGGTGATGGTTTTGTAATTTCTGCTTAAAACAAAACGAGCAAGCCAATCTGCATCAATTGCGCCGTCAATAACGCTGATAATTCTATCTCTTTTTTTACTTTCGCTGCCTTTTTCACCAGCAATTTTAATTATTTTATTTCCGATTTCTTCAACATAAGCTCGAGCCTCAGCAGTTTTAGTATTTTCTGAAGCTAAAGCTGGTGTGGCAATGAAAAAAACAAGGCAGGTTATAAGAAATTTTTTCATAAGTTTTTTCTAAAATTTAATATCGGTTTGACGTTTTTGTAAGTATGCGCTTCTATAAGTTGCGTAAGGATCAAAAGAGTCGGCTTTGATGCTATCAATAATATCAATCAAACTTTCTCTTTTATCAACTGCGGCGGCTCCAGCTAATCCTAAGCGAACATTGCCGCTGATAAGATCAGCTCTACCACCAACTTCCAAAAAATTTAATTCAAAAGGATTTGCTGATTTATCGACAATTAATCCGCCTAAATCTCTTACCGAACTTGGGCCAAGAAATGGCAATACTAAATAAGCTCCGGAACCATTGCGGTAATATCCTAAAGTTTGACCAAAATCTTCGACGCGATATTTTATACCTTTATCTCCAGCCACGTCAAATAATCCGCCAAGACCGATCGTGGAATTAATTAGAAAATTAGAAAATGTTGAAAGAGTGTTGTCAACATTACCTTGCAACAATGAATTAACTGCTGAAATTGGTAGCGATAAATTAAGCAAAAAATTACGAATTGACATACGAGCGCCTTGGGGCACGCCTTTGTGGTAAAATTTGGCGACATGTTCAAAAAAATAGCGGTCAAAATAATCATTAAAAATGAAAATTTTGCGGTTCATTTTTTCCAATGGATCATAAATTTCTTCACTGGTTTGTAATTCAAATTCGGCATATTCCGCTTCTTCATCAATTGTTTGATAGCGAGTTGCGATAGTATCTTTTTGTTTTTTATTTGGAGTTTTAGACCAAGCAGCAAAAGGCTGTAACGCCAGAATGAAAATTAATAAGGTAAAGATTTTTTTAGGCATTTGTCAATTCTTCCAAGCTATTAATGTGATCAAGTAAATCGTGAGCTTTTTGATCGTAATCGGGATTTTTACTTAGTAATTCGTCTAAAACTTTTTTGGCTTCTTTAAATTTTTCTTTCAAAGCCAAGCAATAAGCTAGTTGATATTTTGCATCAACAACGTCGGGCCAAAATTTACGAATAATTTTAAAACGGATAATTGCTTCATCAATATGGCCATTTTCCAAATGTTTCATGCCTAAATCATAATTGGTTTGGCGCAGATTCTTGGTTTTTTCGCGAATGGAAAAATATTCTTCCCGAACTGATCCCATTTTATCACCTAAAAATTGGGTCAATTCTTCTGATTTCTTGCGCAGATTTTCAGCAAGTTTTTCGCTTTTAGACTCTTCTTTTGGTTTTTTATCGGATTTTCCGACCAATTTTTTTAGAATATTGCTGATCATTTTTAAGGCTATTTAACGAAGATAAAGTAAGAAACGAACCAAGAAAGTCGAACTTTTTTATTTGCTGTTCCAAAATTTTTCAAACAAAAATTATTGAATTTTATCAATTGGGTTTTGTTCAAAGTTTTATTTTTCTTATTTGAATAATTTGCCCCGATTTTTTTCAATGATTGCAATGCTTGTAAGCCGCTTTCAAATTCTTGCTCTAAAATTTCAGTTTGGAATTTTTTTTCGCTAAAGCCATTTTTTTGTAAAGCTAAAATAAAATCTTCCGATTTTGGTAATTTAGTAAAGTTAAAAATATTTGCTGATTTTAACTCATTTAGACTTTCTTGCGTTGGAACGCAAAAGGCAATGGTTCCCGATGGTTTAAGCAGGGAAAAAAATTGAGCAAAACTTTGTTCTAAATTTTCCAGCCATTGTAAAGAAAATGAAGAAATTAAAAGATCAAAACTGTTATTTTTAAAAGGTAGATTTTCGAAATCGGATTGGATTTTGAAAGAGCTTTTCCAGTTTTTTTTGAGCATCTCAAAAGAAATATCACTTTCAAAAAGTTGGATTTTTTTTTCGCCAACCAAATCAAAAATATTCTTCGTCACAAAACCAGTTCCAGCGCCCAAATCTAAAATCCGCGCCTCGTTTTTAATAAAAGGCGCAGTCAAATCGCACAATTTTTTAGCAACTTCTCGCTGAATTAAGGCTGCTTCGTCATAATTCTTAGCGCCGTGCGAAAAGTTTTTTTCGATTATTTTTTTATCAAACTTAAGCGCCATTTTTTTTGGCTTCTTCTTCAATTAAAGTAACAATGTGGTCAACCAATTCTTCAGATGTAACTTTGTGATCTGGCTTGCCATTCATATAAACATTATGCCTTCCGCCACCGCCACCAGTGATTCCAATTTGAGTGTGCGCTGCTTCGCCAAGGCCATTTACAACGCAGCCTAAAATTGAAATGGTTAATGGTTTTTTGATATGAGCAACTCTTCTTTCAACTTCTTCAACGGTTTTTACTACGTCAAACGCTTGTCTGGCGCAAGAAGGGCAAGAAATTAAATTTACGCCGCGATGACGCAATCCCAAACTTTTTAAAATTTGGTAAGCAACTTTTACTTCTTCTTTTGGATCGGCCGAAAGCGAAACGCGCATAGTGTCGCCTATTCCTTCCCACAATAAAGTTCCAAGACCGATCGCAGATTTTACGGTTCCGGCCGCTAAGCTTCCGGCTTCGGTAATTCCAATGTGAAGCGGGTAATCACAAACTTGCGCCAACGCACGATAACCAGCAACTGCGAGAAAAACATCGGAAGCTTTAACGCTGATTTTGAGATTGAAAAAATCATTATCTTCTAAAATACGAATATGGCGTTGCGCTGATTCAACAAGCGCTTCCGGAGTTGGGGTTCTATATTTATTGAGTAAATCCGCTTCCAAAGATCCGGCATTAACGCCGATGCGAATTGCGCAGCCATAATCTTTCGCAGCTTTAACAACTTCGCGTACTTTTTCATCAGATCCAATATTGCCAGGATTGATTCTCAAGCATTTCGCACCAGCTTCAGCCGCTTCAATAGCGCGGCGATAGTGAAAATGAATGTCGGCAATAATTGGAACAAGGCAGTGTGGAATAATTTGTTTTAACGCATCAGCTGATTCTTTATCAGGAACCGAAATTCGCATTAATTCAGCGCCAAGTTCGGCACATTCATTGACTTGGCGAATCGTTGCTTGCACATCAACGGTTGGCGTATTGGTCATTGATTGCACCGAAATTGGTGCATCGCCGCCAATTGCAACATTGCCGACAAAAATCTGGCGTGATTTGCGGCGATGAATGGCGCGGTAAGGGCGAATTTCGTTTAATTGTTCCTGGTTGCTCATGAGATTGAACTAAAAAGGTTTAGAATTTTTTTCTGATTTTTTGAAATTAGATTTTGCAGTTTTTCTGGTGTAAAATTCAAGATTTCCATAATTGACGTAAAGTCTTTAAAACCAGAACCGGCGTGGATTTTGAAGTTTTTGATCGCTGGAATTTTTAAATAGCTTAAAACAATTAAAGCGCGGAAAAATATTGGCGCAAAATTTTCTTCAAAATATTGCATTTCATAATCTGTAAATGATTGGTTCGTTTGATTTGGTAAAACAAATTGGCCATGTTTTACTATCGAAATTTCTTCTTCTAAATTATCAAAAAACTCTAAATAAAATTCTTCAAGATTTTCCTCGTTTAATTCAAAAATATCGGCCCAGATATCAGGGTCGGAATTATCAAGGCGAAAGGCTTTGGCTAAAAAATCGCCTTCAATATTTTTTGGCGAAAATTCTTTGGTTAGAAAAGATAAAAATTGCGGTAAATGTGAAACTAATGCGTAAATTTTATCATGCTTATCAGCATCAATAAAATCAACATCGCAGCCTATTGATTTGGCGAGGTTTTCAACTTTTTTTATGATTTCATTTGAGTTTTCAGGGTTTTTGCAAATCACAAATTTTTTACCTAAAAAAAGATCAACTTCTGAATTTTCAAAATTAATTTTTTCCGATCCTGCAATCGGATGGCAGCCGATAAAATTATTTTCTAAATTTTTTGGTAAAATCTTGTTGATAAAACTTTTTAATGAACCAAGGTCAATAACTATAGTTTTTGGAAAAACGCGATTGGCAATTTCATCAAAAATTTCTTCGTAAGCCGAAAGTGGAGTGGCAATTACGATTAAATCGAAACTTGATAAATCTTCGATAAATTGAAGTTCATCAACGCCGCCATCAATTACGCCATCGTTTTTAGCGAGATCAATTGATTCAATATCAATGTCAAAAGCAAAAATTTCTTTGCTGATTTGAGCTTTACGAATGGCTTTAGCGAAGGAACCGCCAATTAATCCAAGACCAATAATTAAGGTTTTGTTAAAAAGATTTTGTGACAAAATTTATAAGGAAAATAAGTTAAAATAATAATTTGAATTTTTACTTATTGAAAAATTCAAGCAAGCACTTAGTTTTTTCTTTAACTAATTCTTTTTTAAAAAACCATCAAACATGAAAAAGGTAATTTTTATTCTGACAGCTTTTTTCTTTGCCGCCTCTTGCTCAAGCAAAGTAATAGATGTCAAAAGCCCATGTGTTTCTAATGATGATGGTCCATGTGGACCAAAAAAATCTATCAATGAATGGTGGATTAAAAATTCTAAAAATCCTCAAAAACAAAATTCATAAAATATTATGGCTGACAATAGTTTTGCCTCAAGATTTGCCAGTAAGGGTTCTCAAGGTGGTGGTTTTGCCGACTCTGTCGGAAAAAAATCATTCACTTCAGAAAACTTACAAAGTCAAAATCAGTCTTCTACCGCTAGCGGAATAACTCCGAAAGCTCCCAAAAAACCAATTGATCCTCAAAAAAAAATGCAAGCAGAACAAATTTACCTTGTTAAAGGTGTTGATGCCGGCCGTAACGCTTGGTATTATGTTTTAGTTGAACGTCTTAAAGTTCAACTTTTCCTAAAAGCTTTGAATGATGACATCATTCACTTGGAAAATTACGGTAAAATCCTTTTTTCAGCTTATGGTGATGAGCCACCTGCGTCAATTACCGATGAGTTAAAAGAAGAATACGGCATTCAGTAAATTTAGTTTAGTTTTGCGGTTATTTTTACAAGAGCCTGTCTAAATCTGAAATTAAAAAAGATCTTGGACAGGCTCTAGATAATTGCGTTTTTAGAAACATCTAAATTTCCATCACATTTTCTTTTCATGAAAAATCTTAAAACTTCCGCGATCGTTGTTATCTCTACTTTTATTGGTTTTTTCTCAGCAGTTTCATTATCGCAAATTCAGATAAAAAAGATTGAATTGGGAGATAAAATTTCTTCAGCTCAAGAAGATCAAAAAGAGTTTTTAGAAGATGTGATTTCGCGAGTAAAAAAAGATTATGTTGAAGAAAAAACTGATCGTCAATTAGCTGAAGCCTCGGCATCTGGGCTTTTATCATCTCTTGATCCTCATTCATCTTATTTAAATGAAGACTCATTAAAAGAAATGCAGGTGCAAACCAAAGGTGAATTTGGTGGCGTTGGTATTGAAATTACTTTGGAATTTTCAGTTGTAAAAGTTGTGTCAGCAATTGATGACACGCCAGCATTTAAGGTTGGAATTCAGTCGGGAGATTACATTACAAAAGTTGATGACAAATCGATAATTGGCTTAACCATTGAAGAAGTTGTTAAAAAATTACGTGGCAAACCGGGAACTAAAGTTAAAGTTACTATTTTGCGCAAAGGTGAAAAAGCTCCGCTTGAAAAAATTATTACTCGTCAGGTTATCAAGGTTAAAGCTGTGAAATCAGCCAAGTTCAAGGATGTTGCTTATATTAAAATAAATACTTTTTCCGAGCAGGCTTACTCTGGTTTGGCAACAGAATTGAAAAAAATAAAAAGCCAGATTGGTGAAAAAAATCTTAAAGGCTTGGTTCTTGATTTGCGTAATAATCCAGGCGGATTGCTGGATCAGGCAATTAAAGTTAGTGATACATTTTTAAATAAAGATCAGGTGATCGTTTCAATTAAAGGCCGCAATTCGGAATCAAAAGAATATAAGGATGAAGCTGATGAAACTTTAATTGCGCATTTGCCAATTGTTGTTTTGATTAATGATGGTTCAGCTTCAGCTTCCGAAATTGTTGCTGGAGCCTTGCAAGATCACCATCGCGCGGTTGTCATGGGTATTAAATCTTTTGGCAAAGGATCGGTTCAAACCGTAATTCCATTAGAAAAAAACCACGGCGCTTTGCGTTTAACAACTTCGCTTTATTACACTCCAAGCGGCAAATCAATTCAGGCTTCCGGCATTCAGCCTGATATTGAAGTGACTAACGCTAAAATTGAAAAACAATTAAAAGTTGATCGTGACGCTGAAGCTGATTTGAAAGGTCATATCGAAGTTCAAATTCAGGAAGCTATAATTGACTCTAAAAAAGAGAAAGTTGGTGATGATAATATTGATCTTTACAGTCAGGACTACCAATTGGCGCGTGCAATTGATCTGGTTCGCGGCGTTGACGTTTATAAATCGGTATCACAAAAATGAAAAAACTGATTTTTCTGATTCTTCTTTTTTGGACAAATCTTTCTTCATTCGCAGCTCAATTAAAACTAAATATTCCTGCTAATAGCGGCGATTTCATTACTGCTAAAATCAACAATAAAGCAATTACAAATTCTGAACTAATTGATCGCTATCGCTATGTTGTAACTTCTGCTAAAATCTCGATTAAATCAATTGACGACCAGAAATTATTGCTCAACCAGATTCTGGATAAAATGGTTGACGAGGAATTAATCAGGCAGGAAGCGGCAACTTTAAAAATTGAAATAACCCCTGAAGAAGTGGGTGATGCTGTGGAAATGGTGGCTTTGCAGCAAAAGAAAAATCCAACCCAGTTTAAAATTTTCTTTATCAATAATGGCTTTTCATTCGATCATTATTTGAAGCAGGTTGAAGCCGAAATTTTATGGTCAAAAATTATTTCTGAAACTTTGCGATCCCGAGTAAAAGTTACCGAAGTTGAGGTGAAAGAATTTTTTGAACAGCACAAATTTAACACTGATGTCAAAAAGTTTTACGTTGCTGAAATCTTGATTTCTCCAACCGGAAAATCAGCACAAACTGCGGAGCAATTTGCGGCAAAATTGGCAATTGAACTTAGGCAGGGAGCGGATTTTAAAAATTTGGTGAAACAGTTTTCTAATGGAATAACTGCGGAAAATAATGGTGAAATCGGTTGGGTTTCGCAATCTGATATTGATGCAAAAATCTATAGCGCAATTTCAAAACTCAATAAAGGCGGATACTCCGACCCAGTTTCACTTTCAGATGGTTTTCATATTTTTAAATTGCTCGAAACCAAAACCGAAACCAACATTGCCGATCAAGATTTAAATGCTGCGCGCAATGCTATTTTTAGCAGGAAATTACAAACTTTGGCCAAAGGTAATTTAATGGATATCCGCAAGAAAGCCTTTGTTGAGATTAAATAGGCTGATTTTTCTTTGCCTCGATTTTTGAATTTATGGGATATCGCCTTGAAGTAGGAGTTAGGTTTTAAGATTGCGCCTAGGCATATTTCCTTAAAGCATCAATACGTTTTTCGATCGGTGGATGGGTGGAAAAAAATCTTATGAACTTCGTTTTATTTTCAATGCACATTTGCGTCAAACTTTGTGGCATGAATTTTATTTCCGCCTTGCCAGATATTTTCTGCAGAGCGCTGATCATCGCATCAGGATTTTTTGTAATATCAACGCAGCAAGCGTCAGCAAGATATTCGCGTTTTCTTGATAAAGAAAGGTGCAAGAAAGCCGCGAAAAAATAACCTATAGAAAAAATGAGAATTAAAATTAAGACTATTCTGAGATTTTTTGAACTA
>CANKYC010000033.1 GCA_947487845.1 Rickettsiales bacterium | reverse complement strand
GATTTCTGGAATGTGGTTAAACATTGCGGCGGTTGAGTTGGGAACGAAAATTTCCTTTCCTTCTTCTTTTTTTAACGCGTTTAAATCCCAAAATTTTGCAACTGTTTTGCTTAAACCAAAATTTAGCTTCACCAAAATTTGCGATATTGCTGACACCAGCGCCGAGTGATTTGTTGATTCGCGCAGAATTGCCTCAAGTGACGCAACATGAGGCGCAATGTTGATGGTTGGATATCTTTCGTTTAAGGCTTCAAACCAACGCTTGGCAAATAGCTTGGAAAAGTCGTTGGTAGCGTTGGTTTCGGTGAGTGAAATGTAGCTGTAAAGTGATTTTTCTGCGCCAACGGCTTCAATAATCATGCGAGCGTAAGAAGATTTTCCTTCGCCATAGCCGCCATTTAAGGCGACAACGCTGACATAATTTTTTAAATCTAAAATTGATTTTATGGCATTTTCGGCAGCTTCGGCGAAGCCAATATTGTCGTCTTTTTTGCTTAAAGAATTTGGGGCGAATCTGCGACTAAGGCTTTTTGGATTTAGTGGTTTGGTGAAAATTTCTAAACAAAAAAAGATGATAATTAAAATGCAGATCAAAGTCGCGCAAAACAGCGTCAAGCCTTTCTGATCTAAGTTAAAATCAATTAACAAAATCGCGAACAAAAAATACGAAGTGCAAAAAACAAAATCTAAATAAGAGGTTCGTTGGCTTAGATTAGCTTTTTCAAATTCTTTTTTGAGGGCTGAAAATAATAAATAAAAAGCAGCAAGAGCTACAACGCCAAGCGAAACAAGCAAAATCTGCGAAGGATTTTTATCGGGATTTTTGTCAAAAAATAAGGTGATTTTTTCTTCAAAAAAAATTTTCCAAATTATTTCAATAAAGCAGGCAAAAATTGCCGCCAAAATTAATTTAACCATAAATCACATAACCGTGATTTCTTACAGTTTGTAGGTAATGCGGCTGTTTGGGGTTGGTTTCGATTTTTTTTCTAAGGCGCGTGATTTGCACGTCGATGCTTCTATCGTCAATTCCGCCGCAAAGCGCGGAAAGTTTTTCGCGGCTTACGGAATTACCCTTTTCTTTGCATAAAATATTTAAAATTTTCGCTTCCGAATCAGTTATGTGGATAAATTCTTCGCCTTTTTTTAAGCGTGATTCGGCGAGGTTAAAAGTGAATTCGCCAAAGCAGCAGATGTTTTTTGGGTCTTGAGTTACGCTCATGCGTTTCAAGATATTATTAATGCGAAGAAGTAATTCTTTTGGCTCGAAAGGTTTTTGTAAATAGTCGTCAGCGCCGGCTTCCAAACCTTTAATGCGATCATCAAATTCGCCGCGCGCGGTTAGCATGATTACTGGAATTTTTGAAAATTTTCGCAAGTCAGCTGTGAAATCAACGCCATTTTCATTGGGCAACATCACGTCAACAATCAGCAGGTCGAACATTAATTCCTGAATCATTTTTTTAGCTTCATCGGTGTCTTTGGCGAGAGAAACTTGAAAACCATTTTCTTCAAGAAAGCGACCGAGCAAAGTGCGAAGACGCGTATCGTCGTCGATTACTAAAATATGATGCAGTTTTTTAGTCATGATTTTTGTTGGTTGTTAAGCTTTCGCAATTTCGTCGAATTTTTTCATTTTAGTTAAAAGTTTTTCCAAATTATCCAATCTCACCATACAAGGGCCATCAGATGGCGCGTTGTCAGGGTCTTGGTGAACTTCCATAAACACCGCAGCAACTCCAACCGCAACGGCGGCGCAGGCTAAAGTTTCAACGAATTCGCGTTGGCCGCCGCTTGCGCCACCAAGTCCACCGGGTTGTTGAACCGAATGAGTTGCATCAAATACAACGGGACAACCAGTTTTTGCCATGATTGGCAAGCTGCGCATATCGGAAACTAAAGTGTTATAGCCAAAGCTTACGCCGCGTTCGGTTAACATTACATTTTGATTTCCGAAGTGATCCATTTTTTTGACAATATTTGCGGCATCCCAAGGCGCTAAAAATTGACCTTTTTTAATGTTAATTACTTTGCCAGTTTTGGCTGCGGCTTCAAGCAAATCAGTTTGGCGACACAAGAATGCGGGAATTTGTAAAATATCAACTTCATCAACATTCGCCAAAATTCGGCAATGTTCTTCATTGTGAATGTCGGTAATAATCGGGCAGCCAAATTGTTTTTTTACTTCGGCAAAAATTGGTAAAGTTTTTTCTAATCCAGCGCCGCGTTCGCCGCCAATGCTTGATCTATTGGCTTTGTCGAAGGACGATTTGTAAATAAAATTAATTTTTAATGAATCGCAAATTCTTTTAATATTGCTCGCTATCATCAAACTGTGATCCATCGATTCAGTTTGGCATGGACCGGCGATTAAAGTGAAAGGAAGATTATTGGCAATTTTAAGATTTTTTACCTGAATGGTGCGCATATTTATTTTAAAAAATTAAATAAATTGAAAGTTTTAGATGTTTTTAGTAATTCCCTTTTGTCAAAATTCAAATCAATATTTCCTTTTTAAAAACTTCTAAAAATGTTTGCTAAACCGATAAGCCTTATTCTTGTTTACGTTGTAACTATTTTCAACATCGTGATTCTAGCCTCGCCAGTATTGGCTGTAATCGTGCCTTTTGTACAATTTAATAATAACACAATTGTTATTGAAAACGATCTTTTTCAAAGAGTGAAATTTGTTTTTCTGTTCATTTGCTTTTTGGTTAGCTTTTTAATGCTGCTTTATTTGGCGTTGGATTTTCTTTTTGGATTCTCGGTTAAAAGCTCGCTTAAAGGATGCGCGCGTTATGAAAAAATAAAAGATTATGATTTTTTAACTGAGCTTTTTAGTCAGGTAAAAAGCAAATTTGGCGAAAAAAGCGTGAAGCTTTATATTAAAAATACCGATGAAATTAACGCTTACGCAATTAGCAGTTTAGGCAGCAAAGCTATTGTTTTAACTAAAGGTTTAATCAATCATTATTTAACCGAATGCCCAGATCCGAAACAGTTTTTATATGCACTTCGTAGTGTAATTGGCCATGAAATGTCGCATTTAGTAAATAAAGATTTTCTCCCGACTTTTCTAATTTTAACTAATCAAAAAGTTACTAATTTCGTTTCAACAATTTTATATTTTATTTTCAGCTTAATCATTCGCGGCGCTAGAATGATGCCGATTGGAAGCGAAACTTCAGTTTATACAATGCGCAAAACTTACTGGATTTTAAATTTAGTAATCACCGCTTTTAATCGTTTTGTAGTTTATAATTTATATGAATTTTTGCGCCGCTTCATTTCACGCTCAATTGAATATCGCTGCGATCGTCAATCAGCAAAAGCATTTGGCGGGCGCAACATGGTTGTTGCTTTGTCAATGCTTGGTGAAAGTGGCTATTTCACACTTTTTTCAACTCATCCGCGAACCAAAAGCAGAATGAAAAAAGTTGAACAAATAAAAATCGCCGACGAAATTGTGCGTCCCGGATTTTTTGATGCGCTTTCTAATTATTTCTCGCTAATGTTTTTGATAGTAGTTTGTCTTTATTTCGCTAAGCAAGCGCATATTGATCATTATTTGCGTCTTTACCTCAATAATCATGAGGTTCTCAACCGTAAACTCGCGATGTTGTGGCGCTTAATTTCACAATTTTTTTAAATGAAAAATTTCTTAACTCTTGCCGAATTAATTTCATTTCAAGCCGCTAAACACAATAACCCAAAAGCTTTTAATTTTAAGGAAGATGGTCAAGTTCGCAGTTTTTCTAATCAAAAATTTAAAGAAGATTGTTTTCATTTTGCTTGCGGTTTGCGTGAATTAGGAATTCGCAAAAACCAAAGGATTGCCAATTTTTCTTATCAAAATCCGATTTGGTTAATTGTTGATTTGGGCTCTATTTTAGCGGGCGCGATAACAGTTCCAATTTTTTTCAACATCTCAAAAGAAAATCTACTTTATGAAATTTCTGACTCTGATGTGAAATATGTTTTTACCGATAATCGTGAATTTTGCGAAACGGCAAAAAAAGAAAATATTGATGTAAAAATTATTACTTACGGTTTTAAAACCAAAGATACGATTAGTTTTGAAGATGTGATGGAATTAGGAAAACAGGCTGCGCAAGATGAAAAATATGATTTTGAAAGCTTAGTTAAAAAAACCGATCCGCAAGATCTGGCAACAATAATTTACACTTCAGGAAGTACCGGAAGACCGAAAGGCATTGAATTGACTCATCAAAATCTGGTTTCGCAAATTAAAGATACCGCAACATTTTTTCCACTTCCCAAAGAAGATATCGCTTTGTCTTTCCTGCCTTTAGCTCATATTTTTGAGCGCATGGTGATGATGTTTTATATAACGCGCGGCATTTCAATTCATTTTGCTGATGATGTAAAAAATGTCGCAAAGCTTTTAAAAGAAATCCAGCCAAACTTGATGACAGTAGTTCCGCGAGTTTTAGAAAAAGTTTTTATCGGAATTGAAGATGGAATTAATTCTGGAAATTTTTTCAAAAAAATTATCGGCAAAATTGCTTTGAAACGCGCTTTAAGCAAAAATGTAAAAACTTTTCCTAACATTTTTGACGCTATTTTTGACACATTAATTTACAAAAAATTCCGCGCTGCTTTGGGTGGAAATATACGAATGATAATTTGCGGCGGAGCTGCGCTATCAGAAGATTTAGAGCGTTTTTATCAAAATGTTGGAATTAAAATATATTGCGGTTATGGCATGACTGAAAGTTCGCCAGTTTTAACTGCGAATTGCCAAAGAAATTATAAATTCGGAACTGTTGGTAAAGCTTTTCCTTCGGTTGAATTAAGAATTGCTCGCGATGGCGAATTGCTCGCGCGCGGCCCCAATATTATGCGCGGCTATCACGGACAGCCGGATAAAACGGCAGAAGTTATCGTTAAAGGTTGGCTTCATACCGGTGATTTGGCCAAAATTGATGCGGCAGGTTATATAAAAATTATCGGCCGTAAAAAAGAAATTTTTAAAACTGCCAACGGTAAATATGTAAGTCCAATTCCGCTAGAACATCAATTAATGCAGCGCCTTGGATTTTTAGCTGGCGCAGTTGTGGTTGCGGAAGGAAGAAGATTTGTTTCGGTTTTGTTATTTCCAGATTTCGATCTTTTGAAAAAAACTAAAGCCAGATTTGGTTTTGACGGCAATGATGAAGCTTTTTTAAAGTCGAAAAATTTGCATAATTTTGTGCAGAAAAATATCGATGAAATGAATAAAAATCTTGATCACTGGCAACAAATTCAAAAATTTTTCATCTCTTCAAATCAAATCTCCATCGAGTCCGGCGACATTACGCCTTCGATGAAATTAAAAAGAAATGTCTTGGAAGAAAAATATAATGAAGTGATTGAAGAGTTTTATAAGGAATAACTAATTTTCGTCACCGCCTCAAGCCAGCATAGATTTCATTTGGTTATACCAAAACACAAATTTATATTTCCAGCGAACAAAAGATTTTTAAGGAAAAATTTGTTAATTACACCTCTTGATAGCGCCTAACTTTGTCTTTTTGGTAAAAATTTGCTCAAAAAATGGGCATAATTAAACTCCAATCCTAACTCAACCTAATCCCCCATTTTTTGCTTAAATATTTCGCCACAGATTCTCTTTCATCATCTAGTAAAACCCGATTATAAATAATGATTTCCGCAATATATCCAGAATAATAACCATATTGACCACCTCCAATACGAAAAGTTGGAAAAACATAATTAGTTGGACCTTGCGCAGTTTTGCGAACTAAGGCGCCATTAATATAAAGAGAAGGAACTTTGTTAGTATAATCAACTTCAATAATTGTGGGACTGGTTGCGCTGGTTGCATAAACTAAAACTGGCGGCAAGTTGTATGCAAAATGTTCGTAAACTGAAATTCCATTTGTTCCCATCGCAATTCCACTGCCCGCAGCATATACCTTGGAATAAATAGTGCCTCCATTTTCTGGATATAAAAGATATTTTTTACCAGGAGTTGTTGTTCCCGCTGTTCCCGATGTGCTTTCGATTGAAAGAGAATCGGTGGCGTTGGGTTTGGCGACGACAAAAATTGTAAAATTATTCGCAGTTTCGGGAGCGTCATTAAAGCTGGCTTTATAGCTTGAAAGTCTAAGAAAATCATTGATACCATCAAATTTCAGCGCTGGTAAATTATTGATTGCATCAGTTATATATAGTGGCCTTGCCGCCGCGCTGCTTTGGGCGGCGTTGTTTGCATTTGCGGTTGGATTAGTATCGAACCAAGCGCTAATCGCGCCATTATCTTCTCGCTCGTTATAATTAAAGCTTTTTTCGGCCGTGGCATCAAGCCATAAAATCAGACCTTGTATTGATGAAACATCGGAAGATGCGGTAAAATTTCTGGCGGTTTCTAATTTGTAATTAGAATAAATCGAAGAAGAACTTAGGATAACAACGAGAATTACGCCAACAATTATTAAAGTTATGGAAATTTCTAATAAAGAAAAAGCGCTGCGAAATTTGTTTGGAGATTTTTTCATTGAATGGAAATGAATTTTTTGAAAGTTGGCGAAGCTGTTTTTACACTGTTAACTAATTAATTTTATTTCAAGAAAGAACTTCTAAAATTCCATCTGTAATTTTTTGCAATTGCTTTTTCTTAATATTAAGCGCCGGCATTGCGTAAATACAATTGGCAAAAGGTCGTAAAAAAATTCCCTTTTCAACGAATTTTTTTCTTAACTCGATCATTTTATTAAAATCACCATCAATTTCCACAACTCCTACAGCGCCAAGAACTCGAACATCTTTAACATTTTTTAAATTACGGCATTTTTTAAGTTCCTTTTGCAAAAAATTTTCATCGCTTAAAACTTTTTTCTCGTAATTAGTTTTTTCAAACAAATCGAGCGACGCATTTGCCGCCGCTGCCGCCAAAGGATTTCCCATAAAAGTCGGGCCGTGCATTAAAGCAAAATTTAGCGAATCGTTTAAAAAAGCGCTGAAAATTTCTTCATTAACCAAAGTTGCCGCAAGTGTTACAGCGCCGCCAGTTAAAGCTTTTCCCAAAACCAAAATATCGGGTTTAATATTGGCGTGATCGAGCGCAAATTTTTTGCCCGTGCGATAAAAACCAACGGCGCATTCATCGGCGATAAATAAAATTTGGTGTTTTTTGGCGATATTAAAAATTTGGCGCAAAATTTCGACATCATGAAAAACCATGCCGCCAGCGCATTGAATTAAAGGCTCAATAAAAATTCCGGCTAAAATATTTTTATTTTCTTTAACAAATTGCTCGAATTTATTTAAGTCATTTTCATTTTGCGGCAAATCGAGCGAGAAATTTTTAAGTAGAATTTTTGCAAATTTCTGATGCATTCCCGAATTTAAATCAGCCAAAGACATTGCGCCCGTTGTGTCGCCGTGATAGGAATTTTTAAAAGAAATAAATTTTATTTTGGCATTTTCGCCGCGATTAATATGAAACTGCCAACAAATTTTCATCGCCACTTCAATTGCTACCGAACCAGAATCAGAAAAAAATACGCGATCCATTTTGCTAAATTGACAAAGACGATGCGCTAATTTGTAAGTTTCATCATTAGCAAAACCCGCCATCATAATATGCGGCAAAATTTTCGCTTGGCGGCAAATTTCTTTAATTAGGTGAGGGTGATTATAACCATGCGCCGCGCTCCACCACGAGGCAATTCCGTCGATTAAAACGCGACCATCTTTTAGGAAAATTTCGGAAGCTTTGGCGCTTTTAATTTCAAGCTGCGGCAAATGATTTTGCATTTGGGTATAAGGCAGCCAAATATGTTTTTGCCCGAATTTAATATCCATTTTTGTCGGCCATTTTAAGCCACTCGCTTTGCGGATAGCCTAATTTTAAGTTTTTATAAGCCTTTTTGCCTTCAACTTTTAAACCAATTTTATAATAAATTTCAGCCAAACGAAAATAAGCCTCCGCCACTTGATTGGTTTGGCGATAGCGCGAAATTATTTCGCGAAAACTGACAATCGCTCCAACATAATTGAGGCTTTTAATTTGGTAACGCCCAACTGACATTTTGGCGCCAGCTAAATGTTCATCAACGAAATCAAGCTTTTCTCTAGCGTCGGCAGCATAATCGCTGGCCGGAAATCTGGCGATTAATTCGCGGAAAATAAACGAAGCTTGTTGAGTATTATCTTGAGCGCGATCGATTTCGGGAATCTGATTATAGTAAGTTAAACCTTTCATATAAATCATGTAAGGCACATATTCGCTATTTGGATTTAAGCGCAAGAAATCGTCAACTACCGGCAAAAGCTTGGCGTAATTTTCATCCTTATATCGGGCATAAACCGCCATGGTTTGACCTTTAATCGCCCATTTTGAAAAAGGAAATTCATCATCGATTTTCTCAAATTGTTCAGCAGCTTCGCTGTAACTTTTTGATTTTAAAAGTTTGTGAGCTTTGGCGTAAGCCATTTCAGCATTGGTTTTTTCATCATCCTTATTGGCGGCGCAAGAAAATAGGAATGATGCGAGTAAAAGCAGGGAAAGAAATTTTTTCATAATTTTTATTTTTGAATCTTACCAAAACCCCGTAAAACCCCCCAACCCCCCTTGACAGGGGGGCTTTAATCCGAGCTCGGTCTAAAAGCCCCCCTGTCAAAAAAAAAGGGGGGGGGTTAATCCGAGTTCGGTCTAAAAGCCCCCCTGTCAAATGGGGGGGTTTAATCCGAGTTCGGTCTAAAAGCCCCCCTGTCAAGGGGGGTTGGGGGGTTTTGCGATGTTAAAAAAAATACATTTTTATTTTTTGCGAATATCAACACTCAATTTATGAGCTTGCAAACCCTCGCATTCAGCCAGAACTGACGTAGCTTTAGCAAGTTTATCAAAAGATTTTTTATCGCAAGAAATCAGCGAAATTCTTTTTAAAAAATCAAAAACTGAAAGTCCGCTCGAAAATTTTGCCGAAGATGAAGTAGGTAAAGTGTGACTTGGTCCCGCCATATAATCGCCAATGCTTTCTGGCGAATAATTTCCTAAAAAAATCGCACCAGCATTTTTAATTTTCGGCACAAAAGTTTCACAGTTTTTGGTGGCGATTTCCAAATGTTCGGGGGCAATAAAATTGGCGATGTGAATTGCATCGGACAGATTTTTCACAACAAAAATTGCCGAATTTTCCAAAGATTTTTCAATTATTTCTTTGCGCGGTAAACTCTCTTTTAAACTATTAATTGCCGCTGAAATTCTTGAAGCAAAATTTTGATCATCAGTAATTATAAATGCTTTAGAATCAGGCCCATGTTCGAGTTGCGAAAGTGCATCCGCTGCAATCCAATCGGAATGGGCGGTTTTATCGGCAATGATTGTTACGTCAGTTGGGCCGGCGATCATGTCAATTCCAACATCACCGAAAACAATTTTTTTGGCGGTGGCAACAAATGAATTTCCCGGACCAACAATTTTATCAACTTTAGAAATGGTTTTTGTTCCATAAGTCAAAGCCGCAACTGCTTGCGCGCCGCCGATTTTATAGATTTTTTTAATGCCGCAAAGTTTTGCCGCAAATAAAACTGCTGGATTAATTTTACCCGAACTTGCTGGTGCGCACATTGTGATTTCTTCAACGCCCGCAACAATTGCTGGAACCGCCGACATTAAAACTGAACTGGGATAAGAAGCGCTTCCACCCGGAGTATAAACGCCAATTGAACTAATGGCGCGCCAGATGTTTCCAAGGCGCACGCCGGTTTCATCGGTAAAATTAAAATCTTTTGGCAGCTGTTTTTTGTGATAATTTTCAATGCGCTTATAAGCAGTTTTTAAAGCTGCTTTTACATCTTTATTTAGCGTTTTTTCAGCGGCAGCAATTTCTTGCGGCGTAACTAAAAAATCTTCAGCTTTTTTGTAAGAAGTTTTGTCGAATTTATTGGAGTAAGAAACCAAAGCTTTGTCGCCGCTTTTTTTAACTTCTAAAATAATTTCACTTACGATTTTGCTAATATCTTTATCAGAATCTTGCGCCTTGGTTAAAAACTTGTAGAAGCTTGATTTTTCAAGGCCAGCAAGATTATTGGTGATTTTTTTTTCAACTAAAAAAATTTTCATTTAACTAGAAATTTTAATTTTCTGCCCAACTTTTATACCGAATTTTTTTACTAAACCGGCATTAATTTCTAAAACTTTTTTGACCTCTTTTTCGGAAGAAATTATATCGAGCGAATAAGGTTTGGTATTGGTTACAATTGTGGCGATTTCGTTATTTTTATCGATGAAAAGCATGTCGAGCGCAATACGGGTGTTTTTCATCCACATCACAATTACTTGGCTTTTATAAAAAGGAAAAAGCATCCCGCAATCTTCTTGCAAATGGTCCAAATTCATTAAGCCATACATTTTTTTTTCATCAGAATCGGCGATTGCGATTGAAAATTGGGTGATTTCTTTGTTGTTGGAATCGAAAACCTGTAATTTGGCGTTGTAGTTTTTAAGATCGCGGTTAAATTCGAGAATCTCCTTGGCATCAATGTTTTGTGGTGTTCGCAAGATTACAAAAATTACTGTAACGCAAGCAAAAATAACAAAAGTGAAACGTTTCCAATTAAATTTCAGATCTAGTTTTTTCATAATTCTTTGTGAAATTTTGTTTTTTGTGGATGTCGCATCTGCGCAAGCGGCGACTAAATCTAAGCCTGAAACGCCAACCAGAATAAGATCTGACATAATCGACATCAAGAGAAAATCTCAAGTTATTAACTTTATCAACAATGTAACTGTTGAAAAAGATGATAGCAGTTTGCTGGCCAATAAAATGACTGTGCTTTATGAAGAAAAGTCGCAAGCCAATGGCCAAAAATCTTCGATAAAAAAAATTATCGCCCAAGATAATGTCAAAATTTTTAGCGAAGATTTTGTCGCAAGCGGCGACAATGGCTATTACGAACCATCTAAAAATATTTTTGTTTTAGAAAAAAACGTGATCGTGAATAACGGCACTTCAATTGCCAGCGGCAATAAATTCATTTATGATTTGGTTACTAAAAAAGGTAAATTTGTCGGTCAAAAAGATGAAACTTCAATCACCGGAAATGGTGGCGATAAGCGAGTTGTAGTTGTAATTGGCGATGATTTCCCTGATCGCAAAAAAGAAATGAAAAAATCAAAAAAAGAAAAAAATGAGCAAGACAACTTTAAGCGCTAAAAATTTAAGCAAATCATACGGTAAAAAAGTGGTGATTCGCGACATTAGTCTGGACATTGCGCAGGGCGAAGTTGTTGGGCTTTTAGGCCCAAATGGTGCTGGAAAAACTACCTGTTTTTACATGATTGTTGGTTTGATCGAAGTGGGATCGGGAAATATTTTTATCGATCAACTTGATATTACTAAAATGCCAATGTATCAGCGCGCGCGCCTTGGTATTGGATATTTGCCGCAAGAAGCTTCGATTTTTCGCGGCATGAATGTTGAAGATAATATTTATTCCATTTTGCAAATTACCGAAAATAACGAGAAAAAACGTCGCCAGAAATTGGAAGAATTATTAGAAGAATTTTCAATTACTCACATTCGTAAATCACACGCTCTGGCACTTTCGGGTGGCGAAAGAAGAAGGGTGGAAATTGCGCGTGCTTTGGCGACAAATCCTTCTTTCATCTTGCTTGACGAACCTTTCGCCGGTGTTGATCCAATTGCGGTTAATGACATTCGCGTGATGGTTGGACATTTAAAAAATCGTGGAATTGGCGTTTTAATTACCGATCATAATGTGCGTGAAACCTTATCAATAGTTGATCGCGCTTATATTGTTTATGATGGAATGATTTTAACTTCCGGTTCAAAAGACGCGATTGTTGAAAATGAGCAAGTGCGGAAAGTTTATTTGGGAGAAGATTTTAGGATTTAAATATCGAGCAAAGCGCTTTATTAAGCCTTCGAGACGCTAACTTGCGATCTCAAAAATTACTCTTTTTTTTCGAACTATTATCTGATTTTAGTTTATCATAACCACAAAATTCGCCTTGGCAAAAATGAGGGGTTTGGGATTCTTTAACCTGTTGGTAAACAAATAAAGGAAGTGTGATTGGTAATAAAACTATGTCAGCAGCTATGGCAAATGGGGTT
>CANKYC010000032.1 GCA_947487845.1 Rickettsiales bacterium | reverse complement strand
TTACTTACAAATTTCTCGCATCCGCGCGTAAGCACGCGTTATTCCTTTAAGCGAATATTCATCAACGGCGTAAGTTCCAATCGCTGAATCGCTTCTGACTTTAATCGCGCCATCATTCAGCATTGATTCAATAATTTGAATATCTTCGGTTTTGGTTTTTGCCCAAGCTATATCTTTTTTAGCCAATAATTTGAACTGCGAATCATCAATTAAAACAAAAACTTCGCTATTTAATTTATATTCAAAACCAGCGAAAACACTGACTTCTTCAGAGCGATCTTTTTGATATCGGGCAATCATGATATAAGGTTTTTGGCGCGAGCTGTGATCAGAATCAGATTTTATTGGATGCGAAACGATGTAACATTTTTTATATTCCAATTCATTTTCCTGAATTTCATAAACCTGCCATTGATAAAAGGCGCTATCAATCACCTGCGCTTTGCATTGGCGCAGCGATATCAGCATAAAAATTGCGTAAATCGCAATGATGACCGCGATTTTTGTGATATGGTTAATAAATTTCATTAAAAAATCCTAGCTAGCGAGTAATCTAAAATTGTAATTAAATCTTCTTTGAAAGAAGAATCAGAAAAAATATCGAGTTCTTTTAAAGCCATGTCACGATTGGCTTCCGCGAGTTCTCGTGAAAATTCAAGACCACCGTGTTTTTTAATCAGATTTAAAATCTCATTAAAATCATTTTGATTTCTTTCGGTTGTAAGCAAGTTTTTTGTGAAGATTTCGGAAATAAATCTGCGCTCTTTTTCAGAAGCGGCTTTGTAAGTTAGAATAATTGGCAAAGTAACTTTTCCTTCAAAAAAATCATTGCCAACATCTTTTCCTAAAACTGATTCTTTAGAATTATAATCGAGAATATCGTCAACAATTTGAAAAACCGTTCCCAAATGTTTTCCAAAATTTCCCAAGGCGATAGTTTTTTCTTCCGAGCAATTGTTAATCAAAGCTCCCGACTCGCAAGCCGCTGAAAAAAGCACCGCGGTTTTACCAAAAATAATCTCTAAATATTTTTCTTCGGTAAGCCTGATATCGTTAGAATTTTCAAGCTGCATAACTTCGCCGTCAGCCATTATTGACGAAGCTTTAGCAAGTAAATCAAGCACGCGTAGATTTTTACTTCTAACCATTAATTGAAAGGCAATCGAAAATAAATAATCTCCCACCAAAATTGTTGCTTTATTATCCCAAATTGCATTGGCGGTTTTTTTGCCGCGACGCACCTCGCTAACATCAACAACATCATCATGAAGCAAAGTGGCGCTGTGAATTAATTCAACTGCGGCTGCTAAATTATGATGATCTTCGCCAGTTTTGGTGCCGCATAATTTAGCCGCTAAAATTAATAAAATTGGGCGAATTCTTTTGCCACCGGAAGAAATTAAGTGATTAGAAATTTCAGAAATTAAAGACGATTTTCCAACAGCAAATTCCAGAATTATCTTGTCAACCCGCTTCAAATCGGGCGCAAGAGCGGTTATAATATTTTGGAGTTTACTCATTTTAAACTATAATATTGTTTTGTGATTTTCGTCTTTTTCCTGATAGAGCATCAAAATTTTATTGCGACATTCCTCTATTTTAGAAGCGATGCCATTTAAAGATTTTCTAACTTCTTCAATAACCTTGTCGGGCTGACCGGTTTTTACAAAATCAATATATTGAGTTGTAAGCTTGTCGGCACAATCTTCGAGACGCGTCGCCACATCTTCCACAATGGCAAATTGTTGTTCAGCCAATTTGTGAGTACTATCTTCAGCCGCTCTAATCAGGCGATCGGCATAGGAATAATATTCAACGATTTCGTTGTAGAGCTGCTCTTGTTTTGATGTTGCCATTTTTAAGAATTAAAATTGTGGCTCTTGGTAAAATTGGGCGCGAAACGTAATTTTGCCAAGATTTAAAGTCAATTGCGGGTGATTGATGTTATTAAAATGAGAAATTTAAGTTTGTTATAGATCCCAAAACAAACTTAATTAAATCTTCTTTTTTCAATAAAAAACCATTCTGCGCCCAAAAAACTTTTGCTTTTTTCATCGCATCTCCAACCGCGCTACCTTTGAATCCAAGTTGCATTAAATCGTCACCGTTAAGTGGAAAATTCGGCAAAGAAAAATTTTGAAAAAACTCGATATTTTTTTTAGCTTCATCAGTTTTTAATGATTGGTTATTTCTCGCCAAAGCAAATAGATAAAGATCCAAAACCAAATTTTTTTCTTCAAAAGCCAAAAGAGTTTTTAACTCATTCAAACTTGAAGCGGAATAAAAATTCACAAGCTGCAAATATTTTTTCTCCAAATTCGTCGCACAAATTTCCCGAGCAAAAACTTTCAAATCAAAATTTTCATTCAAAAACAAAACTGCTAGTTTCAACTTTAAATTTGTGGAAAATTCCAGTTTTTTTTCAATTTCAAAAAGGCGTGCCAAAGCTTCAATTTCAAGCCTTGCTGAAAAAATTTCAGCACTGATTTTTTGATCTTTTAAAACCTGTAAAATCTTAAGTAAATTTTCTTTATTTTCATTTCCAACAATCTTTAAAAATTCCGATCTTATTCTTTCGCGCGATAATTTTTTTAAATTTTCTTTTTGCAAAACGCAGGCCGCAAGCCCTTCTCTATCAAGCTTTTTGGCATATTTGCAACTAAACCTAAAAAAGCGCAAAATACGTAAATAATCTTCTTTGATTCGCTTATTTGCATCATCAATAAATTTTATTTCCTGATTATTTAGATCCGAAATTCCGTCAAAATAATCATAAATATTTCCTGCTTCATCGAGATAAAGCGCATTCATAGTAAAATCGCGCCGCGTGGCGTCTAACTCATAATCATCAATAAATTCTGGCTCGCAATGGCGACCATCGGTTTCATTATCTTTTCTTAAAGTGGTGATTTCGAAATTTTTATGATTCACAACCGCAGTAATTGTGCCGAATTTTATGCCAGTTGGAATGGCTTTGAGATGATTTTTTTCAAGAATTTTTATGATTTGATCGGGCAAAAGTTTGGTCGCAAAATCAAAATCAGCGATTTTTTTCTTCAAAAGAAGATCGCGCACACAACCGCCAACTAAGCGGATTTCAGAGTTAAAAACTTGAAAAAGAGTTTTTACTTCCGCAGGAAAAGATTTAGTTATTTCTGGAAGTTTCAGGATTTTTAAGACCATTAAATATTAATTTAGATCACCATCAAAAATAACCCAAGTTCATTGGCTTTTTTAATCACTTCTTCTTTTTCTAAAACCAGCGTCGAATTGGCCTGAATCGCAATCCCAATAATCCCTGAATCAAAACAATTCTGAATTGTCGCCACGCCAATCGCTGGCAAATCTGCTTTCATGCTTTGACCGCGCTTTTTCATTTTCACCAAAACTGCATTATGCTTATAATCAACTTTCAAACCAGCGCATCTTTTGATCATTTGATCCGTGCCTTCCAACGCTTCAACCGCGATAATCTGTTTTTGCGCAATTACTAAACTTTGACCAACATCAAAATTGGAAAAAGTTTTAATCGCCTCCACGCCAAGCGCAATATCTACGAGATTTTCTTTGCTCGCCGAAATTTTAGTTAGAGTTGATTTTTGCGAAACAACGCAATCTAAAAGCTGATTAATTTGTAAAATTTTCAAACCCTGCTTTTCAAAAAAACCAATTACGGCGCGAAGAACGGCGTCGTCGCCCAAAATTTTATTAGCCAGAATTTTAGCCAATAAAATTGCGCCGGTTTTATCAACTTTTAACGAAGAAAAATTCGGCTTATTTACAGCGCCAATAAAAACTAATTCTTTAATGCCATTTTCTTTTACCGCCTGCAAAAATTTTTCAATCGCGCCGTAAGGCAATTTGATTGGCTTGTGAGGCGAATAATCAATTTCGTAAGTTTCTGATTCCAATAAAAATAACACAAATTTGCGACTTTTTTTCTGGCATTCGCGAATCAGCATTTGTGGTAAAATTCCGCGTCCCGCAAATATTCCCAAAGGTTCTAAATTATCCTGCATGATTTAAACTAGCGCCTCCGTCGATAAATAAAATTTGTCCCGTAACAAATTTATTTTTTAACAAAAATTCCATTGCCTGCCAAATATTTTCAATTTCGCCTTGCGCTTTCATCGGGATTTTTTTGATCAGATTTTGGGTTTCAAGAGAAGGATTTTCTTCACAAACTGAGTTTAAAATAAAACCGGGTGCGATGCCATTTACTCTAATTTGCGGCGCGATTTCAACTGCCAGCATTTTAGTAAATTCGGCCAAAGATTTTTTACTTAATAAATAATAAAAATAATTGGTATCAATGCGCGCGATATTTTTATCAATCATGTTAATTATCTGCGCGTTTTTGATCGAATTTTTTGCAACATGTTTTGCAAATTCTTTCGCCAAAATTAGCGGAGAAAATAGATGAATGTTCATATTATCCATCAGCTCCGATTCTGGAGCGGTGAGGAATTTTGATTTATTAAAAATTGAGGCGTTATTGATTAAAAGATTCCAGCTTGGGAAATTGTCTTTGGCGAATTCTGCGAGTTTTTTTGTTTGCGAAACATCGCTTAAATCACATTTAAAAATTTCACATTTTACTGCGAATTTTTTGGTGATTTCTTTAACTAAATTTTGAGCCTCTTCTTTGGAATTTCTGTAAACAATTATTAAATCATATCCCATTTCGGCAAGATTTAACGCCATTTCACGCCCGATTCTCTTGGCGGCTCCCGTAATTAATGCTGTTCCAAGTTTTTTAGTTTTATTCATTAAAAAATTTATTTGTGACGAACTAATTTATAACTTTAACTTCCACCACTTCATCATCTTGAGCTTTTCTATAAGTCTCAATTTTCTTATAAAGCGCTCTTAAAACTTGTTCCACGCCTTCACCAGTAACACCAGAAATTGCTAAAACTTCAGGTTTTTTATCACCATTTTTCTTCAAATATTTTCTTAAAGCGGCAATTTTTTCCTTTCGTTCGTCCTCATCCAAAAGATCAATTTTATTTAAAACCAAAACTTCAGGCTTTTGGGCCAATTCAGGGCTGTAGCCCATTAATTCGGTTCTAATCACGCGATAATTGTCAACCACATCTTCCGCGGAAGAATCGATCAAATGTAATAAAACGCCGCATCTTTCAACGTGTTTTAGAAATCGATCTCCAAGACCTTTGCCTTCAGAAGCGCCAGCAATTAAACCCGGAATGTCCGCCAAAACAAATTCATGGTTATCAACATAAACCACCCCAAGTTGCGGCTTTAGAGTTGTAAAAGGATAATCGGCAATTTTTGGTTTCGCTCTTGTTGTTGCAGCCAAAAACGTTGATTTTCCTGCATTTGGCATGCCTAATAATCCAGCGTCGGATAAAAGTTTTAATCTTAAATTCACCCAAAGTTTTTCGCCTTCTTCACCTTGTTGGGCAAAAGTTGGCGCGCGATTGGTTGAGCTTTTGAAATTTGAGTTTCCAAGTCCGCCGCGACCACCTTTGGCGATTGTCACTCTTTCGCCATCAGTCATTAAATCAGCAATAATTTCGCCTGATTCTTCGGCAAAAACTTGAGTTCCAACTGGAACGCGCAAAATCATATCGTCACCGGAAGGACCATTTTTATTGGCGCCCTTTCCTTTCACGCCATTTTTAGCAATGAAATGCTGCTGAAAACGAAAATCGATTAAAGTATTTAAATCTTTTACACATTCAAAAACTATGCTGCCGCCACGTCCGCCGTCTCCGCCATCTGGGCCGCCGCGCGGGATAAATTTTTCACGTCTGAAACTAGAAGCGCCGTTTCCACCGTCTCCTGCTTTGAGGCAGACTTTTGCTTCATCAATAAATTGCATTAATTGCTCGCTAAAATAAATTTTTCTTCTTCAGAAATTTTGCCGCCGGCTTCACGAACCAAAAGCAAAAATGGTTTTAATAATTCGCAATCCTGTTTTTTAAACAAGCCCATTTCAAGGCGCGCAGCCGCTAAATAAGCCAATTCTAAACTTCTGCAACCGTAAGAACGAATTGAGAAATTTTTACCTTCTAATCTTTTTGCAAGTTCAGCCTGATCTTCGGTTGCAGCAATAATTGCTTCCGAATTGGTTCTTTTGGAAACGCGAATTCTACGATTATTTAAATATGCGCCAAAACCTTTTTCACAGTAATAAAGTTCGCCACCAAAAATTTTGCTGATCGCAACTGAAATTGATTCTTTTTGTCCTGTTTCATTCACATGTTCAAGAGCGATTGCAACAGTAAAATCAGGGTTAGAACGCGTCATGTTATTCATGCCGTCAACTGGAAAAATTATGTAAGAAAATTCAGCATTTTTATTTTTGATGATTTTTTCACCGTCAGAAAAAATTAAATTATAATCGGGGCGAAATTTTGATAAATCTTCCGCCAAAATTTTCTTCACGCGATTATAGCATGAATTAGCAAATTTATTTGCTGAAGTTGGGTTTGATTGCAAATTTTCAAGTTCGATAAAATCGCGTGGCATGTGCGCTGTTGCTTTCTCGATGGCTTTTATAATTACGTTTAAATTGGCGCTATATCGCATGTTAATAACTTCTAGGTTGAGGATTGAGATTGAGCTCGGGGATTTGTGAATTAGACCTTACGGCCTTAAGCGAAAATTCCAACTCATTTTCTGAAGCTGAATTTATTTTTACCAAACTATGAGCTAAAAAATTAACATCATCGCGGTTTCTAAAATCAGAGCGATAATGCGCGCCGCGGCTTTCGCGGCGATTTAGCGCTGAAAAATTAGCGGCTAAAGAATTTAGAAATAAATTTTTTAATTCGAGATAAGCGATAAGTTCTTCGTTCCAAATTAATGATTTATTTCTGATTTGGTAATTTTTAAAAATTTTAAAAAGATTTTGAGTTTCGTTTAAGCCAATTTCCAAAAGTTTTTCATCGCGAAATACGCTTAGGTTTTTTTCGTTATTGGACTGGAGTTTGTTTTTAAGATCCGCCAAATTCCGATTAAAAAGCCCCTCTATTAAGGGGGCTTTTGGCTCCCATAATAATTTTAGTTTTTGTATTTTTTCCGCGGCAATTTTTTGAGCTAAACCAGAAAAATTATTTCCAATTTTTGGCACCACTTTTTCAGCTGATTTTTCACCGGCAATTTTTCCAAAAACAATTAAATCTAATAAAGAATTACATCCCAAACGATTCGCTCCATGAACCGAAACACAAGCTGCTTCGCCAATCGCCATTAATCCTACAACTTCTTTTTCACCATCTAAAACTACGCAATCAAGATTAGCTGGAATTCCTCCCATCGTATAATGCGCTGACGGCGAAACTGGGATTAAATCTTTTTTTGCATCAAGTCGGGCAAAATTTTTAACCAGTTCAACAACTCCCGGAAGCTTGTTTTTCAAGACTTCGTCATCAATGTGGCGTAAATCCAAATGCAGAAAATTTTTACTTTTTCCAATACCGCGACCTTCATAAATTTCTGTCGCCATGGCTTGCGCAATAACGTCGCGCGATGCCAATTCCATCATTTTTGGGGCGTATTTTTTCATGAAACGATCGCCCTCGGAATTTAATAAAAACCCGCCCTCGCCTCGCGCTGCTTCAGTTAATAAAAATCCGTGACCAAAAATTCCAGTCGGATGAAATTGCACAAATTCCATATCTTGCAGCGGCAAACCTTCTTCAAAAACCAAAGCTGAACCATCACCACTACAAATTAAAGACGAAGTGGTGTTTTGAAAAATTTGACTATAACCGCCAGTTGCCAAAATTGTGATTTTGCTTTCAAAAATTACTAACTCGCCAGAATTTAAATCGATTGTTAAACAGCCGTGGCACTGGTTTTGCGAAATTAATAAATCGGTTACAAAAAATTCTGAAAAAAATCTGACACCTTTTTTTAAAGCTTGCTCATGCAAAGTGTGCAAAATTGTGTGGCCGGTTTTATCTTTAGAATAGCAAGCGCGATAAGCTACATCACCTTTGCCGAAATTTGTGGTTTGACCACCATAAGCGCGCTGGGAAATTTTTCCTAAACTGTCACGTGAAAAAACCACGCCCATTTTTTCTAAATCAATAACTGCTCTTTCGGCTTCGCGACAAAGAATTTCAACTGCGTCAGTATCAGCTAAATAATCGGCACCTTTTAATGTATCGTAAGCATGCCATTTCCAATCATCTTTTTGAACATTACTAAGTGCGGCATTAATTCCGCCTTTGGCTGCAACCGTGTGACTATTGCCCGGAACTACCTTACTTATTATAGCAATATTTTTGGCACCTGAATTTATCGCCGAAATTGCCGCCGTTAAGCCAGCGCCTCCGGAACCGATGATAATTATGTCGAATTGATGTTTTGTTATTTTGAAATCCACTTGAAAGAGATTTTGGTTTTAGATTTAGATTTTTGGTTTTAAAAATAAAAATTTAAAGAACTTTGGGTAATTATACCTTGATTCACAAAAAAACTCGATGTCACCCTTCGACAAGCTCAGGGTGACGTCTATTGTGTCTTAAGGGTGACGTCTATTGTGTCTTAAGGGATAATCACCGAACTTTGGCATATAACAAAGCTACTTTAAACTCGAAGATTACCGTTTTAGACCTAGAGCGCAGAATAGAAATTCACAAAACTTCGTTATCTTAAAACCTTAAATCTAAAAACTTAAATTGATAAAAATCATTTTCTGCGCTTTGAATGAAGCGCAAAATTTACAAAAATTGCTGACTAATTTAAGCCATGAATTACAGCTTTTACCATATGAATTTCAAATCATCGCCTGTCTTGATGGTACAACAGATAATTCAGCGGAAATTCTGAAAGAGTTTGGTAAATTTCATTCCATCAAGATTTTACCTCTGAAAAACGAAAGAGGTTTAGGTCTTGCTTATAAAAGGCTTTTTTTGGAGGTTTTAAGTAATTCTTCCCCTGATGATTTGGTAATTTCACTTGATGCCGATAATACTCACAATCCCGAACAAATTTCGCAAATGCTGACGCATTTTAAAAAAAATAATCTCGATTTTTTGGTAGCCTCTCGTTTTTGCGATAGCAGTTTAATGGCAGATTTTCCGCTTCATAGACAATTTATTAGCAAAATAACTTCGATTTTATTGCAGAAAATTTTTGCGGTAAAAAATATTTCCAGTAAAAATTTACTCGATTATACCAGCGGATATCGCATTTATAAAATTGAAAAATTACAAAAACTTTTCGCCCAAGAAAAAGATAATTTTATTACGGAGCCAGAATTTACTTACACTTGCGAGCTGCTGATTAAATTATCGAGGCTCGGACTTCGCATTGATGAAATTCCAATTTCTTATGATTACGGACAAAAAATCGGTAAAAGTAAATTACGAATTATGAGAAATTTTTGGAGATTATTGGTGTTGTTAAAAAACTTGGTTTTTAAGCTTTAATTAAAGGTCGCTTCCTTAAACCCAAGATAAAATCTTGCCAAAATATTTTTTCTTACCTTAAATAATTGCCTTTTCATTCATAAACAAAATTCCCAATTCATTTTTAAATCCTAACTTATGTCACAAAAAAGAAGAGTGGTCGTTACTGGTATTGGCGCGGTAACACCTTTATCATCAACTGCTGAAGGTACTTGGAAAAAATTAATCAACTCTGAATCTGGAATCGGGCCAATCAGCATTTTTGATACAACTGAATGTCCGTGCAAAATCGCCGGCGAAGTTAAATATGGCATTGGCCCTGATCTTTTTGACATCGATAAATATATTGACACAAAAGAACAAAGAAAAATGGATCGCTTCATTCATTTCGCGGTCGCAGCAGCTGATCAAGCAATCGAAGATTCAGGCTGGAAAGTTGAAAGTGATGAAGAAAAATATCGCACTGGCGTTATGATGGGTTCTGGTATTGGCGGTCTTCCGGCAATCGAAAAAACTACTGTTCACATGAAAGAAAGAGGTGTTAAAAAAATCACCCCTTTTTTCATTCCTTCCAGCTTAATCAATTTAGCTTCCGGACAAATCTCAATTAAACATGGCTATATGGGACCAAACCACGCCGTTGTTACAGCTTGCGCCTCTGGATCTCACGCCATTGGCGATTCTGCCCGCATGATCGAATATGGCGACGTTGATGTTATGATCGCTGGCGGCGCCGAATCAGCGATTTGCGAAGTTGGTGTTGGTGGTTTCGCAGCTTTACGCGCTCTTTCAACTGGATTTAATGATAATCCAACCGCAGGTTCACGCCCTTGGGACAAAGCTCGCGACGGTTTCGTAATGGGTGAAGGCGCTGGTGTTGTAGTTTTAGAAGAATATGAACATGCCAAAAAACGCGGCGCTAAAATTTATGCTGAAGTTGTTGGTTACGGAATGTCAGGTGATGCCTATCACATCACAGCTCCAGAAGCGACGGGACGCGGCTCAACTTACGCCATGAAACTAGCTTTAAAACATGCAGGAATCGAACCGGAAGCTATTGATTACATTAATGCCCATGGCACTTCAACTCCACTTGGCGATGAAATTGAAGTTAATGCGGTAAAAAAAGTTTTTGGTGATCACGCTTATAAACTTTCAATGTCTTCAACTAAATCTGCAATCGGTCACTTACTTGGTGCCGCAGGCGCTGTTGAAGCAATCTTTTCTATTTTGGCAATCCGCGACAATATTGCTCCTCCAACCCTGAATCTTGAAGATCCATCTGAAGGTTGCGATATTGATTTAGTGGCTAAAGTTGCTAAAAAAAGAAAAATTGATTATGCGCTTTCAAACTCATTCGGATTTGGTGGAACCAATGCCTGCCTAGTGTTAAAACGAGTAGAATAGATGAAAAAAATCTTCACCTTTTGCGCCGCTTTTTCAGTAATAGTTTTTTGTTATCTGGTTTTGATGCTCGGCCTCATCATGTATTTCAACGCACCTAATATTTACCATAGTCAAGATAAGAGATTTATCATTGAAAGCGGTATGACTTTGCGCGAAGTTGTAGAAAAATTACATGATGAAAAAATCGTGAAGAACCCAACTGCCTTTCTTTATATTTCCCAGCTTATTAAAGGCGTTGATCCAAAAGTTCGTTATGGTGAATATTTTTTTGAGCGCAATATTTCTTACTATAAAATACTCCACAAAATGGTGCGTGGAAATATCTTCTTTCGCAAAGTTACTATTGCCGAAGGTCTTTCGACCAATAGCGCTCTTAAGGCGGTCGATCGTTCCAATGGTTTAATTGGTCAACTTCCAGAGCATGTCAAAGAGGGAACATTGCTTCCTGAAACTTATTTCTATTCTTATAACGACACTAAAATTTCGATGATCAAACGCATGCAAGATGCGATGAAAAAAACCATCGACGAATTGTGGGCGCAACGTGATTTAACAATTCCGGTTAAAACCATAGAAGAAGCTTTGGTTCTTGCTTCTATTGTTGAAAAAGAAACTGGTCTTGATTCAGAAAGACCAAAAGTTGCATCAGTTTTTGTCAATCGTCTACGCGCTCACATGAAATTACAATCTGACCCAACAATTATTTACTCTTTCACCTTTGGCGATAAAAGTTTGGAACGCACAATTCGTGTCAGCGACATTCAAAATAATTCTCCTTTCAACACTTATCATATTTATGGTTTGCCGCCAGCTCCAATTTGTAATCCGGGAGTGGCTTCAATCAAAGCTGTGTTAAACCCGATTCAAAGTGATTATTTATTTTTCGTTGCGAGCGGCAGAGGCGATCATATCTTTTCTTCTAACATTAAAGATCACAACGCCAACGTCGCGAGATATCGCAGTATAATGCAAAATAAAGAGCAACAAGCAGCGAAAACAGTTGCGGTAGATCCGGAAGCCGCACCCACTCCAGCTCCAGAAGTAGCAGCTCCAGCTCCTGCGCCAGCTAATTAGAAAAAAATATTTTATGGCGCTGTTGCGTAAATCAAATTTTTCTAAGAAATTTTTGTGACTCTAAATTTTTTGAAAGGTAAACGTACCTAGATGTACGTGCGTTTCAAAAAATTCAGAATTGTGAAAAGTTCGACGAAAAAGTTGATTTACGCGACAGCGCCTTTATTCAGTTAATTTCACATGAACGTTAGGATGGGCTTACAAAACACTACTGTCCGGTTGAGAATTTTTAATCTATTTCAATTAAAAATCGATGTCATGCTGAGCCTGTCGAAGCATGATTCAAGCCCGCGCTTAAGAATCATGCTTCGACAGGCTCAGCATGACATCAAGATATTCTTTTCTAGATCGAAAAAACTTTTTACCCCTGTTTAGCCCTTGAAT
>CANKYC010000031.1 GCA_947487845.1 Rickettsiales bacterium | reverse complement strand
ATCACTTCAGAGATGAGTTAACCAAATATCTTTTTTACTACAATCAAATGCGACCACACCAATCTTTAAAAGGATTAACCCCAGAACAATTTTTAAAAAATTGTTAGTTAATCTGTCAGCGAATTAGGTAACCTTTACAAGGGTGACCTAAAAAATTTACATCACGGCACGCGCTAAAATAATTCCGCAAGAAATCGCTACATTTAGAGATCTCATATTATTTTTCATTGGGATAAAAATTCTTGCATCAGCTTTGGCAAAAACTTCTTCAGGAACTCCAGCGCTTTCTCTTCCTAACATCAAAAAATCATTTTTTACAAATTCAAATTTTCTATAATCGGCGCTCGCTTTGGTTGAGGCCAAAATTAAACGCTGTTTTTTTGCCGCAATTTCGGTGGCATAAAAATCTTCAAAAGAAGCGTGGCGAAAAATTTTAGCGTGATGAATATAATCAAGTGCTGATTTCTTTACGCGCTGCATATCAAATGGAAAGCCGCATGGCTCGATGATATGCAATTCCGCATCAAAACAAACACAAGTGCGAATTATTGTTCCAACATTGCCAGCAATATCGGGTTGAAAAAGTGCAATTTTAATCATAAATTTTTTTCAAAAATGAGATGGGAAATTTTTCTTTGCAAAAACTTTTGTAAACCTCTTTATTTTTTAAATCCCGTTTTTATAAAAACATTTTAATCTGTAATTATTTCCAATCAAAGACTAGCAATGACTGAAACTGTAAAAATCATTTTTATCGCCAAAGGAGAAAAAAAAGAATTCATAGTTCCAGTTGGTACTACAGTTCTTGAAGCTGCTCACAATAATGACATCGAACTTGAAGGTGCTTGTGAAGGTTCTCTTGCCTGCTCAACTTGTCACGTAATTGTGGATAAAGATTTTTATAGCAAATTAGAAGAACCAACCGAAGACGAGGAAGACATGCTTGATTTGGCGTTTGGCTTAAGTCCGACTTCAAGATTGGGATGTCAAATTATCATGACCAAAGAGTTGGACGGTTTAACTCTAGTAGTTCCTGATGAGACGCGTAATGTTTCAATTTAAAAACCTAAATTCATAAAATTATGAGCAAGAATATCGTAGTTAAATTAGCAATTCTTTTAGTTGTTTCAGCGCTGGTTTATAGCGCATTCTGGTTCTTTAAAGTTGGTCAGGTCGAAAAGCAGGTGAAAAATTTCATCAGCAAAAATAGTGCTAACATTTCAGCTGGCGACATTTCGGTTTCTGGTTTTCCTCTTGCGCAGAAAATCACGATCCATGATCTCAAATTTACCATTCCAAGTCCATTGTTCAATAAGCGCCAAGTGATTGTAAAAATACTTGAAGCCAAAACAGGAATTTTCTCTTCTGAATTTATAGTTACTTTACCAGAGCCTGTTACAGTTGATTCTGAAGGCAATATCATGACTGTTGAATTTACTAAGGAACCTGAAATTAAAGCTTCAATTGCTGATGGCAGAATTTCCAAATTTTCTTATCATGATTTCGGTTATAAAATTTCTGACATCGATAAAAATGTTGTTTACGCAGCTACAAGTTCAGTTTTGAATCTTGAATCTACAGTTGCTGATGATGATAAAATTACCACCAAAGTTACTGCTGACATAAAAGAAATCGAAGGCTTCAATGTTCTTGATGTTTATAAAAATGCTTTCGAGAAAAAAGTTACCGAAGGTATTAAAACTGGAGAAATTATTCTCGGAAATTCTGCTGTAGTTGCGCCAGTTCCTTCTGCCGCTCCTGGCGATGTTGTTGTAGCTTCTGGCGGCGCTACTACTGTAACTACAACAACAGTTACATCTCCAGCCGCCGTTCCGGCTGATCCGACTGCGGCTAATGTTCCAACTCCTGCGACAGCTCCTCAAGCAACTGTGACTACTACCACCACCGCAACTCCCGCTAATTCTAATCCTGCCGTTCCAACAAATCCTGTTGATCCAACTGCGGCTGCGATTCCTGTTGCGCCAGATGGAACGCCATCTCCGGTTGCTCCAATTCCAGCTCCAACTCCGGCTGATATCGCTGCTGCTGCAATGGCCGCCGCTACTGTAAATGTGCCAGTTAAAAGCAATTTGATGATTGATTTTGAATATATCATGTCTCCAAACCAAACTGAGCAACAAGCACAAATTCCAACTGATCCAACTCAAATTCAGGAAACTCCAGTTCAATATAGCAAAGTGATGAAAATCAATAATCTAGAATTTTCTAACTCACTTTATAAAATACTTATCAATGGCGAAATGAATACTCTCGCTGATGATAATATGCCATCTGGTTCGGTGACGGTTAAGGTTGAAAAAATTGACGCTTTGATTGCTAATATTTCAAGTGGATTTACGCAAATGGTTGAGCAAAAAAAACCAGCCTCAACTGAAATTCAAACTAGCGATTTAACTGTTAGTGGAATGCCAACTCAAGATTCTTACCAAGATTTCTTAAAAAGAGTTGCAGCTAATATTGGCGCGGTTTCTAAAGAATTAGCAACTAAGAATCCGGTAAGTAAAGATGATATTGCTGAATTTGACATTAGAAGAGAAAAAAATCTGGAATTTTTGGTTAATGAAACTTCGGTTCGCGAAATTCTTGGAAAATTCTAATTAATGAAAATTTCCGACGCATTATCGCAAAGCCGGAAAGACTTGGATATAAAGGGCGTGAGTAACAGTAAATTAGATTCCCTAATCTTACTAACTCACGCCCTTTCTTGTTCAAAGGAACATATAATTTTTAATCCGGATGCTGAATTAAATAATGAGCAGCAGGAAGTTTTTTTTAAAATGGTCAAACGCCGCGCCGCCCGCGAACCGGTTTCGCATATTATCGGTAAAAGAGAATTTTTTGGTGAAGATTTTTTTGTAAGTTGTGATGTTTTAGATCCGCGTCCGGATTCAGAAAGCTTGATTGAATTGGTTCTAGAAAACTTTCCACAAAAAAATAATCCGCTAAAAATTTTGGAACTTGGAGTTGGTTCAGGATGTTTGATTATAACTTTGCTTAAAGCCTACAAATCAGCGCTTGGAACCGGAGTTGATATTAGCGAAAAAGCGCTAGAAATTGCTAAAAAAAATGTCATAAATCATCAAGTTCAAGATCGTTTGCAATTGCTGCAATCTGATCTTTTTTCGGCTTTAAAGATCCCAAACCAAATTCAGGATGACGCGGAGAGGAAGATGAGTTTATCTTCAAATTACCAATATCGTCATCCCAAACTTGATGCGCGATCTATCCAATCTCAAAGCGCAGAAAACCTTCTGAAATTTGACTTAATAATCTCCAATCCACCTTATATCGCGTCGCGAGAAATTGAAACTTTAGAACCGGAAGTAAAAACCTACGAACCACATCTGGCTTTGGACGGAGGCGTTGATGGTTTTGATTTTTACAGAAAAATAGCTGCAAAATCTAAAGATTTTTTAAAAGAAAATGGTCGGATAATTCTAGAAATCGGCATTAACCAACAAGAAAAAATAATTGAATTTTTTACTAAAAATGGATTTCAATTAGTTGAGATGAAGCCTGATTTATCGGGCATTATTCGTGCTTTATGTTTTAAAATTTAAATATGTTTATCGCCAAAACTATTCCAGAAATTAGGGCTGAATTAAAAAAAGCTGAAAGAAAAATCGTCCTCATTCCAACAATGGGGGCGTTACATGAAGGTCATCTGGCTTTGGTGAAAAAAGGTCGCCAAATTGCTGAAAATGTGGTTGTAAGCATCTTCGTTAATAAAGCCCAGTTCAATGATTCAAGTGATTACGAAAAATATCCCAGACAAGTTACAAAAGATTTAGAACTTTTAAAAAAATCCGGCGCAACTCAAGTTTTTTTGCCGGAAAGTTCGGAAATTTTTAAAGATGATTTTGCCTTTAAATTATTGCCAATAAAACTTGTTGATTGCCTTTGCGCAACCTCGCGCCCTGGCCATTTTGATGGCGTAGCATTAATTGTGGCAAAACTTTTTAACATCATAAAACCAGATATTGCGATTTTCGGCGAAAAAGATTTTCAACAAGTTGCGATCATTAAAAAATTGGTCGAAGATTTTAATTTTGATCTCGAAATTTTAGGTCACGAAATTATTCGAGAAGCAAGTGGATTGGCGATGTCTTCGCGCAATCAGAGATTGTCAGAAAGTTCTAAAATAAAGGCGGCAGCGATTTTTTTGACTCTAAATGAAATAAAAAATGAAGTTAAAAAATCGCCGAATGAAGTTAAAAAAATTCTGCAAAAAAAACGAGAAGAACTTTTAAATAAAGGTTTTAAAAAAATTGATTATCTAGAAATTCGCGAAGAAAAAAATCTAAATCTGGTTACAAATCTTGATAATCAAAAACCGTCTAGGATATTTATTGCAGTTTACCTTGACGACGTTAGGTTAATTGACAACTTGCGGCTCTAGGTGTCAAAGCCCCAAAAAATAGTTTCTAAACATAAATAATTCAAACAATGATTTATATCATAATCAGTAATGTCGGAATGGCCCTCATGATGATTATTGTCTATTTGCGCTATTCTCGTTTTCGCCTTAAAACATCTGCAGAAATTACTATTTTGCGCCAAAAACTTGATAAGGAAGTTGGTGAAAGACGCGATGTTGAAAATCAATTATTAACAGAGAAAAAAACCGACAGCGATAAAATCGAAAAATTATTGCAGGAAATAACAGATTTAAGAAAAGAAAAAGAAGGCGAAATAAGGCTGCGTATTGAGGCAGAAAAACAAATTGAGTTAGCATTTCATAAAACTGATGAAGTGCAAAAACGCATGAAGGATTGGAGCGTGGTGCAAGATGCGGTGATGCGAGATTGTAAAGATTCAATCGTCAAAATCGGCAACGATCTTTATAAAAAACTTCATGATAGTTATAAAAACGAGGTTGAAACCAATAAAAATTTGTTAGGCCGCGTTTCTAAAAATATCACTGATTTTTTTGAAAAAATTTCAGCAGCGCAAAAAACCGAAAGTCACGTTAAGCCAATTCTAGCAAGCCCTGCTAAAACAGAAAATAGCGATGTAAGTGCGAATGTTATAATTAAGAAAATGGTTGCAGATTTAGCGACAACCATGAAAGCCAATGGTTTTTTGGTGAATAAAGACTATTTCTTGCCAGCAAATTTCGATTCTCAAAAAGCCAAAACATTTGTTTGCGAAGTTGCTTTTATTGCCCTTGAAGAGCTTTACATGGCTGATTTCAAGGCTTGTGCTTATTTTGAAGAATATCACGCCAATAAAGATAAAAATGCTGCTTTGGAACTCTTAAAAGAAAGACTCAATAAATATATTTCTTACATCGGAAATGCCCGTTATAGCGACTCAATTCTAAAAGTAATGGCGACAACTAAAGCCAAGTTTGAAAAAAGCACAATAGTTGTCGCAGTGTCTTCCAATGCTGATTTACAGCTCCTTAAAGAAATCGGTTATCACGATAAATTGCATAAAATCACGCCGCAAATTATGGATTTCGATGGGGTTAATAACCTAGTTTTATAATCAAAATGGCTTTTCAGCAAAATCAGAAACAACGCTTAAACCTCAAAAATCTTTTTGCATTATTGCCATTTTTTAAGCCTTACAAACGCGAAGTTATTTTGGCTTCGACGGCTTTGTTTGTAACGGCGCTGATGATTTTATTTTTTGGTAAAGTCGTAAAATACATGATCGATTTTGGTTTTTCGCAGCAGAATCATCTTTTTCTAAATCTGGTTTTACTCACTTTTATTTTGGCAGTTTTCATCATGGCGATTGCCGGTTATTATCGCTCTTCCTTGATTAATTCGGTGGCGGAAAAAGTGATCGCCGATTTGCGCAAAAAAGTTTACAATCACATCATTCACGTTTCGGCCGAATTTTTTGAACTAACCAAAGCTGGCGATGTGATTTCGCGCCTTACGGTTGATACCGCGGTGCTTTATAATATAATCAGTAACACCATTTCATTTTTGCTGCGCAATTCGTTGTTTTTTTTAGGCGGCCTTTCTTTGTTATTTTTCACCAGCAGCAAACTTAGTTTGCTTACAATGTTAATTATTCCAATCGCCATTTCGCCGATTATTTTTATGGGAAAATCAATCAAATCACTTTCCAATAAATCGCAAATGGCGTTGTCGTCGGTCGGCGCGCATGTTGAAGAAACGGTGAGCGGCATCAAAACAATTCAGTCTTATTTGTGTGAAGAAAAAGAGGCGCGCAATTTTTTTGATTTTGTTGATTCATCGTTAAAAATTTCGCTCGAAAAAATCCGCATAAAATCATTGATGATTGCTTTTGTGATAACTTTTTCTTTCGGCGGCATCGCTTTGATTTTATGGGTTGGCGGACATGATGTGTTAAGTGGCAAAATCACTTCTGGCGATCTTTCTTCTTTCATTTTTTATTCAATTATCACTTCAACATCTTTGGTTTCATTAAGCCAAATTGCTGGACAATTGCAAAGTGCTTCGGCTTCTGCTTCGCGGATTTTCGAGCTTTTGGAAATTCAATCTCCCGTCAAAGAAATAGCCCATCCGCATCCATTTCCATTAGCAAAAGAAATTACGATAAAATTCCAAGATGTGAATTTTTCTTACCCAAGTCGCAAAGATTTTGAAGTGTTAAAAAACTTTAATCTGCAAATTAAACCGCATGAAAAAATTGGAATTGTCGGTTCCAGCGGATCGGGGAAAAGCACAATTTTGCAACTTTTACTACGTTTTTACGATGTTGATTCGGGCATGATTTCACTGAACGGAATCGACATGCGCGCGCTTTCATTTTCTGATCTGCGCCAAAATTTTTCTTATATTTCTCAAGATTGTTTTATTTTCTCAGGCACGATTTTTGAAAATATCGCTTACGTTGATAAATCAATTACGGAAGAACAAGTTGAAAAAATTATTGCCCAAAATCCGGCGCTCGATTTTATCAATCATTTGCCACAAAAACTGCATAATCAAGTTGGCGAAAAAGGCATCAAACTTTCTGGCGGCGAGCGTCAAAGAATTGCGATTGCGCGCGCCATTATCAAGGATTCGCCGATTTTATTATTAGATGAAGCAACTTCGGCGCTCGACAATCACAATGAAAAAAACATCACCAATGCAATTGCCAATTTAGCCAAAGAAAAAACCGTAATTACAATCGCGCATAAACTTTCTTCGGTCGCCGCTTCTGATCGAATTATTTTTGTCAAAAACGGCGAAATAGCCGAAATCGGCTCGCATCAAGAGCTGGTGGCGCAAGATGGTTTTTATAAAAAGATGTATGAAGTGGAAATGTTGGGAGTGATTTAGTTTTTTTACTGCTATTTCAATCCTCATGAACCTCGTAACGATTCTGTCGCGTAACATACTCCCAAGTCACCCTGAGCCTGTTGAAGGGTGATTCAAGTCGGAAGCCTGAATCACCCTTCGACAGGCTCAGGGTGACTTGGGAGTGTTTTTAATTATGCCAGAATTTCAGATCATCGAAAAAAAAGAATCTCAGGTCGTCGAGCAAAGGCCGCAAGGCCGTCGTCGAGACGCTAGCGTGATCATCCAGCCAGCATCTCGACGACGCGCTAAAGCGTTTTGCTCGATGACCTAAAAAAATTACTTAATTAGAAAATATCTGGAAAGATTAAGTTTGAAGTAGTTCTGGTCTTAATTGCGCCCTTATTTATCTTTTGATTACAGAATCATCTTTTGCTCGCTTTGAATCTGAGATTTTATCAGCCCAAGATTTTTTAGAATCATTTCCGACATCCTCAAATTCTTTTACCTTTTTGCTGCTGGAAAATTTCTTGGCAAATTCATTTTTTTCTTCGGTAGGTAACTCTTTAAAAGAATTTTTGATTGTCAGATATAATTCACTCATTTCTTTAGCCGGATATCGGACTGATTTTGTTTCATCATCTTTAAAAGCATCAGAAAATTTTTTAAATTCTCTAGAGATTGGCTCATAGCGCTCCGACATCTCTTTTACTTCGGGCAAAATTGGTAATTCTGCTTTTGTTACTTTATCTTTAGGATGGCGACATAGGCTGGAAAGAGCTTGCGATCTATCATAACCAGAGTTGTCTTCTAAAAATTTTATCTCTTCTGCACTTAGTTCAAAATCTTTAGAAAGCGCCATACCAAAATCGGCAAAACAAACTTGCCCTTCGTAATCAACTAAAATGTTACCAGAATGGGCATCAAAATGCATCATGCCTTGGCTCTCTAAAAAAGCAGTTGTTTTGATAATTCCCTCTTCAGCTTTCACCATATCAGGCTTTCTTTCTTCTTCCTTCTTGGGATGAATATATGAGCTCAATGTTTGTGGAATACTCTCCATAAAAACTACAACAGATTTTTTAGCGCCATCAAGTGCATCCATGCGATTTTCAATTTCTTCAGAACCATTCCAATATTTTTTAAACTCTGCACGCTGCGCTTCCGATGGTAAATCTTGTGCAGGATTTCTATCTATCATTTTATAACCATAGGTTATAGGAAAATTAGGGCATTGACCATTTAGCACCCAATTAGTTGTCATTTCATGCGCCGCCAATTCCCTGCCAGCACCAAAACCCGCCGAATTAAAAGCATATTGATAGCAGATTGGTAAGTTGAAAATATTTGCCGTTGAGAAGCTTCCATCTGATTTTTTATTGGCAAGCTCAAGATCGGAAATTGCAATTTGTTTGGCAAATACAGGAGTTCCGTCTATCTCAAGCGCATAGGCACCCATACTTGAATCAACCAGCTTTCCTGAGGCTAAAAGTTTTGCAACTTCTTCATCTGGCATATCGCGTAACCTTGCTGACAATTTATTGTAATTTGCCACGCGCTCTTCGTGTTTTGGCATATAAATTCGGTTTTTTCAAATCAGTTTTGGATAACCAATTCTATTTTTTAATGATCTTTCCAGCCAATTCTTTTTAAGAAAAATTCGTAAGAATCTTCAAAAGTGAAAGTTTTATTATCATCGAAAACGATTAATTTATTGGCGATTTGTCTTAAGAAATGTTCGTCGTGCGTAACTACAATTACCGCACCTTGGAAGTTTTTGATTGCTTCCAAAAGAGCTTCGCAAGATTCCATATCAAGGTGATTTGTTGGTTCATCAAGAAGCAATAAATTCACACCTTTCAACAAAATTTTTCCAAGCATCACGCGGCTTTTTTCGCCACCCGAAAGCACAGAAATTTTCTTATTTGCTAAATCATTGTTAAACATCATGTTGCTGCAAACCTGACGCACGCGGCTTATCGGAAGTTTTTCATCAACTTTTTGCAACTCTTCATAAACTGTACGATTTTTATCGAGACGATCAATGTTCATTTGTCCGAAATAACCGATTTCAGTTTTAGTATTGGTTTTGATATTGCCTTTAAGCGGGATCAAATCTTGCGTGATAAGCTTTAATAAAGTTGATTTACCTTTGCCATTTTTACCGATGATGCAAATTTTTTCGCCATCAGCAACTTTGAAGCCAAGATTGTGAATCAGTAAATGTTCTGGGTTGTAACCAAAGCCAAGATTTTCAGCTTCAACCATATTTTCTTTGCTAGCGTAAGGATTATGAGTGAATTCAAAATCAAGAGTTGCAACATGCGCCAATTTTTCCTTCACATCTTGTTTTTCTAACATTTTAACCCGTGATTGCGCGCGGCTCGCCATGCTGGCTTTAGCGCCGAAACGATCAATCCATTCTTGGGTTTTTTGTCTTTGCTTATCTTCGTTGACGCGAGTTTTTTCGTAAATTTCTTCTTCAGCGGCAATTTTTTCGCGAATGCCTTGCGTGTTACCGGGAACTTTTTTAAAGGCTTTGCGGTGAATTACTAAAGTGTGTGTAACCACGTCATCCATGAATCCGCGATCGTGAGTGATTAAAATTAATTCGCCTTCCCATTCTTTTAAAAATTCTTTTAACCAGCGAATTGAGTGGATATCGAGATAGTTGGTTGGTTCGTCGAGCAACAACATTTGTGGTTCAACCAAAAGCAATTTTGCCAAATTTAATTTAACTTGATAACCGCCGGAGAATTTCTTGGGATCTTTGTAGAGATCGTCGTAAGTAAAGCCCAAGCCATATAAAATATTTTCACCTTTCCAACCTTCATGCTCGCGATCTTCTGGTAAAACTGAACAAATTTCATCTAAAACTGTTTCGTGAGTGAAGTGAATATGTTGTTCTAAATGCCCAATTCTGTAACCGCGCGGAATTTCTACCGCGCCCGAATCTGGCTCAAGTTTTTTTAGAATTAATTTTAGGAAAGTAGATTTGCCACTTCCGTTGCGCCCAATCAAACCAACCTTCTCGCGGCCGTTAATGATGAAACTGGCATCGGTAAAAACATCATGTCCTGAAAATGAAATAGATAAATCTTTAACTCTGATCACTGCTTTTAAATTTTTTAATTAATTATACTTCGCGAAACATTATGTGAGCATCAACATAGCCTAAAACCTTATGGTTAAAGCCTTGAGGAATGGTACCAATAATTTTAAATCCGACTGATTGCCATAAGTTTACAGCAGCTTTATTTTTGGAAACAACAAAATTAAATTGCATTGCTTTATAGCCCAATTCTTTTGCGGTTTTAATTTCGTTTTTTGTAGGTGAGATTTTAGTTTTTAATGCCATCAGTTTTTAAATTTTATCAAAAAATAAGCCAAAATAGGACAAAATCTGGGATAAAAATAATTAACTAACAGCGTCTAACATTTCTTATTGTTTTTTTCTTAATCATCTTCAAATTTGACAATATCAATTAACCTATCTCAATCTCATGAAAATCAAACTAACCGCAATTTTATTGGCAATTTTTGCCCTTACTTCTTCATCAGTTTTCGCTGCAGCTAAAACTGAAAAAAAAGAATCTTTAAAAATAGAGCCACGCGAAATATCTGAGAAAAAAGATCCGGCAGACGATCTTAAAATACAACCATTCGATTTTCAAAAATTATTCTCGGAAGCAGAAACTTATTTTAAAGCTGCAAAAGCTTGGGAAAGATTGAGATGCGAACCAAAAAGTGGTTTCCTTTGCACGAAAAGAGAATGTCCAAAAAGAGAAGTTAAGGCTTTTATCGTGTTAGATAAAAAAACTAAAAGCGTTACTCGTTGCGAAGGCGAAATCTGCGAAACTTTCCCAGCTACATTCAATCAAACCGGCGTTTTTTATAATATTCAATCTGATGGCCCGATTGGCACTTTAATCAGAGTTTTGGGTGATAGCCGTTATAAAGAAATCACAACTGTTGGTTTAGATGCTTACATCGCAAACGGAAATTGCGAAGTTCTTTCTGATTAATTAGAAATTTAAATAATAAAAAGCGGCTTCCAGTTTAAAAACTGAAAGCCGCTGATAAGCGCTTAAATGGTTATCGATAATGGCGCTGTCGCGTAAATCAACTTTTTCGTCGAACTTTTCGCAATTCTAAATTTTTTGAAACGCACGTACATCTATACCAAAACATAAATTTATATCCCATCCAAAACTTCGTCTTCAAAAAATTTAGAATCACAAAAATTTCTTAGAAAAATTTGATTTACGCAACGGCGCCATAATTGATTAAATCTACTGACTAGACTGCAACATCCAAATTGCTTTTTCGTGAACTTTTAATCTGCCAATTAGCAAATCTGCCGTTCCTTCATCTTGTTCCGCTTGCGCTGCTTTAATTCCTTCTTTCAAAAAATCAGCGACAGTTTCATTACCAGAAATCAAATCACGGATCATCGCTTCATTTTTAGCATTTTTATCGCCACTTTTAATTTTGCTCAATTTAGAAAAATTCTCAAAAGTGCCGTCAACCTTAACTCCAAGCGCTCTAATTCTTTCAGCAATTTCATCAATCGCCGCTGCTAAATCATTATATTGTTCATTAAATAATTCATGCAGTGATTTGAAATTTGCACCAACTACATTCCAGTGATAATTTTGGGTTTTTAAATATAGCGCATAACTATTAGCTAAAACTTTTTCCAGACTTACTAACGCTTGATGATTTTTCATAATTATTCCTGATTTTTGATTACTAAAACTTGCGCCACCGAATTTATAACAGCGGCAATTTTTGCGATCATTTGAACTTGTGACTTTGTTAATCCATGTTTTGTCAACTGGCTCGCATGATCGTCAATACATACTCCGCTTTCTCAATTCCATGATCGGCAATGCCGCGCATTCTTAAACCTACCGACAATTGTGAATATTCTTTGTCATCGCTGAAGCTGCAGTTTTAAAGGCTTTTATTTCTGACTCTGACAAAATATTTTGCATCTCATTTTTCATAACTTGGATCAATAAATTTTCTTTTGTCGCATAAGCGGATGCCAAAGTTGCGTCAAAAATTTGCTTAATTGCAAGAGTTGTATTGTCGCGATTAATAAGGCTTTGAACATTAATTTTAAAGTCGCGCGAGCCTATTCTAGTTTTTTCCAATTCATGGACAAAGATTCTCACAATCCTGCGGCAATTTTTGTTCAGTGGCGAAATCAGAATTGGCGACTTTCCAACGCTTGCTTCATATTTTTTTCTAAGAGCCTGTCCTAAGTCTTTTTTAACCTCAAATTTTGACATGTTTTTAGCGCTTTTTTAGTAAAATTACGACCAATATCAGGATATATTGCGAGTAATTTTACTAAAAAATAAGCAAAAATAGGGCGAAATTTGAGGTTAAAAAAGA
>CANKYC010000030.1 GCA_947487845.1 Rickettsiales bacterium | reverse complement strand
TAACTATCTCTTGATAGCGCTAACGAAGTATTTTTGAGGAAAAATTGCGACTGGAAATGTAAGCTGTATCAAGTGATACAGCGTCATTTTATGAGCAAATTTTTACCAAAAAGACAAAGTTATGGCTATCAAGAGATAGTTAATTTGGTATAGAAAAATAAAAAAGCTTTTCGCCGGCAGTAAATTAGAAATGCAAAAATAAAGTCGCAGTCATGAAATTATTTTAGGATGTAAATTATTTATAAAGCCTGACGCCTCAACAATTTATAAAGTGTTTATTTGGGTAAATTTACTTATGTGCGCATCAGAAAATACCAAAAGAACCTGATTCTTTTTTTTAAAAAACTGGAGGATTTATGAATAAAATAACTCAAGCCGCAGAAAGCCAAAACGTTGATAATTTGTTAAGAGTTTAAAATAAAAATGGGCTTTTGCAAATTAATGCAAAAGCCCATTTTTGTATGTACATTGTTATTTTTAACTAAAATTTAAAAGTGACACTTTTTTTCAAATCAGGATGCAGACTAAGTGCAACCGGACAAGAGTAAGCAGCATCTTGTAAAATCTTTTTGGCATTTTCATCAAAATCATTAGCAGCAAAAGTGAATTCGATAATAATTTCACTAACCCGACGCGGGTTTGTTGCCATAACTTTAGTAATATCACATTCAACGCCATCAATGTTTAAACCATGAGAATTGGCGTTAATTCCCATCACGGTTAACATGCAAGTTGCAAGCGAAGTTGCGAGTAAATCAGTCGGTGAAAAAGCTTCACCTTTTCCTTTATTATCAACCGGCGCATCTGTGATTAAAGCATTTCCGGATTTAATGTGAGTTGATGTAGTTCTAAGATCACCAAGATATTTTGTTTTAATTGTTACTGACATTTTTGAATTTTTTTAAATTGGAAAATAAGTGAAGGCTTTTTTTACAAAAAAGTAAATGTGAAACTACTTAGAGCCTGTTCAAAATCGCATTAGCTTCATCTTTTGGTGATTACCCTTAAGACACAATAAGATGTCGCCTTGAGCTTGTCGAATGGTGATTCAAGCGCAAAACTATAATCACCCTTCGACAAACTCAGGGGACGTCGAGTTTTTTTATGAATCAAGTTATAATTACCCATCTTTTGGTAAAAATTCACTCGAAGAATTAAGCTGTGTCGTCTTGTATGATTTTATTCTCTGTCGCGATTTTTCCTCACAAATACTTTGCTAATTAAGAGCGCAAATTCTTAGTTTCGCTAATTAACTAGCTCTAAAATTTCTTCTTAACTTTATTATAATGGCGCTGTTGCAAATCAAATTTTTCTAAGAAATTTTTGTGATTCTATTTTTTTTTGAAATGTACGTACGTTTCAAAAAATTTAGAATTGCGAAAAGTTCGACGAAAAATTTGATTTGCGACAGCGCCATTATAAGTCCATATTGAATCTTAAAAATTACACCAACTTCACTATTTCCGCTCTAGGATTAACCCTGTTTTTCAATTAAGGCAAAAATTATAAGTCTATAAAAACCCTTCTTAAATCTTATTTTTCTCAAACTCGCCCCATGAAACCACGATATAAAAAAAGTCCTTTATCCCTTCGGGATACGAAAACGCGACACGAGTCGCACCCCGCTTTGCGGGGATCACCATCCCGTATTTCAATAGGACATACGGGTAAAAAAATCATCAAAATTATTTGCATTTTTGTGATTTTTATTGCCGCGTTAGAACTTACAACCATATCGCTAAATGATTCTTTTTTTAAAAAAGTCAGCAATGAAGAAGCTTTAAAAAGAGGCCTCGATAAATCTGTCGGCAACGCCATCAAACATGCTTACGCCGCGAGTCTATTTTATTCAGCGCTGCGCACTATTTATTTCAGCGAAAATTTTGCCGAAAATACTGTAATTTTTTTAGGAAAATCTAATGAAGTTGCCGAAATTATTTTTCGCCCGCAACGTGATTCCACTTTGGAAATGATGAAAGATTTGGGGAATAATTTAATCGGAATTGAAGCTGCGAAATGGTTGGAGAAAAACAACATGGAACGCTTGAGTTTGATTGGAGAATTAGCGGAAGAAAATATTTTATTTGTGAATCAGAAAGATGTTTTTCTTGATGGAGAAATTGTGAAAAAACCAGATTTTTTTATTGCAGAAAAATGGGCGAAAGAAAATAAAAATAAAATTCAAAAAAGAATGGCAGAATTTAAATTCTCAAGTCTTTCAACTTATCCTGCCAAACTTTCCAATCCGACATAAATTTATCCATCAGCGCGTAAAATCTTTTATTGTGATTGCGTTCCAACAAATGAACCATTTCATGAACCACAATAAATTCCAAACATTTCGGCGGTCTTTTTGCTAATTCCAGATTTATCCAAATCCGCCGCGCTTGTAAACTACAAGTTCCCCAACGCGTTTTCATTTTTTTCACCCCAAATTCCGCAACTTTCACGCCCATTTTTGGCTCGTAATCAGCAATTAAATTGGGGATTATTTTTTTTAATTGCGCGCGATGCCAGTTATCCAAAATCTTACTTTTTTCAATTTTGGTCAGACTTTTTTTGATATATAACTCAATTGTTCGATCCTTGATATTAATGGGTTTTACGACCTTTTTTAAGTCACTTTCCACAACTTCGAGCAAATATTCTTCACCAAAAATAAAATGCTTTTCACCGCTGATAAATTTTAGCGGCGCAATTATTTTGCGACCTCTGATTTCAAGCTGATGTTTTTTAATCCAATCAATTCTTTCCAAAACAAATTTTTTAATCTGCGCCAAACTACAACGCAAAGGCGCCGAAACTCTTACCTCGCCGTTTGGCGCGACAATTCTTAAACGCAAATTGCGCATTCTTTTTTGGGAAAGACTAAAATTTACTCCGGCAATTTCTAATTGTTTTTCGATGATTTTTTTTGACATTTAATTCTAAAGAGGGTTTGTGTTTTGGTTCTAATTAATTTTGTTCTTTATCCCTTCGGGATACGGAAACGCGACGAGTCGCGCCCCGTTTTGCGGGGATCGACATCCCCTATGTCAATGGGACATACGGGTTAATTTTAAAAATCATGATAAAATTTCTCCAAACTAAAATCATTTTATTTCTTACGCTTATGTCAATTTTATCAGAAGCAAGTGCCGCCAAATCTGAAACCGCAATTTTAGCCGGCGGTTGTTTTTGGGGAATGGAAGAATTGTTAAGCAAACTCGATGGCGTTGTTGCAACAAAAGTTGGATATATTGGCGGCGAAATTCCCAATCCTGATTACAAATTGGTTTCAACCGGTTTGAGCAATTATGCCGAAGCAATTGAAGTTACTTTTGACCCGCAAAAAATTTCTTACGAAAAAATTTTGAAATTCTTTTTTACGATTCACGATCCTACAACATTGAATCGCCAAGAAAATGATGTTGGCAGCCAATATCGTTCGGCAATTTTTTATTTGCATGATGAGCAGAAAAAAATTGCGCTAAATGTGATTGAAAAAGCCAATAAATCAGGAGTTTTTAAAAAGCCGTTAGCAACGCAAATTTCTAAAGCTGGGAAGTTTTGGATGGCGGAAGAATATCATCAAAATTATTTGCAGAGAAATCCGTTTGGTTATACTTGTCATCATGTTCGTGAGGAATGGAAGTTTTAGTGAATTGATGAATAAATTGATGAATAAATTGATGAATAAATTGATGAACAAATTGATGAACAAATTGATGAACAAATTGATGAATATAATGAATTGACGAATATTGATAGATCGCAAAAAAAACCTCGATGTCACCCTGAGTTTATCGAAGGGTGATTCTGTTTTTGAACCCTGAATCACCCTTCGATAAACTCAGGGTGACATCGATTGTGGGGTGAAATCGATTGCGGGGTGACATCGGATTGTGGGGTGACATCGGATTGTGGGGTGACATCGGATTGTGGAGTGAAATCGATTGCGGGGTGACATCGATTGTGTTTTAAGAAATAATCAATCAAAAAAACGTCACCAATTCTTAAACCTAGTATTTAGAAATCATTACTATCTAATGCGCCAACCTTGCTTTAAAAATTCCAAGGTGACACCGAAGTGTCAATTGTAGCGCTAATTAGTTGTTTCTTCTTACCTCGTTATGTTTGTCACACCGCATCTTTATGCGGTAAGTCCGGTTTTTTTTGATAAAAAATAATTTAAATAATGACCTCTTTTAAAAATCTAAACTTAAATCCTAAAATCCTAGCTGCGCTTGAAAATAAAGGCTACACAACTCCTACTCCGATCCAGCTTCAAGCAATTCCTCATGTTCTTGAAGGCAAAGATCTTCTTGGTATCGCCCAAACTGGAACTGGAAAAACCGCAGCTTTTTCTTTACCGATTTTGCACAATTTAACTGAAAGTGCCAAACCTGTAAAAAGCCATTGTGTGCGTACTTTGATTTTAACTCCAACCCGCGAACTTGCTTCGCAAATTGCTGATAATATTGAAATTTACGGCAAAGAACTTGGGCTGCGTTACGCCGTAATTTTTGGTGGCGTTTCGGAACGTCCGCAAATTTCTAATATGCAAAAAGGCGTTGATATTCTTATTGCAACTCCCGGTCGTTTACTTGATTTGATGAATCAAGGTCACATCCGTTTCATGCATTTAGAAATTTTAGTTCTCGATGAAGCCGACCGCATGCTCGACATGGGTTTCATCAATGATGTTAAAAAAATCATCGCCAAAGTTCCGCAAGAAAGACAAACTCTTTTTTTCTCTGCAACCATGCCTGAAACTATTGCGGAATTGGCTCACTCAATTTTGAAAAAACCAGTAAAAATTGAAGTAACTCCGCAATCAACTACAGTTGAGCGCATCGAACAAAAAGTTAACTATGTTGAAAGAGGTAATAAACTGCCACTTCTTAAACGCATTTTAAAACAAGATGATGCCAAAAGCGTTTTGATTTTTTCTAAAACCAAACACGGCGCTAATAAAATCGTTGATTATCTTGATAAAAGTTCAATCGCGGTTGCGGCAATTCACGGCAATAAATCGCAAGGTGCGCGCGAAAAAGCTTTATTAAATTTTCGTGAAGGAAAAGTTCAGGCTTTAGTTGCAACTGATATCGCAGCTCGCGGTATCGACATTCCAGCAATCAGCCACGTAATTAATTACGACGTGCCGATGGATCCTGAAAGCTATGTTCACAGAATCGGTCGTACCGCTCGCGCTGGCAGACAAGGAATTGCGATTACTTTTTGCGATCCTTCAGAAACCAAACTTTTACAAGCAGTTGAAAAAACCATTAAATATAAAGTTCCCGTTGACCGCACTCATCCATTTCATGGCGTAGATGCAAGCCCAGAAAGCACCGAACCCCGTCAAGAAAGACAACCGCGCCGATCAAATGCGGCTTCGCGCACTAATTCTGCAAGTTCCAGACCAGCTCGCGCCAGCTCTTCCGACAGAAGATCCGCACCTTCTTTAGATAGAAGAAGCGCACCGCGCCGTAATGAAGGTGAAAAAAGTGGAATTCTTGGATTAATGGGTTTTGGAAAAAAATCTGACCAAGATTCTTCCGAAAGAAAACCGGCTCGTGAAGGAAATTTTAACCGCGAAGGCAATTCAACTCGCGCACCTAGAGAATCTAGAGGCGACAAAAAAGGCGGTTTTGGTTTTGGTAGCTGGTTCAAAAAACCATCTGATTCAAGATCTGAAGGCAGAAAAGATGATTCTTTTGGCAATCGCGAAAGATCGTCATCAGGAAATAGAGAAAGACCAGCAGGCGGCGGATTTAGAGAAAGATCTCCGGGCGCTGGCGCTAGAGAAAGAAGCGGCGAAAGAGCTCCTCGCGAAAGAAGAGAAAGTTCATCATTTGGCGAGCGCAGAGAGCGCCCAGCTTTTGGTGGATCTGAACGCAGAGAACGCCCCGCTTTTGGCGACAGACCAGAAAGAAGAGAACGCCCAGATAACGGCAACCGTGAAGGTGCTTCATTTGGTAAAAGTGCAAGAACCGCAATGGTTTCGGGCGAAGGCAGAAGCCGCGCTCCTCGCGAAAGAAGAGAAGGCTCATCTTTTGGCGATAGAAAACCTTTCGGTGAAAGAAAACCAGGAGGCTTTGGCGGTGGCGCGAGAAGATCGCCATCATCTGGAAACAGAGCCCCAAGCCCTAAAAAGCGTTGGCAGTAATTAATAATTTACGCAAAAAAAGCGACCTTTTAAAAAAGGTCGCTTTTTTATGCCTAAATTTTGGGAAATGAGCCTGTCGCAAATCTAACTTCCAAAAAAATTTAAACTAAAAAATCTAACTCAGAACTTTTAGAAATTTCCTACTCAATTTTTTTGGAATTTTTTTGGAAGTTAGATTTGCGACAGGCTCATAACAAACAACAGTTGATCGATGATAACGGAAAAATTTTATGGAAAAGCCAAGGAGTTGTTAAAAAAACTAGTATTGCAGCTGTCAAAAAGATTATTTAATTTTCAAACTAACTTATAATCATGCTTCGACAAGTTCAGCATGACTATAAGTTACTAATTACAAGCTTATCTCTTACTTTTTAACCGAGTTATTTCTTCAAATCAAAACGATCAGCATTCATAACTTTTGTCCAAGCTTTTACGAAATCTTTGACGAATTTTTCTTTTCCGTCATTAGCCGCGTAAACCTCAACAATCGCCCGAAGTTCAGAGCTTGAACCAAAAACTAAATCAACCGAAGTTGCCTTCCATTTAATTTCGCCAGTTTTTCTGTCGTGAGCTTCATAAACTCCTTCCAACTGATCAGATTTTTTCCATTCAACTGACATATCAAGTAAGTTAACAAAAAAATCATTGGTAAGTACGCCAGTTTTTTTGGTGAAAATTCCAAATTCAGAATTATCGGAGTTTGCTCCTAAAACTCTCATGCCGCCAATAAGAGCAGTCATTTCTGGCACTCTTAAATCAAGTAAATAAGCGCGATCAATTAAGGCGTTAATCGGCGAAACTTTTGCATCTTTGTCGTAATAGTTTCTAAATCCGTCAGCTTTAGGTTCTAAAACTGTGAATGATTTAGCATCGGTTTGCGCTTGATTTGCATCACCTCTGCCAACTTGGAAAGGAATTTTTATATTAACGCCCGCGTCGTGCGCCGCTTTTTCAATTGCGGCATTTCCGCCAAGAACAATAACATCAGCAAGAGAAACTTTTTTGCCGCCACTTAAAGTTTTATTAAAATCATTTTGGATTTTTTCTAAAACTTTGAGCGCTTTTGCTAATTCTTGCGGATTATTAACTTGCCAATCTTTTTGCGGTTCTAAGCGAAGGCGCGCGCCATTTGCTCCGCCACGCATATCGGTAATGCGAAAAGATGCAGCAGAAGCCCAAGCGGTTTTAACCAGATCAGAAGTGGTTAATTCAGATTTCAGAATTTTGGTTTTAAGATTTTCAATTTCTGAAACATTGATTAGCGCATGTTTAACTTCAGGAATTGGATCTTGCCAAATCAAAACTTCTTTTGGCGAATCTTTGCCAACATATCTAGCTCTTGGCCCCATATCGCGGTGAGTTAATTTAAACCAAGCCTGCGCAAAAGCTTTTTCAAACTCTTTTGGATTTTCCAAAAAGCGCTTGGAAATTTCGCGATATTTTGGATCTTCTTTTAGTGATAAATCAGTAGTTAACATAACTGGCGCATGTTTTTTTGAAGAATCATGAGCGTCAGGAACGGTATTTGCAGCTTGATTTTTTTCGGGAATCCACTGAATTGCGCCAGCTGGACTTTTGGTTTTAACCCAGTTGTGAGCAAATAAAGTTTCTAAATAACCCATTGTCCATTTTGTTGGATTAGAATTCCAAGCACCTTCCAAACCACTGGTTACGGCATCAGCGCCTTTGCCGGTGCCGCATTTATTTTTCCAACCAAAACCTTGAGCTTCTACTTCGTTTGCGGCAGGAGCCACGCCAACGCATTTTTCAACTTTATGTGCGCCGTGGTTTTTGCCGAAAGTGTGTCCACCTGCAATTAAAGCGACGGTTTCTTCGTCATTCATTGCCATATTGCCAAAGGTTTCACGAATTTGTGCTGCCGCTGAAATTGGATCGCCATTAGCGTTTGGCCCTTCAGGATTTACATAAATCAAACCCATTGTTGTTGCGCCAAGATTTTTTAACAACTTACCATTTTTATCGAAACGGTCACTCGCCATAAGTTTATTTTCCGGCCCCCAATAAACTAAATCTGGTTCGAAATCATCAGCTCTTCCGCCAGCGAATCCCAAGGTTTTAAAGCCCATTGATTCAAGAGCGACATTGCCAGAAAGTACCATCAAATCAGCCCAAGAAAGTTGGCTGCCATATTTTTGTTTAACTGGCCAAACCAAACGTCTAGCTTTATCTAAACTGGCATTATCGGGCCAGCTGTTAAGCGGTTCAAAGCGTTGTTGACCGCCACCAGCGCCGCCACGACCATCTTCCGTTCTGTAAGTTCCTGCGCTATGCCACGCCATACGAATAAAGAATGGGCCGTAATTTCCGTAATCTGCCGGCCACCAATCTTGCGATGTCATCATTACTTTTTTGATATCTTTTTTAAGTTCTTCAATGTCGATTTTAGAAAATTCTTTGGCGTAATTGTAGTTGTTTCCATAAGGATTTGATTCGTTAGCTTGGGCGCGAAGAGGAGATAAATTTATTTTATTTGGCCACCAAAATTCATTTGGTTTTGCTTCAAAATTAATTTGATGAGGAGGATGTGGATGATGTAAATGTGAATGATGTTTTGGAGCCGAACATCCAGCAATTGAAAGGGAAGTGATTAAGAGAAATTTATTTATTTTCATAAGTAATGATTTTGATAATTGGATGATGTGATGAAATTTCAAAAACAGAAATAGTTAAGAAAAATATAAGTAAAATATAAATTAATTATTAACTTTAAATCGCTCCATTTATGGACTGAAATAGAGCTCTCGCCCATTTTGTTATCTCAAATTTTTCGTCGAACTTTTTGCAATTCTAAATTTCTTAGAGCCTGTCCTAAGTTTTTTTCGCTGTAAAAGATTTTTATTTGTTGGATCTTCAATTAAATTTTCACGCAATTCACAAACTTATTTATTTTTTCTTTCTTCTATTTCTTAGGTTGAACATTTGAAAGCCCGCCATCCACGCCTAAAACTTGCGCCGTAATCCAACTTGATTTTTCATCCAAGAAAAATTCTACCGCTTTTGCCACTTCGCTTGGTTCACCAATTCTGCCCAAAGCATGCATGCTTTGAGAAAATTTTAAACTGGCTTCGTTGCTGGTAATTTTTTGAGTTAATTTGGTTTTGGTTAATCCGGGTGCAACCACGTTAAAACGTAAATTCTGCCCAGCATAAGTCGCAGCAGCTGACTTGGCTAAAGAAATAATTCCACCTTTCGCCGCAGCAATAGCTTCATGATTTGCAAGACCTTGCATTGCAGCGGCCGAAGAAAGTAAAACCACGCTTCCGCCGTTTTTCATAAATTTTCCCGCAGCTCTTACAACCCCAAAAGCAGTGGTTAAATTGGCATTTATTGTGGCAAAAAATTCAGCTTCAGAAGTTAAATGAGCTGGCTTTAAAATTACCGAACCAGAAAAAGAAGCTACACCCTCAAGGCTTCCTAAATTTTTAATGGCAATGTCAAAAATATTTTCCACTTCGGCAAAATTTGTAGCATCTAAAATTGCTCCTTCGCACTCAAATTTATTTTTTAAAATTTCTAATTTTTCTTCTTGTCTGGAAGTAATAAAAATTTTGTGACCTTTTGCTCTAAGAATTGCGGCGGTTTCATACCCAATATCACTTGATGCCGAAATAATAAGATAATTTGCCATGAGTTTTTGAAATTTTTGTTAAAAGAAATGAACCAAAGCCGAATATGAAACTAAGAAATTTAAATAATCAAAAACATAATTTTTAATCACCGATCCCAGATGATTTATTGGCGGCAAATATTAAATTCAAATACAGCAAAAAGTTAGAAGTTTTGCAAACGTTAGATAAACAAAACCCTTCCTTTTCTTACATTGAAGTGATCTGAAAAATATTGAGGCTTGGTTCGTTTCATTGCATTTTTTTGTTCTTTTAAATAAGTCGGCTAAAGAAATTTTATTTACCTTCATTTGTGAAGTTCATAAGCCTCGATAATAATTTAAGTATAAGTCGAAGCTCTGTCTTTTTCTGCACCACTCATCAACATCCTTTTAATAGTATCCTGCATCGCTATTTTAAAGCCCTCATCTTGTGAACTTAACCGATAAAAGCCTAAATCATTTTTGCGCTGCTTGCCCATCACTTCATCGAATATTTTACTGAAAGCGATTTCTCTATTTTGAATATCCGCGTTGTTTGCATATTTTTCTTTAAAGTCATTATGCTCTTTCATCTTTTGGGCAAGATTTACAAATTTAGCGCGTTGCTCATCTGGCGTGGCTTCCCAACCCTGAAACCATCTTTCATTAAAGCTTTTGATGATCAAATCTAATTCATCTTTTTCAGCACCATCTCCATGCGCACCTCTTGGATTTGGATTTTGTGGATCAACCTCGGTTTCCGTTGAGTCAAGACCGATAGAGACATTAAGCTTTACTCTCTCTAATCCATAAGTTGAAAGATCGACCGAATTTAACAAACTGTCCAAAGCATCTTTTTCATTATCTACAATGATAAGTTTGGGAATTAAAAATTTTAAAAACCAAAATAATTTTTCCCAAGCAACCACCTCGTAAGGCAAAATAGAAGCCATCTGACCATAAATTTTTACAAAGTGTTTTGCTTTAATTTTATAGTCCGCTTTTTCTTTATCTTCCAATTCCAAAGCAGCATTAAACCTTTCTGCCGCAACATCAATAAGAGAGCTTAACTCTTGAGCGTTAACTCCTTTGAAATACTTCTCGACGAAGTCTTCTACTTCGCTTAATTCATAAACACCAACATCATCAAGATTTGATTTCAATTCGTGCAGCACATTGATGTCGGTAGCTTCGCTTAATGAAGTTGCCGTATAAAATGGATCAAAAGATTTTTTTATATCTTCAACTGTGTTGTAAAAATCTAAAACGAACAAATCCTCCGTCTTTTTACCCAGCTTGTCCGATGATCGATTCAACCTTGATAAAGCTTGAACAGCAATCACGCCTTGAAGCTTTTTATCAACATACATTGCGGTTAATTTTGGCTGGTCATAGCCAGTTAGATATTTGTTCGCCACCACTAAAATTCGATATTCATCCTTATCAAAATAGCGCGCTATTTTATCGCTAATATATCCCGGATCAGATGGTTTTGTATTATCTAAATTTGCCGGAAAGTCGTTGATGCTGTCTTCGGTATATTCAATGCCTTTGATTTTTTTTACCCCAGAGAAGGCTATGGCTATTTTGAACGGATTACCCCTTTCTTCCAGCAGCTTCTTAAGTGCAGAATAATAATTGATGGCTGATTCTATACTTTGCGCAGCTACAATTGCCTTTGCTTTTCCTTTTAACTTTTTTGTATTTACCAACTTTGCTATAAAGTGGTCGAGCATAATTTCCGCTTTGGTAGCAATGGTTTGCGTATTTTGCTCTACGCTGGTCCTTAACTTCTTTTGCGCCTTAACAGTATCAAACAAAGGATTTTCCTGTATCGACTTTTCAATTTCGTAATAACTTTTGTAAGTCGTATAATTTGCCAGCACATCTAAAATAAAGCCTTCTTCTATGGCTTGCTTCATAGAATATAAGTGAAAAGGCTTGAATTTGCCATCCATTTGCTTCACGCCAAAACGCTCTAAAGTATTGTTTTTAGGAGTGGCGGTAAATGCCAAATAAGAAGCATTACCACGCATTTTTTTCGAACGCATAGCTTCCAAAATCTTATCTTGAGGATCTTGCTCTTCCTCATCGCTTTCTACCAAAGCATTTCCCATCGCCTGATTCATTCTGCCCGCCGCTGTTCCGCCTTGGCTGCTATGGGCTTCATCAATAATTACGGCAAAGCGCTTATCACTTAAATCTGCAATACCATCAACGATGAACGGGAATTTTTGAATAGTGGTAATGATGATTTTTTTACCACTCTCTAAACTTTCTTTTAATTCTTGAGATGAATAAGCGGGCGCAACAATATTTTTTACTTCCGAAAATTCTTTGATATTTTCTCGCAGTTGCTTGTCTAACAACCTTCTATCCGTTACAACTATCACAGAATCAAACAACGGATTAGAAATTCCTTTACTCCCCGAAACAGAATCACTTTCAGGATAAGTTTCTATTAATTGATAAGCTGCCCAAGTGATAGAATTTGATTTGCCTGAACCAGCAGAATGTTGAATTAAATAAGTTTGCCCAACCCCTTTTTTACTAGCATCGGCAATAATTTTGCGCACCACATCCAATTGGTGATAACGCGGAAAATACAAAGTTTTTTTGTTTAATTGATCGCCTTCTTTGCCGTCAAAACGAACAAAATGTTGAATGATATTAGCAACACTGTTTCGACTAAATATTTCTTCCCATAAATAAGCGGTTTTATGCCCAAACGGATTGATTGGATTTCCTTTGCCAAATAACGGCTCTTTTTGACCTAAATTAAACGGCAAAAAGAAGGTGTCTTTTCCGCTTAATCTGGTTGTCATATAAACCTCGTCGGTATCTACGGCAAAATGCACAAGACAACGACCAAAATTTAACAAAGGCTGGGTAATATCTCTGGTGAATTTATATTGATTTTGGCCATGAACTTTGGCGTTTTGCCCCGTCCAAGCATTCTTCAATTCCATGGTGGCAAATGGCAAACCATTCACAAAAAGCACCATGTCTATTTCTTCTTTGCTATTGGTTAAAGAATAACAAAGTTGGCGTGTCGAGCTAAATTGATTATTTTCAAAATTAGTTTTTACGGCTTCGCTACTGCTGGCAAGTGGCAAAGGATATAGCAGAGTAAAGTGTGCGTCATCAACATCTAGCCCTTTGCGAAACAAGCG
>CANKYC010000029.1 GCA_947487845.1 Rickettsiales bacterium | reverse complement strand
CTCTTGATAGCGCTAACGAAGTATTTTTGAGGAAAAATTGCGACTGGAAATGTAAGCTGTATCAAGTGATACAGCGTCATTTTCTGAGCAAATTTTTACCAAAAAGACAAAGTTATGGCTATCAAGAGATAGTTAATTTGGTATAGGTTAATTTTGAATTGCTACGCGCCGAGTAAATCGCCGCATCCGCAATAGATTTTTAGTTTTCTACAATTCTTCCATCTTCCATTTTAATAATGCGATTAGCAAATTTAAAAATACGATCATCATGAGTCACGATAACTACAGCGCGACCGCTTTTTAAGGCATTATCGCGCAAAATTTCCATTACTTTATGACCGGTTGCTGCGTCAAGGGCTGCCGTTGGTTCATCGCAAATAATTATCGACGGCTCGTGAACCAAAGCGCGCGCAATTGCAACGCGCTGCTGTTGACCGCCGGAAAGTTGTGATGGCAATTTTTCGATATGATTTTCCATGCCGATTTCGCGCAAAATTGCGGCTGATTTTTTGCAGGCTTTCGAAATTTCCATATCGTCAGCAATTAGCGGAATTGCTGAATTTTCTGCGGCAGTTAAAGCGGGCAAAAGATTATATTGCTGAAAAATAAATCCTAAATTTTTGCGACGAAAATTGACTTTTTTTGCGTCGGGAAGATTGGTAATTATCTCATCATTAATAATTACTTCGCCTTCAGTTTGACTTAAAATTCCGCTGATAATTGAAATTAATGTAGTTTTTCCGCAGCCCGACGGACCAACAAGCATCGTGATTTCGCCGGCATAAATTTTTAGATTTATGTCAAAAAGCACACGCATTTTTTGTTCGCCGACTTGAAAATCTTTACTGATATTTTTGGTTTCGATGGAGATTTTTTTATTCATAAATCAACCTCTAAAAACAATCGCTGGATCAGTAACAAAAACTTTTCTGATGCTGATAAAACTGGAAATAAACATAATTAATACAACCGCCAAAGCAACGCCCAGAACGACTTGCCACGGTAAAAAAAATCCTTTGAAAGCACTTGCGCCGCCAGAAACTTTTTTAAAAAAGATCGAAGTTAATCCAATTCCGATCGCAAAACCAATTGATCCAACAACAGCCGCTTGAGTTAAAACCATTTTTAAAATTTTATTATTAGTCACGCCAATCGCTTTTAAGGCGGCGAATTGTTTTAAATTCTCAACAATAAAAATATAAAAAGTTTGTCCCGAAATCACCGCGCCAATTATGAATCCAAGCAAAACTGTAATTCCAAAATTAATCGCGATTCCGGTGTGAGTTAAATAATAATTCATTGTTGCGTCAGAAAATTCTTTCCAAGTTTGCGCTTTTAGATTTGTTTCTTTGCTGATGCGGTCTGCGACTTGCTTTGGATCAAAGCCATCTTGCGCTTTTGCAACTACGAAAGACATTTTATTGCGTGATTGTCCGGTATAGAGAATTGCTTCGGAGTAGCGCGCATACATTATTACGGGAGAAGCAAAATTTGGTGTTGAGTCACAAATTCCAACCAACAACATTCTTTGATCATTAGCTTCAAATTCGCGACCGATTTTATAAGGCTCGTCAGGCCAAATGTAACTGTAACCTAAACGATCGATAATTACGGCGTTTTTTATTTTAAGATCTTCCAAATTTCCCATCATCATTTTACGCGGCGCGCCAACAAAAGAAACATCATCAACGCCAACCAAACCAACAGCTTGTAAGCTGCCATTAACTTTAACCACCAAATTTCCTTTATGCATTGGAACTGCCCATTTTACACCTTCAACGCCGCGAACCTGCGCCAGCGCAATATCGGGAAGCGGTTCAACGCCGTCTAAATATTGCACTTTTTTATCCATAACCCAAATATCAACTTCATTAGTTTCATCAATCGTGGCGTAAGTTCGACTCATAATTCCAATGAAGAGCGACATTTGTTGCGCCATTAAAAGCGTTGCAAACATGATCCCAAAAATCAGGCCCAAATATTTGGCGCGATCTCCCATCAGCATTTTGATTGCAATTTGGTTCATGAAAAATTTACAAGTATTTAAAAAAGATTGGTTAGAATTAACTAACAGTGTTCTAACTTACCTTTAGAAAATTCAAAGCATTTACAATGTCGGGTCCTCTTTTTGAAGCAAAAAAACGTCTTTATCCCCAAAAAGTTAAAGGACGTTTTCGTCAGTTGAAATGGATTCTAAATAGCATTTTTTTAAGCATTTATTTTTTCTCGCCCTTTTTGCGCTACGAGCGTGCTGGTGGCGCTCCAAATCAAGCAATTCTTATCGATTTCTCGAATGGAAAGGCTTATTTTTTTGGCATCGAAATCTGGCCGCAGGAAATTTATTATCTAGCTGGAATCCTCATTCTTGCCGCCGTTGCATTATTTTTTGTAACTTCACTTTTTGGTCGAATCTGGTGCGGTTACGCTTGTTTTCAAACTGTTTGGACCGATATTTTTATCGCTCTGGAGCGTTTATTTCAGGGCGACCGCAATGATCGTATTTTACTTGATCGCAAAAAAAACTTCAAAAAATTCTGGCGTAAATTTTTAACTCACAGCAGCTGGATAATAGTTTCGCTCCTTACTGGATATGCTTTTGTTAGCTATTTTATCGATTCATTTACATTCACAAAAAATCTTTTTCACGGCGAAATAAGTTGGAATAACTTGGGCTGGATCTTGGGAATTGGAGCCGCCACCTACATTATGGCGGGTTTTGCGCGTGAACATGTTTGTACATTCATGTGCCCTTACGCACGCTTTCAATCGGCGATGTTTGATAAAAATACTCTCATTATTACTTACGACGAAAAACGCGGCGAACCGCGCGGCAAAATGAAACAAGGCGAAGATTTTAAAAATCGCGGCGATTGTATTGATTGCAAACAATGCGTAGTTGTTTGTCCGACTGGAATTGATATTCGCAATGGATTGCAAATGGAATGTATTGCCTGCGGACTTTGCGTTGATGCCTGCGACAATGTGATGGAAAAAATTGGCTTACCAAAAGGCTTGATTCGTTATGATACCATGAATCATTTGCTAGATCCGATCCCGCAGAAAAAATTTAAAATTTTGCAACCGCGCACTTTTCTTTATGCCACAATTTTAATTTTGGTTTCAGCGATAATGGTGCGCAGCCTGATTTTAAAACCAACTCTTGAAACCTCTATTCTACCTGATCGCAACCCAATTTTCGTAACTCTTTCTGACGGCTCAATTCGCAATGGTTATACATTAAAACTCATGAATAAAACTCATGAGAATAAGATTTTTAGTCTAAAAATTAACGCTCCGAAAGATGCATTTTTAAAAATGCAAAATGTTGAACCAGATCATATGGAGGTTGCTCCCGATTCAGTTGCGACGTTTAAGATTTATGTGATTATGCCTAAAATTTTTATGGAAGGAAATGAAGAAGGGCGCGGCATAATTGAGTTTTTGTTGCTGGATGAAATTGATAAAAAAGAAGAAAAAGTTGAAGCGGTTTTTATTGGGAAATAATCGAGCCAGAGCATTTATTTAAACTCGCAACCAAAATGAAGCCAGAAGAAGATTGTGAAAATCTTTCTTCAAAAAGTCGTTCAAATTCTTTAGATCATCCAAATTCTTTGAAATAATTACAACAAACCCTTAATCCACTTTCCATCTTCTTTTTTATAAGAATTTGTCGGCTTAATTTTATTGGCAATTTTCTTGGCATTTTCCAATCCCGCTTCTTCAAAAAAATAAAAAACCCGCGCAAACTCTTGCAAAAAGCGATCTGACGGCGCATCTAAAAAAACTAAATAATCAGCTTTATTAGAGTTTTCTTCGCGATTCGTAATCAAAATTGGCTGACGCTCCATCGCAAATTCCCTATCTTCAATCGTCACGTGAGGAATAAATTTATTGCGTCCGTAAGTCCAAAGCGCGCCATCAATTTCTTTGATTTGGGCGGGATTTTCGCAGAAAACCAAAGCTTTTTTCTTTTCATCCAAAACCTTCAAAAGCAATGGAGCAAGCGACTTTGTGATAGTTTCGTCAACTTGGTAAAAATTTATTTCAGCGGGCATTTTGATTTATAAATATTGTGAAAATTCTTGAATCACGTCTTCGTAAAGATCGCGTTTAAAAGCAACGATTGCGCCCGTAATTTCAGCGCGCGAAATCCATTTCCAATCCGAAAATTCTGGATTTTCAGTTTGAATATTAATTGCGGAATCATCTCCCACAAACTCAGCCAAATACCATCTTTGTTTCTGGCCCAAATATTTTCCGCCCCAAAATTTTTTCTGCAATTTATAAGGTAAATTATAGTAAAGATGGCCTTCGCTTTTTTTGATTATTTTAATATTAAAATAATCAATTCCGGTTTCTTCCTTTAATTCGCGAATCATCGCCGCATCTTCAGTTTCACCAGCGTCAAGCCCGCCTTGCGGCATTTGCCAAGCATCAGAATGATTGTCGATTCTTTTGCCGACAAAAATCTCCTTCTTCTTATTAACCAGCATAATTCCAACGCCGCTGCGATATAAGTAATCTGGCTTATCCTGATCTTGGTTTGATTGCGCTGACATTGACTTGTTTATTGGTTGGACTTAAAAAATATAACTCAAGTTAGAAAACCTCCCTACAAAAATCAAATCATTGCTCTCATGAAATTTATTTCGACCCGCCTTGCAGCGCCACGCCTTTCTTTTGAAGAAGTTGTTCTTCAAGGTTTAGCGTCAGACGGCGGTCTTTACGTGCCAGAATTTTTGCCGATATTTAGCAAAAACGACATCACAAAAATGAAAAAAATGACTTACGAAGAATTATTTTTCGAGGTTACCCGACATTTCGCTGATAATGAAATTGATGCTACTACTTACAAAAAAATCATCAAAAAATCTTACAGCAATTTTTCTCACAGCGCCATCGCGCCTTTAAAACAATTAAGTCATAATGAATTTTTGCTCGAACTTTTTCACGGCCCAACTTTGGCCTTCAAAGATTTTGCTTTGCAATTTTTAGGAAATTTGCTCGATTATTTTTTAACCAAAAGAAATGAAAAAATCGTCATAATCGGCGCTACTTCCGGCGACACCGGATCAGCGGCAATTCAAGGTTGTAAGGCATCAAAAAATGCCCAGATTTTTATTTTACATCCGCATGAAAAAGTTTCTGAAGTTCAAAGAAAGCAAATGACTACGGTTTTAGCCGACAATGTTTTCAATATTGCGGTGAAAGGAAATTTTGATGATTGCCAATCAATGGTAAAAAAAATGTTTGCCGCCGAAAATAGGGGCGACAAATTTTTGAAGGGCAAAAAAATGGTGGCAGTAAATTCAATTAATTTCGCCCGCATCATGGCGCAAATTGTTTATTATTTTTATGCCGCACTACGTCTTGGCGTTGATGAAAAAAATCCGATTTCATTTTCAGTTCCAAGCGGAAATTTCGGCGATGTTTACGCCGGATTTTTAGCCAAAAGAATGGGCTTAAATATTAATAAACTTGTTGTTGCAACCAACTCAAACGACATTCTAAATCGCTTCATTCGTGAAAATAATTATAGTAAATCGCAAATGATTGAAACCATTTCTCCGAGCATGAATATTCAGGTTTCAAGCAATTTTGAAAGATTACTTTTTGATTCCCATCACGCCAAAAAATCAGAAGCAAGAATGCCGAAATTAATGGTTGATTTTGAGCGCAGCGGCAGTTTGAAAGTTTCCGATGATGTTTTAAAAAGCATTCAAAATGAATTTGAATCTTTTGCCATCGATGATGAAACCACTAAAAAAACCATCAAAAAATATTTTGAAAAAACCGGAGAAATCCTTGATCCTCATAGCGCTATTGGCGTTTATGCCGGAGAAGAATTTATCAAAAGTAAAAATTATCAAGGTGAGTTTGTAGTTTCTCTCGCAACGGCGCATCCAGCAAAATTTCCGGACGCAGTTATTGCTGCCGGAGTTCCAAATCCTACTCTGCCAAATTTCTTAAAAGATTTATTTAAAGACGAAGAAAAGTTTGAAGTTCTGGAGAATAATTATGAAGCGGTGACAAAATTTATTTCAGAAAGAGTTTAAGGTTTGGTTCGTCCTAAAATTTCACATATATGTCACCAATCATTGGTTTTGCACTTTTATTATTAGTACTTTCAATCAGCATTTTTTTGCCGGTTTTTAACTTCGTCTCTTTGCGCAAAAAAAACCCAACAAAATTCTTAGAATTAGAAAAAATCTCTTTTTATTTAACCGCCCTAAGCTTTGTCGCCGCTGCAATTTCACAACTTTGTCTGATTCATTCTTTCATAATTTCTGATTATTCCGTCGCCAATGTTTACCAAAATTCCCACCACTTAAAACCATTAATCTATAAAATTTCTGGTAGCTGGGGAAATCACGAAGGATCAATGCTGTTGCTGATTTCCATACTTTCCGCTTATAGTTTTGGTTTCGCTTTTTTAAGCAAAATTGACAATGAGAGAAAAGTTATCATCTCTTCCGCGCAATCGTCAATCATCGCGCTCCTCGCCGCTTTCACCGCTTTTACTTCCAATCCTTTTGAAAGAATTTTCCCAACTCCCGAAGTTGGTTTAGGCTTAAATCCTCTTTTACAAGATATCGGTCTCGCGCTACATCCGCCAATGCTTTACACTGGTTATATTGGATTTTCTTTAATTTTTTCTTTCGCCATCGCCGGACTTTTATCCGAAAGAATAGATAAAAAATTCGCCCAACATTTAAAAGGCTGGCTATTTTTTTCTTACGGTTTTTTGACTTTCGGAATCGGCCTCGGCGCTTGGTGGGCGTATCGCGAACTTGGTTGGGGCGGCTATTGGTTTTGGGATCCAGTAGAAAATATTTCACTCATGCCTTGGATCGCCGCAACCGCATTAATTCACTGCTTAAAACTTTTAGAAAAAAAAGAAATTTTTCAAATTTGGACCGCATTTTTAGCAATTCTAACTTTCATTTTATGCCTGCTCGGGCTTTTTTTAGTGCGCTCCGGCGTTTTAACTTCAGTTCATTCTTTTGCTATTGACGCCAAACGCGGATTTTTTGTTATCGGATTAATTTTCTTAATCGGCGGCGCCGGACTTTTAATTCTTGGCGCTAAAATTCCGCGCTTAAAAAGCGGGCAAAATAAAATTTTCTTCTGGTCAAAAACAGGTTCAATTTTACTCAATAATTACTTTCTGGTCGTTGCTTTATTCGTGGTGCTTCTTGGCACAATTTACCCAATTTTTTCGCGCGGAATTTTCGATGAATTTATTTCGATTGGCCCTGAATATTATAACAAAATTTTTGGTTTTTTAATTACGCCATTTTTGATTTTTTTAGCGATTTCAAATCAGTTAAATTATTCAGAAAAAACAGCTAAGAAAAAAATTATAAATCGTAAAATTGCCTTGATTTTAGGGCTTTCCGCGCTCATTACTTCTTTGGTTTTTTTATATCATAAAAGCGCCGATTTTTTGCAGATTATTATTTTATTTTTGGCAATTTTTTCAGCTGTAATTACACTTTTTTCGCAAAGAAAGATCCTGAAACAAGTTCAGGATGAAGCTGTTGGAGAATTGACAACAAGCAATCTCCGTCATCCCGAACTTGTTTCGGGATCTAATCTCGCAATGACTTTAGCTCATTTCGGCTTTTCCATAATCATCGTCGGAATCGTAATGACTTCATCTTTTGGCGTTACCAAAGAAACTAATTTAAAGAAAAATGAATCACTAAAAATCGCCAATTTTGAAATCAAATTTTTAGACGTAGAATATTTCGCCGGGAAAAATTTTATCTCGCGCCAAGGTGATTTTTTAGTCACAAAAAATGATCGGGAAATTGCCCATTTAAAGCCGCAATTGCGATATTATTCAATCTCGGAACAAACAACAAATGAAGCATCAATTAAACATGGATTTTTTGGCGATCTTTATTTGGTAATCGGAAATAAAGATGAAGAAGAAAATTACGCCGTACGCGCTTATTACAAACCTTTCATTTATTTAATTTGGCTGGGTTGTATCTTAATTTTTCTCGCCACTTTTTTAAAAATTTTCCGCAAAAAAACATGAAAAAATATCTTCTAATTTGTTCATTTTTCTTGCTCGCATCTTGTAATCACCAAGCTGCAAACTTTAGTCTTTCTGATATTTGGATTGGCGAACCTGATTCTGGTTTTCGCGATTTAAAAGTTGTCACCGGGGAAAAATTCATGATTTCTTCCGGCAATGAACTTGCGAGTCGCGCTGGTTCTGACATTATGGCGCAAGGTGGAAATGCCATTGACGCGGCAATTGCGGCGCAGTTAGTTTTAAATATTGTCGAGCCACAATCTTCGGGAATTGGCGGCGGCGCTTTCATTCTTTATTATGATAAAAAAAGCGGCGAAACCATTTATTTCAATGGACGCGAAACCGCGCCAAAAAATTCTAAAAGCGATATGTTTTTAGATAAAAATGGCAAACCTCGCGAGTTTAATGATGTGGTGCGCGGCGGTCTTTCAGTTGGAGCGCCCGGCCTTTTAATGGCAATGGCCAAAGCGCATAAAAAATATGGAAAATTGCCTTGGGAAAAACTTTTTCAACCAGCAATAAAAATTGCTAATGACGGTTTTATTGCCAGCAATAGATTTCATATTTTATCGTCAAATATTTCTTACTTAAAAGATTTCGGTGAAACTGCTGAAATTTATCTCGATAAAAATGGCAAAGCTTTCAAAACTGGCGATAAAATCACCAATCCAAAAATGGCAAAAACGCTAAAAATAATTTCTACAAAAGGCATTGATCCATTCTACAAAGGAGAGATTGCGCATCATATTGCAAACGCAGCACAAAACTCAAAAATCAATCCCGGTTATTTATCTTTTGATGATTTGAAAAATTACCAAATCAAAACCGGCGATTTACTCTGTGATTCTTATCGAAAAAAATACAAAATATGCACAATGCCATTACCAGCCGGCGGGGTTACACTTTTACAAATTATGGGAATTTTAGAAAATTTTGATTTGTCAAAATTTAAACCAAATTCTGTTGAAGCAATTCACTTAATTTCCGAAGCAACTCGTTTGGCTTATGCTGATCGCAATCAATATTTAGCTGATACAACAGATATCCCGATTCACAAAATGTTGGATAAGGATTATTTGGCAAAACGCGCCAAGTTGATTGATCCAAATAAAGCAATTGAGAAAATTGAACCCGGTAAATTTACCTACAAACAAAATTCTGTAATTAATAATCTAGTTATTGAACTTCCTTCAACAACCCATTTATCGGTTGTTGATGCCGCAGGAAATGCTGTTTCAATGACGAGCTCGATTGAATATTTTTTTGGTTCGGCAATTTCGGTTGATGGATTTATGTTAAACAATCAACTAACTGATTTTTCTTTTGAGCCAATAAAAAATGGCAAGTTAGTTGCAAATCGTTTGGAGCCGGGTAAACAGCCGCGCAGCTCGATGTCGCCAACTTTTGTCTTTGATGAAAAAGATAAATTAATCATGATTGTTGGATCTCCCGGAGGCCCTAGAATTATTCAGTTTGTGGCAAAAACTATCATCAATCACTTGGATTTTGGACTTAACACTCAAGAATCAATTTCCATTCCAACATTTGTGGTTTTAAATAACGTAATCGAACTAGAAAAAAATCAGGACATTATTCAATTAGAACCTGAACTAAAAAAAATGGGTCATAAAACAAAAGTGATCGAAATCACGAGCGGAATTCACGCAATTACAATTGATAAAAACAAAATCGAAGGTGGCGCTGATCCTAGAAGAGAAGGCGTTGCTATCGGTTTTTAAAATTTATTTAAATATGAAAGTAAAAATTTTTCGCCCGACAAAATCGGCGATGCAATCAGGAAAAAGAAATACTAAAAAATGGTTAATGGAACCAATTGAAGAGAAAAATATTCGCTCGATTAGCCCGCTTACTGGCTGGGTTTCAGCAAGTAATACTTCTTCACAATTAGGATTTGTTTTTGAAAGCAAAGAAGAAGCGATAAAATTCGCAGAAAAAAGTGGCTTTGAATATGAAGTTGAAGAGCCGAAGAAGCCGCTTGTAACCAAAAAATCTTACGCAGCAAATTTTACTGGGTAGTTATACTCAAGCTCGAGCGGACCCCGTCGTGAAGACGGGGTGACACAGATGCTGAAAAACAAAGAGTTACTTTAGAACACGAGTGAACCCCGTTGTGAAGATGGGGTGACAAAAGTTGGAAGTATGTACATCAAACATACTCAATATCACCCCGTCTTCACGAAGGGTTTCACTCGGGTTCTAAACAAAGAAATAATCAAAAATCATAATGCAAAAAATCACCGAAATTCTTTCACAAAAAATCAGCGAAAATCACCAAAAAATTGAAGATTTTTTTGCGAAAAAATTTCGTGAAAATCCACCGCTTTTTTATAATTCAGTTGATTTGCGTCACAGCGCAATAAAAATTGCACCGGTTGATACAAACTGCTTTCCAGCTGGATTTAACAACCTTTCCGATGTTTCGAGAGAAAAAGCTAAATCTAGCGCCGATAATTTTTTATCGACATATTTTCCTCAAGCAAAAAAGATTTTAATTTTACCAGAAAGCCACACCCGTAATTTGCGTTATTTAGACAATATTTTTTATTTGCAGGAAATTTTAAGCTCTAAAAGAGAGGTTATTATTGGAACTTTATCTGCTGAAATAATTGAAAAAACCACAATTGATCTAGAAAATGGAAATTTTGTCACCGCTCATCCTTTGCAAAAAAATGGCGATAAAATTACCAACAAGGAAGGTTTTGAACCAGATTTAATTATTCTAAACAATGATTTAACTGACGGAATTCCAGAAATTCTGAAAAATCTTTCGTCACCAATTATTCCATCAGAAAATTTAGGCTGGCATTCACGCACCAAATCACATCATTTTGATATTTATAACCAACTGGCTGTTGAATTAGCGCAAATTATTGAAATTGATCCTTGGCTAATTTCTTCTCTTCATGCCGTATGTCAAAAAGTGAATTTTAAAGAACAAACTGGCCTTGAATGTTTGGCAACGCATGTAGATAAAATCATTAACGATTTAAAAGAAAAATATCAGCAATATGGAATTTCAGATGATCCTTATTGCTACATTAAAGCTGATAATGGCACCTACGGAATCGCGGTCTGGCCCGTTTTTTCTGGTGCAGAGGTTTTGGAAATAAATAAAAAAGAACGCAATAAAATGAACATGCTCAAAGGTTCTGTTCAAAACACTCAAGTTATGGTTCAAGAAGGAATTAAAACAGTAGATCGCATTGATGATAAAGTCGCCGAGCCAATGATTTACATGATTGGCGGCGAAATTGTGGGAAACTTATTTCGTGCTAATGAAAACCGTGACGAAAAAATCAGCTTAAACGCAGCGGGCGCAACTTTTTTTGATTTAGAAAAATTATCCGAAACTCAATTAAAATTGGGATTAGAAAAAAATAAAATTCCTGCAATTTACTCATTAATTTCAAGGCTCGCAGCACTGGCTTCTGCCGTTGAAAACAGCATCAATATTCAACAAAAAATTCATAGAGATTTATGAAAACAACCAAACCATTAATTGGAATTGTTCCAGACTATAAAGATGGATGCTCGAATGGCTATTCAAGCCGCAATTATTATGCATTGCGCGCTAATTACGTTGAAATGATTAATAATGCTGGAGGAGCGGCGATTATTTTAACTTATGATTATGATTTGATTGATTCTTATCTCGATTCCCTCGACGGTCTGGTTGTGGTTGGCGGATATTTTGATATTCATCCAAAACGTTATGGCGAAAAACAAATTCACCCGACTGTAAAATTAAACGACGTTCGCGAGAGCTTTGAACATGCGCTTGGAAGCAAAGCAATTAAAGCCAATATTCCTTTGTTTGGAATTTGCAACGGCATGCAATTAATCAATGTTTTGCATGGCGGAAAAGTGATTCAACACATTCCTGATGAAGAACAGTTTATGGATCATGAACAAAGCCACATTGAGGGTTTTGGTGATTATAAAATACCTTATCACGATATTTTAATTGAGATAAATTCTAAACTTTTTTCAATTGTCGGCGAAGAAAAAATTAAAACTAATTCTTCACATCATCAGGCCGCAAAAAATCCTGGCGAAGGCTTGCGAGTTGCAGCGCGCGCTACTGATGGCGTGATTGAAGCGGTTGAAAAACCGGGACATCCTTTTTGCATTGGCGTGCAATGGCACCCAGAATTTGAAGTGACTGAAGCCGATAAAAAAATCTTTGTAGCTTTTGTTGAAGCGGCAAAAAAATATAAAGATTCGAAGTAATCTTAAAAAAATAAAAAAATGACTGAAATAAAAGCTGAAGAAAAAGGAATTAGAATTGCAAAAGTAATCGCCCAAGCTGGATATTGCTCGAGAAGAGAAGCGGAAGAAATGATTTTAGAAGGCCGCGTTAAAGTTAATGGCGAAGTTATTACCAGCCCAGCAACTTTTATCACCGACCATTCAATAAAAATTGATGATAAATTAATTAATGCCAAACAACCGGTGCGCTTGTGGCTTTTTCACAAACCGGAAGGCGTTTTAACAACATCGAAAGATCCGCATAATCGCAAAACTGTTTTTGATTTATTGCCAAAAAACATGCCGCGTACGGTGACGGTTGGAAGATTAGATTTTAACACCGAAGGGCTTTTGCTTTTATCCACTAGCGGCGAGCTTGCGCGCTACATGGAATTGCCGAAAAATAAATGGATCAGAAAATATCGTGCTCGCGTTTTTGGCAAAGTTAATCACGAAAGATTAAAGAAATTAGCAAACGGAATTACCGTTGAAGGCATTAGATATGGCTCAATTAAAGTTGAAGTTGAAGTTGAAAAAAACTCAAATTCTTGGTTAAAAATTTCACTCGAAGAAGGCAAAAATCGCGAAATCAGAAAAGTGATGGAACATTTAGGATTAAAGGTAAACCGCCTAATCCGCGTTTCATTCGGCCCTTTTACTTTGGGTGATTTAGCGGTTGGCGATATTCGCGAAGTTACAAAAGCGGCGCTTAGAAGTTCGTTTCCGGATATTGTGTCGAAAGGGTAAGACGGTGACCTATAAAGAGAGTTCGACAATAAGCTTAATTTTTCTTAGCAAACGAGGTGCTTTTGGAAAAATCTTGCGCTTCCAAGCGCGAATGCAAAACATCTTACCGCCACAAAAACCACAAAACCATCTCGTCAAAACTTCGATTTAAATTTAACAATATTATTGTCCCCAGATTTCAAAACGAATAAGCAAACTATACCAAAACACAAATCTCTTGATAGTGATAACGAAGTATTTTTGAGGAAAAATTGCGACTGAAAATGTAAGCTGTATCAAGTGATACAACGTCATTTTCTGAGCAAATTTTTACCAAAAAGACGAAGTTAGCGCTATCAAGAGAT
>CANKYC010000028.1 GCA_947487845.1 Rickettsiales bacterium | reverse complement strand
CAGTTTAATGAATGACAAAGATCTTGATGATGCTGCTAAAAAATCTATTGAAACTGCTTTCAAGGAAAACCCAGATATTGCCAAGATACAAGAAGCGCTAGAAAATAAAGACCAACAAGAATTAGAAGAGGAGAAAAAAAATACCCCTAGCGAGGATTTAAAAGACTCCTCTATTTATGATGGTAAGAATTGGGAAGATATTAAAAGTAAGGCTATTTACGGCGCTAAGGGCGCGATCGCTATCGGATTGCTATTTGCTCCCGGAGGAATTTTTTTAGCGCCGCTATTTCTTTACGCTACTAAAAATTTCGGTCGTAATCCTAATGAAATAGATATGGAGCAGAAGGAGGCGGAGGAAGCGGCATTAAAATCAGAAAAAGCTTTAGAATTTTTGAATGCCTTCAAAAATTATTTGCCAGATCCAAAAGAGGTAAAGCAAAAAGAAGGCTTAGAATCAAATGGTAATGACTCTAATCAACCACAGCCAATACAGAGAAAGCCAGTTGATGAGATAACAACTACTGGAAATAAAGCCGAAGAATTTGTTAAAAAAGAAGGTGATTCTTTAACAAAAACCGGGGAAACTCTAAAAGTAAATCAAGAAAGTTTAAATAGAGTTGCCACAACTGTGGTTAATGAAGCTACTAAGGCAGCTCTTGCCAGAATTGTTGGAGGTCTAAGCGGAACAAATTTGGAAGAGAATGGAGGAGGTAAAACTACTGGTCACGGAGTAACTGCGCCACAAGTTGGTGGCGGAGCTGTAAAAGGTCCTTAATGTTCGTCCAATTTCAACGCCGCTAAAAATGCGCTTTGTGGAATTTCTACATTTCCAATTTCGCGCATTTTCTTCTTACCTTTTTTCTGCTTATCTAAAAGTTTTCTCTTCCTAGAAATATCGCCGCCGTAACATTTAGCGGTCACGTCTTTTCGCATCGCCGTCACAGTTTCGCGCGCAATAATTTTTCCGCCAATCGCCGCTTGAATTGCGATATTAAACATTTGTTTTGGAATAAGTTCTTTCAACTTGGCGCAAATCGCGCGTCCACGGCTTTCAGAACGAGTTTTGTGAGTAATAAATGACAATGCATCAACCGGTTCGGAATTAACCATAATTGTTAATTTTACTAAATTGCTTTCCTCGTAACCATCCATTTGCCAATCAAAGCTGGCGTAGCCGCGCGAGCAAGATTTCAGGCGGTCGTAAAAATCATAAACAATTTCATTGAGCGGAAGTCGATAAACCAACATGGCGCGATCTCCAACATAACTTAATTCTTTTTGAATGCCGCGTTTTTGGGTGCATAATTCTAAAACTGATCCCAAATATTGATCGGGAGTCATGATTGTAGCCTTAATCCACGGCTCTTCCATAAATTCAATTTTAGTTGGATCGGGCATTTCAGCTGGCGAATGAACGTGAATTGTCGATCCGTCGCGCAGACGAATATTGTAAATTACCGAAGGCGCGGTGGTGATTAAGTCTAAATCAAATTCGCGCTCCAATCTTTCTTGGATAATTTCTAAATGTAAAAGTCCCAAAAAGCCGCAGCGAAAGCCAAATCCCAAGGCGTTGGAAGTTTCGGCCTCATATTCAAAACTGGCATCATTTAAGTGTAATTTTCCTAAAGCATCGCGGAATTTTTCAAAATCAGAAGCGTCAATTGGATAAATTCCGCAAAAAACCACAGGTTGATTTTGTTTAAAACCGGGAAGCAAAGTGGCATTTTCATTGCTTGAAAGCACGATTGTATCACCAACTTTACAATCAGAAACTTGTTTGATTTGAGCGTTAATAAATCCAACTTCACCAGCTTTTAAATCATCGCAAAAATGTTTTTTCGGAGTGAAAAATCCGACAGAATCAACTTGATAAGTGGCATTTGCCGCGATCATTTTTATTTTTTGACCCTTCTTAATTGAACCATCAATAACCCGCACCAATATTATCACGCCAAGATATGGATCATACCAACTATCAATCAAAAGTGCTTTAAAATCGCCATCGGGATTTCCTTTTGGAGCTGGCAATTTTTTTACCACCGCTTCCAAAGTTTCGTGAATTCCAACGCCGGTTTTGGCGGAAACTAAAATTGCTTCTGAGGTGTCAATTCCAATTACTTCTTCAATTTGTTTTTTAACGCTTTCAGGGTCGGACGCGGGCAAATCAATTTTGTTTAAAACAGGCACAATTTCATGATTATTATCCATCGCCTGATAAACATTCGCCAGCGTTTGCGCTTCAACACCTTGCGTCGAATCGACCACCAAAATTGAACCTTCGCAAGCCGCCAAACAACGACTCACTTCATAAGCAAAATCGACGTGGCCGGGCGTGTCCATCAAATTTAACATGTAAGTTTTGCCATCATCGGCTTTGTAAGAAAGGCGCACGGTTTGGGCTTTAATCGTGATGCCGCGCTCTTTTTCAATATCCATCGAATCCAGAATTTGCGCCGTCATATCACGATCAGCAATCGCGCCGCATTCTTGAATTAAACGATCAGAAAGCGTCGATTTGCCGTGGTCGATATGGGCAACAATTGAAAAGTTGCGGATGTGGGAAAGTGAGTTTTGTGACATTTATTTTAAAAGTTTTAAAATTGAGTTTTTCAAATTTTGCAGCAATTCGTTTTGAAAGAATTTCTGATTATCGTTTGAAAGATAGTTTAAGTTTCCTTCCAAAACTTTGCTTATAGAATAGGAAGGATCATCATTTGGCGCAGAAGCAGACAATATAGCCTGAATAATTAACTTTGATTTGGATTGCTTTGTTTTTACTTCCTCAACGCATTTAAAAAAACCTTCGGCACAATTTTTTATTTTTAAGAATTTTTCCTCTTTTTCTTGCTCGATTACTTCAAGAATTAAATTTTCTAAAGAGCCAGCTTGCTTTATTTTGTTTGTTGTAACATCAATCTCGTCCTCTTCTTTATTGAAAGGAAGAATGTAATAAAAAGCAGTTTTACCTGGATAGTTTTTAACTATTTTTGAAATAAGTCCTTCAAGCTGTTTTTTTCGTTTAACATAAGATTCATCGGCGTCGCAAATAAATATTAAATTGTCGGCATTCTCAAATTCAGATCTTTTAATAATCTCTTCAAAATTTATCATATTAGGGAATCCTCCCGTAGGAATTACTTCATTTTTATCATCATTATCGCCTTTGAAAAACTTTTCTCCGAGCAACTTTGTAAAAAAGGATACATCATCTTTTCCTTCAACAATAATAGTATTTTTCATCGATTATCTAACCTCCCACTCTTGCTCTATGAACTTATCAATTTGAGTAGAATCAAATTTTGTGGGACTTTTTTGAGTTTTATTAACCCGATAAAGCCTTATTTCATCATCTTCTTCAAGAGTTTTTCCCTTTAATTCGCAAGTTTCTTTGTAAGATTTATCAAGCGCTTCAATCGCCTCGTAAGAATGAGTTGTGGCAAAAATTTGCACGTTAAATTCTTTTGCGGTGGCAATTGCAAAATCCCAAAATAATTTTTGCGAAGTGTGGTGAATTCCGTTTTCGATTTCGTCAATTAACAAAACGCCGTTTTTGCAAGATGGAATTGAACATAAAATGCTAAATATTTTTTTGGCTCCATCGCCCAAAAGCCCAAAAGGCAGCGCGTGTTTTTTGCCTTCAACTTCAATTACAACTTCAATTGAGCCTTTATTGTCAAATCTAAATTCACGAATTTTATCATCGATTTTTTGCATCAGATTAACCAATTTTTCAGAAAATTCGCTGTCTCTAATTTTTTCAAATCTTGCGCCAAGCGACAAATCATTTGCAACGCCAGTAAGGTGAAAAAATATTTTGAAAGTTGGGTAATTAATTTTTGAATCTTTAGCTAGTTTTGCTTGCGAATCACTAAAACCGTTTTGACTAACATCGGCGCAATCTGGAACTTCTTTTAATTTTGGAATGCCGGTAGAAAAATAACTTTTTTCAGAGTTATTTCTGAGGTTCTCGTCGACAGAAGAAATGTAAAAAAAATCGCTATTTTCATGAGTTTGATTTTGTGATTTTTCAATAAATTCAAAAGATTCTTGGCTTTGATTTAGTTTTTCTGAAGAGAAAAAATAAGGTTTTAAAATTACCGTTCTTTTGAGTTCTAAATGCCCAAATTCGCTTTCAACTTCAATTGAAGTGTTTTGTTTTTGATTGCCGTTATTTTTTAAAAAACCAAATATTGCCGACCAAGTTGGTGAAGCGAATTGTTGGATTTGAATTTGAGGCTGATCTTGTTGTGGTTTTTGAGGCTGATTTTGTTGTGGTTGTGATGTCTGCCTTATCACATGATTCATTGGCAAGCCTCTTCCCTTGTAAAGCTCGTAAAGCGAATTGGAATAAGGTTTTAAAGCCAAAAATAAAGCTTCCAAAACGCTAGTTTTGCCGCCACTATTTTTGCCGACAAAAAGGTTTATTTTTTTGAAATTAGAAATTTCTAATTCATCAAAACCGCGAAAGTTTTTTATTCTGATTTCTTTTAACATTTTTTAGATTTTTTTTGGAGCCTGTTTTTGAAATATTCCTTTGCATTTGATTGATTGCAAGCCGTTCTAGGAATTTTAAAATTAAGAGCTAGAATTTAAATCCTAATTTCTAATTCTTAATTTTAAAATTCCTAAATTTACAAAATGTCGGATCATAAACTCCAGCCCGTTCGCGGCACCAAAGATTTATTTGGTGATGAGATCAAAATCTTTAATCACATCGTTTCAACTGCAAGAAAAAAAAGTGAATTTTTTGGTTTTGAAGAATTACAAACGCCGATTTTTGAATTTAGTGAAGTCTTTGAACGCAATTTGGGCGAGGCTTCCGACATTGTTGCTAAAGAAGTTTATAAATTTTTAGATCGCTCCGATAATTTTTTAACACTGCGTCCTGAATTCACGGCTGGCGTGGTTCGCGCTTTGGTTTCAAATGGCGAATTGCAACAAGTTTTGCCGCGCAAGTTTTTTTCTTTCGGCCCAATTTTTAGATATGATCGCCCGCAAAAAGGTCGTCAGCGTCAGTTTCATCAAATTAATTTTGAAGTTTTTGGTGAAGAAAATTATTTCTGCGACGTTGAATCGATAATGCTTGCCAGCGCAATTTTAAAGGATTTGGGAGTTTTAGATAAAACAACTCTCGAAATAAATTCTCTTGGTTGTACTCAAACTAAAGCCAATTATGAAGTGGCTTTGAGCGAATATTTTACCAAATTTAAAAATGATTTGTCGCGCGATTCGCAACATCGTTTAGAAAAAAATCCGCTACGGATTCTTGATTCTAAAGACTCGCAAGACATTGAGATTTTGCAAGATGCGCCAGAAATTTCGCGATTTTTTTCTGATGAAGCAAAATTTCGTTTTGATGCAATTTTAAATTTATTAACAAAATTCGGCGTGAAACATCGCGTTAATCAACGTTTGGTGCGTGGTTTGGATTATTACACTTCAACCGTTTTTGAATTTGTAATGTCGCATGAAGGTGCGCAAAACACGGTTTTAGCTGGTGGTCGTTACGATAATTTAGTTGAAAAAATGAGTGGCAAAAAAGTGCCAGCAATTGGCTTTGCTGCTGGAATTGAGCGCTTGATGTTATTGGCAAAACTTGAAGTAGAAAAAGTGCGTCCGTTGGCAATTAATTACATTTCTGAAAATGAAAAAACTTGTGCTTTTGAAGTTGCTCAAAAGCTTCGCAACGCTGGTTTTGTAACTGAATTTATTTATGATGGAAATTTCAAAAAACAAATGAAGCGCGCTTCGCAAAATAATTCACGCTTTGTTATAATTATTGGGGAAAGCGAAATGAAAAATGGGGAAGTTTCTGTAAAAGATTTTGACAACTCCAAAGAACAAAAAGTAAAACAGGAATTATTAATCCATTATCTTGAAGGAAAGTCATAAATTAGTGTTCACGCAACTTCTTCAATTCAAAAACTTTACCAAAAATTTTCGCTTTTTCGCGCCTTTTTCGCTTGTCTGTTTTTTGGTATTTTTAGGTTTGGTAATTCCTGCGATTATAAATTCACCGCTTGATTACCAACAAAGCAACGCGGTGAAAATTATGTATGTACATGTTCCAGCAGCTTGGATGGCGTTGATGATTTACAGTTTGATGGCGATTTTTAACATTTCTGGATTCATTTGGAAAAACCCATTTTTTTATTTAATTGCTAAATCAATCGCTCCAATTGGTTGTGTATTTACATTTGTAACATTGATTACGGGCAGCATTTGGGGCAAGCCGATTTGGGGAACTTGGTGGGTTTGGGATGCGCGACTTACTTCGGTTTTAATTTTATTTTTTTTATATCTCGGCTACATCATTTTACTCGATTCATTTGATGATCGCGAAAAGGGCGAAAGAATTGCTGCGATAATTTCGATAATTGGCTTTGTAAATGTGCCGATAATTAAATTTTCCGTAGAATATTGGAATTCATTGCATCAGCCCGCAAGCATTATCAGAAGCGGTGGCGTGGCGGTTGATACAGCGATGTTGCAACCTTTGCTTTTGATGTTTGGAACTTATTTTTCTTATTTTGTTTTTCTGTCTTTGTTAAAAGTAAAAACAGAAATTATGCTTAAAAAATCCCCAAAAAATTTTTAATTTATGACTTACGTCGTTACCGATAATTGTGTACGCTGTAAATACACTGACTGCGTTTCAGTTTGTCCGGTTGATTGCTTTTACGAAGGCGAAAATATGTTGGTAATTGATCCCGAAGCTTGCATTGATTGTGGCGTTTGCGTGCCTGAATGTCCGGCGGAAGCGATTTTTCCCGAAAGCTCGCAACTCGTTGAATGGGTTGATATCAACCGCAAATATGCCAAAGAATGGCCGGTAATTACCAAGCGTAAAGATGCGCTTCCGGAAGCGAAGGAATTTGATGGTATGAAAGATAAATTCAAAAAATTCTTCGATCCACGACCTCCTAAAAATTCTGAAAAATAAAATTTAAAATGATCGATTTATCTAAAAATAAAAAAGCTCTTTTGCAGCTGCCAAAACCTAAAGCGGTGATTTTCGACTGGGATAATACTTTGGTTGATACTTGGCCGTTAATTCATGAAGCGATTGATAAAACAATGGTGGCGATGGCGCGCGAACCTTGGGGTTTGCAAAAAGTTCGCGACACGGTTCATAAATCAATGCGTGAATCTTTTCCGATAATCTTTGGTGATAATTGGGAAAAAGCGGGTGAGATTTATAAAAATTCTTATCGCGCGATTCATTTGGATAAAATTGAGCTTTTGCCAAATGCCATGAATTTAATTAATAAGCTAGAAGAGCAGGGAATTTTGCAGATTTTAGTGAGCAACAAAATTGGAATAACTTTGCGCAAAGAAGCGGCAAAACTTGGAATTGATCGTAAGTTTTTTTCAATCATCGGCGCATCTGACGCAGCATTCGATAAACCAAGTCGTGAACCAGTTGATTTGGCTTTACTTGGAAGTGGCTTAGATCCAAAAAAAGACGTGATTTGGTTTGTTGGTGATACAATCGCAGATGTTGAATGCGCTTATAATTCAGGCTGCATTCCCGTAGTTTATGGGCATTCGGGAAATCAGATTTCCAAAACTATTTCGTTAGAATTTTTACAAGAAAAGAGTTTGCCGATTTATTTTGATCATCAGGAATTGGTGGGAATTTTGAAGTAATACCATGCTTATAAAAGGTTATTAAGAGGCTTTAAATTAATTTTACAAAAATAAGTAAAAACAGGGCGAAATATATCAAAGTCTTAAATTCTAATTTTTTTACGCGACACGAGTCGCGCCCAGCGTTGCGGGGAACTCCAATACCAAAGCTACTTGAAATTCGAACAGTTTGTTTTGTTAGTTCACTAACTTGAAAAAGGCGGGATTATTTAGAAAAATCTCATTTTATTTTTACATCGCAAAACCCCCCAACCCCCCTTAACAGGGGGGCTTTGAGATCGAACTCGGATAAAGCCCCTGTTGAGTCGGTCTTTGAGATCGAACTCGGATAAAGCCCCCCTGTTAAGGGGGGTTGGGGGGTTTTGCGATTTTAAGTTATTGTGCCAAAGCGAAATGGTCGAGTTTCAAGTAGCTTTGGGTATATGAAGTTAAAAAAGACTTAGGACAGGGTCTTAGCCTTTGATTTGTATGGATTAAAGTTGGTAATTTTTCAAGATTGAAAAATCCTCAACGTGTAATTTTGTCCGTTTTCTGAAGTTACCCCTGTTAAGGAATTTAGGATACGCCTTAATCAGGCGTGCCGTTCCCTGAATTTTAAAAAAGTTAAGAACATCCATGAAAAGTTTCTTACCACTAGTTTCAGTGATCTTTGGCTTTGGAATGAAAAGCAAAGTTAATACTGCTGAATTTATAGAAGATAAAAAATGCGATTCCGGATTTGCCGAATTTTACAAACGTAAAATAAAGCCGAATGCACAAAGAATAGAAGAGTTAAGGATGAAGAGTTTGAAGAAGCTTGCTCTCAATGCTCGTGTGATGGTTTTTACACCGAGTATTATTTTACTTGGGATACTTACGTATTCTTTTGCGCAAGATCTTCATGTGAGTTTGCTAGATATTAGAGTGATTGTTCTTGTTGGTTCTATTATTTTGAGTCCCGTATTTCTCATATCCTTATTTTTTTGTGTGACACTGATTTATATAGTGCTGCCGTTTCAAATTTGTGACCCAATATCAAAATTTAAGCAGGAGGCATCGGAAGAATTTTCTAAAATCTTTTTTGAATTTTTTGGTGATTTCCAATATGAAAAAGAGCGTAACGAGGATTGTATTATTTGGGATTACAAGCTATTTCAAATTCTACCAACTATACCACTTGGTCGAAAAAGCAGCGCTACAAATACCATCTCTGGTACTTGCAGAGGTGTTAGCATGCATTTTGAAGATCTCTATATTGGTCGGGAGGTTATTTCCATTTCTTTCGATGTTGTGATAACCTTATTTAAAGGTGCGGCTATTTTACTTAATATTGGTAATGATACGGGCGACCGTACGGTAATATTGCAGAAGCAGTTTCGTAACTGGTCATTTAAATATCGGAGCGGTTTACAGAAGGTTGGGATCGAAGATCCAGAATTCAAAAAGATGTTTGATGTTTATTCCACAGATGATCAGAGAGCTAAAAACCTAATCACAACTTCTTTCGCGACAGAGTTCAAAAAATTACCAAATCTTTTTAGAAATAAAAAATTACAAGCAAGTTTTTGTGATCAAAAATTATTTCTAGCTCTTGATGGTAGTTCTGGCTTGTTCGAATTTTCAGTTTTTAACGAGACTGATTTAGTCAAAGAGTCTCGATTTGCGATTGAGAGGATGAATGAGCTGCTAAGAATAGTTGAGATTTTGAGAAATGATCAGAGGGGGAATTCTGAGGACAGAATACCTAATTAAACCGCATCCTGAATTCAAGAATTTTGCGCCGCCATGCAACCAATCTTAAGATCTTAAGATTGGTTGCATGGCGGATTGATTAGCAAAAAAAGAAGAAAAACTGGAGTTATTAATTCTTAAAAATTATGAATGATTCCACTCATCGGTTTGAGAGGGATAGATTGTTTAAAAAATGGGGTCAGTTCAAGCTTTACTTTTTTCAGCGAAGTACACACTTGAAAATAAAGGCTTTGCAGCATTTTATCGAAATTTTTCAACCGATAGCATCTGGCGGTTTTGTGTCATTCTCGAACTCTCAGTTAATCTAAGTGATAAAAAATCGACTTATACCAAAATGCTCCTACGATAAGTTAATTAAATTAACGTCATTTTTAAATATCTGATGCCAAACACTATTGATCCAAGTCGAATTAAATGGAAATTTTTTTCACGCGATGATTTCGGGGAAATCGTTGCATCAGATTCACCTCCATCAGACAAAAAGCCAGTCGCCTTAATAAACAGCTCAACTTTTCCTACCGGAAAAAACCAAACTCCCAAACATATTAAAGCAAAAATTAAAACAGCACTTGATTACGAAAGCTCTGCTGGTTTGTGTTTTGCAATTCCATGTGAAGATGTTGCCACGATGAGAGAATATTACGGAGCGGAAAATGTTGCTGATGTTGAAGATGATTACGTCTCCCTAAGAATGCATGATGACTTGAGAAAAGGAAATCCAGTTTTTTCACCGCATCAAGCAAGATTTGAAGGAACGATGCCAGCTAAAGAAGGGGTTGAGCAAATAGCCAGCGCGATTGAAAATGGTTTTGACATTTGGAGTTATAATAGCGGGGGAAACAGCATAGTACCTAAGCTGGAATTGTGCGAAGAATATTTCCGTGAAAATTTTGACCGTCTTAGCGCAGAAGGAAAGTTACAAAAAAAATAAAATTCATTGGTTTTTCTAACGGAACTACCATGGCTTTTTACCTGAGAGGCTTAATAGATTACACCCTTGGTTATGGTCTTAGTTATTCTACCCTGCGAATTGGAGAGTTTAAAGAAGATGTTGGCGACGGATCTTTGAAAGATCAAACTGATCGCCTTTTGCATTCTCTTAGAGGAGAAGAGGTTCCTATAGTAAGGAAATTTGGAGCTGTCGTTTCTGGAAATTTTTCAGAGGTTAGAGAAAAGTGTTCAAAAGCTTTAGAAGATGGTTCTTCTATAACCAATGTTGCTGTTTGGCTTGGTCAAATGGTTCCTGCAGCAATGGGAAAATTACCAAAATTTGGTACTGATGAAAAACTTATTCTTGAGCTTGAATATAGTATGCAGCATCCACCAAAAGGCTATGAAGCTGGAATTGCTTTGCGCAGATTTATTGAAAGTGGTGCAATTGACCCCGCAAATATTTTATACATAGTGCTTGGCGATTTTATTGATCATACGGAAGAAAATGTTCTAAGAAAACACGGACTTATTCCTGCTTATGGAGATCTTTCAGTTAAAGAGCAAGAAGTTGTGACAAGGCTTGCTGCACAGAAAGATCTGACCGTGGAAGAATATATAATTCAGTCAAACACAAGATCAAAAGAACAAGAGCAAGAAGTTTTGGATATTGCTGCAGAATACGGAATTACTGTTGTTGAAGGTGGCAAGAGAAGAGTTAGTCATGGAAAATATTCTTTGCTTGCGCCTAGCTGTGTAGTCAATTTGGAATTCAATGAAGCAGATTCATCGCTTACACAAACTTGCCTATTGAGAGCGAATGCAGAAGTTTCTAGAGATTTGATTGTTGCGCTAAGTAAAATGACACCTCGCTTTGAGGTAATAAACCCTGATGCGGCAAGCCATGATTTGAAAGGTGTAATAGATCAAGCAAAAATAATTCCATTAACTAGTTCTGCGGCATCTTTTGCAGTTCAAGGTACAAAAGAAGTTGTGGTTGGAAACCCAATAGATGTCGCCAAGCTTGCTCCCGATCAAATTGTTGGCAAAGGCATTGTCGTTTGTCTTCCGATGATAAAAGGCGGAATTTCTTCTTCTGAGCAATTGTCCTCTTTGCAACTATCACAAAATTATGCAAATGCAGAATTTATCATTCTGATGATGAGAATTCCTGCAGAATATGGCGCAGATCAAAAGACCATGATGGAAGATCGCAATGCCAATTATCTGAAATTAATTACTGATTTAAAGTCTGATGGTTTTGAAGTTCCTCCAATTTTTATCAGCTCAAGTTCTGTTGAGGCTGAATATTTTCCACCATTTGTTCATGTGGTTAATTTGGAAAAAATGCTTCCAGAAAAACCAAGATCTTTTGTTGAAGCTGCGCAAGCTGGAAAATATGGAAGAATGACAAGTCTTGGTGGAGCTAATGAGATATAAAAATTGCCATAATTGTTAAGTTAGAATTTCGAATCCTAACCGAGGAGCATCTGCAACTTTCGAACTGTTTTAGTTAAGTTGAAATGTGCCTTTAACCCTTGTAAATACTACATCGAAAAAAATTTAGGCGAAAGGAGAAAAGTTTGCACGAGGTAGCGCATGAACCGCCATACACGCCTTTGCGAACCGAATCTCACATAGGTTTTAACATATTTCTCTACCCCTCTCAAAGCCCTGTATTTGCGGCTTCTCTCCATATTGAAATTTCTATTTCACGCTTACCTTCCTCTCTCTCGTTGGCAAAATTTCCTGCATTTTTGGGGCATTTTTCTCTCTGTTTCTCCGCTTCACGTTTACCTTTTTGAAAAAGGTAGATGTCGGTAAATGCTGGTCTCGTAGCTTTTTCATCGAACTTCTCAAGGTGCTACCTCAAGTGATGTTTTCAACTTTTTTGCGAACTTATCGCTACAGCTACTTCTGACCTTCTTTGACTGAAATTTTCCAATCTCTTAGGAAATCTTTGAAGCCTATTTTTTGAGGATAAATACCTGCATAAGAGACGCCATTCTTAAAAACGTCGAAAAATGTTGTAACAAAGCCAAGCTGCCTTCCCCCAGCAAGAATTTTATACCCCGTTAAATCTGTAAATCCCGGCTCTTTTAAGGCAAAGTCCGGAACAATAATATCGTGCTTTCTGGTTGCGGGAATTTCACTTATTACGGAAGGATCAACTATCAATAGATGCTTATTCTCGGTATCCTTATTATACCACTCCCATAAAAGTTTATTGATGTGTGAATCCTGAAAAGAATATCCAACAATACATAAATTATTTTGCTTACTTAACTCTTCTTTAAAACTAAAAAACATATCCAAAAAGTGACCTTTGGTTTCCAGTTTTTCATCACCCATTATTAATGCTGGCTCATACATTCTCTCATAAGGAGAATCCATTCCAATTTTGTCCTTAAGAATCTGCTCATAGTATGGCCCAAGATTGATTAGATTGTATTTCCAGTGAATTGAGCCATGTAATTTGTAAAGTTTAATTCCTTTTTCCATATCAGAAAAAGAATTGGTAAACCATCTATTTTGTTGATCAAAACCTAGCTGAATATCTACATCATTTTTTTGACAAGCCTTCTCGATTACATCATCATAATTCAAAGTAAAAATGGATACAGGCTTCATCTTGGCCAAACTCATAAGATTATCCAAGTAGGTTAAATTTTCTGTTTTCGCTTCCAATTTTTCCTGCAAAAACTGATGCGAAATAAACACCCAGAATTTATGAAAAAAATCTGTTACTTCTTCACCCTCAACCAACTTTTTATCGAAATCAGATAGAAAGTTTATTGCTAGGTAGATAGCTGGTCTTTGTGGCTTCAGGATTGATAGGTATTTTATGATTGCGATTGTTTGCTCAAAATTTCCTTTGGTTAGTTCATGAAATTTTTTCAGATATTTGGCCCATCTCAAATCAATGCTGGTATTGCTAGTGTAACCATTTTCTATCTCATCAATAAGCTGATCGTATAATTCATGAGTAAGAGGAATATTAGCATCTTTAGAGGCTCCGGCCCCAAAAAGAAATGTACAATTTGCTAAGAAATTATCAGGTAATTCGGATTTCATTTTTTATAAAAAATTAAATTATCACCAAAAACTTTCCGCAATTTTTTCGCCCATGATATCTTGCCAAACCCCTTTTCCTCCCCTTCCTTTAATATGTGAATAGTCTTAATCCACAAAATCGTCCCACCCAAAATAATCACCGCAATATTCTTCAAAATAATCGGCACATTCCCCACCATAATCCCAAAAATTAACCAAAAAATCACACCAATAATTGAAAGCAAATACATCCAAAACGAAATGCC
>CANKYC010000027.1 GCA_947487845.1 Rickettsiales bacterium | reverse complement strand
GCAATAACTTTATAGAAAATCTATTTGATGCTTTTTTGTCAAAGTGTGAAAAATTTGATAGTTTTTACAACTCTACAAGAAAATACACGCAAATTGAAGTGGATGGATTGAGCAGGGGATTTTCTTTCGACCTTCAACTTTTAGATTATGGCGCTGTTGCGTAAATCAAATTTTTCTAAGAAATTTTTGTGATTCTAAATTTTTTGAAAGGTAAGCGTACCTAGATGTACGTGCGTTTCAAAAAATTTAGAATTGCGAAAAGTTCGACGAAAAAGTTGATTTGCGACAGCGCCATTATATCAACTCAATTGAAGGAGATATTACCAAAATTTACGTTGGATATGTTTATCAGGGTTTAAAGCGAGAAGGATTGGCAACTGAACATAATTTTTTTAACCATATCGGAATAAAATTTTATCCAGATAAATATATTTTTAGTAACATCCAAGGTTTAAATAATTCACTTAGAATCGAAAAAAAATATTCTGAAGAAATTTCGCAAGATGAAATCAACAAAATTATCAAGTTAGAATCAGATAGACATTACCAAAAAATTGAAAATTTATTAACAACTTTTAACCAAACTAAATCATGACCTTCTTCACTTCCACTCTACAAAATTCTGATCCCGTAATTGCAAAATCAATTTCTCATGAACTTGATCGTCAGAAATATCAAATCGAATTAATTGCTTCTGAAAATATCGTAAGCCGCGCCGTTCTTGAGGCGCAAGGTTCTGTATTTACGAATAAATATGCCGAAGGTTATCCTCAAAAAAGATATTATGGTGGCTGTGAATTTTCTGATGAAGTTGAACAAGCCGCAATTGACAGGCTTTGCCAGCTTTTTGGCGCCAAATTTGCCAATGTTCAACCTCATTCTGGCGCCAGTGCAAATTTGGCGGTTTATTTAGCACTTCTTCAGCCCAATGACACAATTCTTGGAATGTCTCTCGCCGCTGGCGGACATTTAACTCACGGCGCGCAACGCACAATTTCGGGCATGTGGTTAAAATCGGTGCAATATGGAATTCGCTTAGATGATGGTTTGATTGATTATGATCAAATGGAAAGTTTGGCGCGCGAACATAAACCAAAATTGATTATTGCCGGAATTTCTTCTTACCCAAGAATTGTTGATTGGTCGCGTTTCAGAAAAATCGCCGACGAAATTGGCGCGCTTTTGATGGTTGATATGGCGCATTTGGCGGGTTTGGTGGCTGCTGGAATTTATCCATCTCCAATTGGCGTTGCTGATATTGTAACTTCAACAACTCACAAAACTTTGCGCGGACCGCGCGGTGGCGTGATTCTAACCAATAATGAAGAATTGGCGAAAAAAATTAATTCCGCCGTTTTTCCTGGATTACAAGGCGGCCCTTTAATGCATGTGATCGCTGCCAAAGCGGTTGCATTTGCTGAAGCTTTGCGCCCAGAATTTAAAGATTACGCCAAACAAATTGTAAAAAACGCGCAAGTTTTAGCTGAAGTTTTAATCAAACGCGGTCTTAAAATCACCACTGGCGGAACTGATTGTCACTTGATGGTTGTTGATTTAACGCCACTTGAAACTTTAACCGGAAAAGAAGCAGAAAAAGTTTTGGAGCGCGCTGGTTTAACCTGCAATAAAAATGCCATTCCAAATGATCCAAGAAGCCCATTCGTAACTTCTGGACTTCGTTTTGGAACAGCAGCTGGAACCACTCGCGGCTTTAAAGAAAAAGAATTTGAAAAAATCGGCAACATGATTGCTGATGTACTTTCAGGATTTGTAAAAGACGGCGAAGAAGGCAACAAAACTTTAGAAGAAAAAGTTAAAGCTGAAGTCGCAACTTTGTGCAAAGAATTTCCGATTTACTAGATCAAGACGATAGATCCTGAACTCGCTTCAGGATCTATTTAAATTTGTCCTTTATCCCTTCGGGATATGGAAACGCGACTCGAGTCGCGGCCCCATCCCGTATATCAATTGGACATACGGGTTAAATTTTAAAAAACTAACGAGGTAAAAATGCCAGATAAAATCAAACTAATTGCATCAAAGTTTTCTCCTTACTGCCACCGCATTGAAATGGTGTTAATCGAAAAAAATATTCCTCACGAAAAACAAGAAATCACTTTAGCTGACAAACCGGATTGGTTTGTTAAAGATGCGCCTCTTGGCAAAGTTCCTTTGTTATATGTAGGCGACAAACCGCTTTTTGAATCAATCGCTATTTGCGAATATTTGGAAGACGCATTTCCAGAAAATCCTCTTCATTCAACCGATTTAGTAGTAAGAGGCTGGCATCGCGGCTGGATGGAATTCAGCAACGGAATTATGTCCACAACTTTTGGCATGATGTTTGCCCAAAATCAGGAGGAATTTGATTTAAAAAAAGCTGAAACCATATCAAGACTGGCGATTCTGGATAAACATTTGAAATTCAACCCATATTTCGACGGAGAAAAATTTTCTCTGGTTGATGTTTGTATGGCTTCAATGTTTAAACCATTAACTTACATTGATAATAAATTTACTTTAGAAATTTTTGATCTTCACAAAAATGCTGCAACTTATGTCGAAAGCGTTGTGTCTCGCGGATCTTTAAATAAAGCGATTCCAGCAGATTATGAGGAAATTTTTAAATCCTTCCTCGAAAGAAAAAAATCTCATCTTTTGACGATGAGTTTTAGTTTGTAATTTATCGCTTAAAAAAATCTTATTTTATTAGACATCGCAAAACCCCCCAACCCCCCTTAACAGGGGGGCTTTAATGCGAGTTCGGTCTAAAGTCCCCCTGTTAAGGGGCTTTAATGCGAGTTCGGTCTAAAGTCCCCCTGTTAAGGGGCTTTAATGCGAGTTCGGTCTAAAGTCCCCCTGTTAAGGGGCTTTAATGCGAGTTCGGTCTAAAGTCCCCCTGTTAAGGGGGGTTGGGGGGTTTTTGTGATGTCGAATCATAACCAAAAAAACTGTTCAAGCTTCAATTAGCTTGGGTTACATAATAAATCCCAAAAAAAACTATTTACCCACCTTCTATTTCATCAAAATGACAATTATCGCCAACACAAAATTAAAAATTAAAAAACATCACGAAGTTCGCATAGTGCGCGGACATCCTTGGATTTTTTCTAACGAAATCGAAAATTTCGCCGCTTTAAAATATCTCGAAAAAGGCACTTTAGTTGAAGTTCAAGTCAAGAAAGATGAGCCTTTCGCCCTTGCCTATTTCAACCCGAACAACCTGATTTCAGCCCGTATTTTAACTTACGACGTAAAGCAGGAAATTAATGAAAATTTTTTCATCGAAAAAATTTCTGCCGCCAAAATTTTGCGCGATCGTTTTTTTGACAAACCTTTCTACCGCTTAATTCATTCCGAAGCCGATTTTCTTCCCGGCCTTATTATTGACCGTTTGGACAATATTTTATCCTGCCAAATTTCTACCGCCGGAATGGAAAAGTTGTCCCCGCTTTTAATTTCTGCTTTGGAAAAACTTTTTCCTGATGCCGCAATAATTTTTAGAAATGACGTTGAATCAAGAAAGCTCGAAGGCTTGGAACTTTATGTAAAAGCCATTAAAGGCGACATTCCTGATAAAATTGAAATTGAAGAAAATGGTTTAAAATTTGCAATTGATGTGAAGTCGGGACAAAAAACTGGTTGGTTTTTTGATCAAAGAAAAAACCGCGATTTTATTGGCTTGGTTTCTAAAAATTGCGATGTGCTTGATGCTTTCTGCTACCTTGGTGGATTTGGTTTAAATGCTTTAAAAAACGGCGCTAATTCTGTGACTTTTATTGATTCTTCACAAGAAGCTATAAACCACGTTAAGCAAAATATCGCGCTTAATAATTTCACTCAAAAAACCGAAATAATTACCAAAAAAGTTTACGAAACTTTGGATAATGCTGATTTTCAAAAAAGACAATTTGACGTTGTGGTTCTTGATCCGCCAGCTTTTATTAAATCGAAAAAAGATTTTTTTTCTGGCTTAAAAGGTTACGAAAAATTGGTAAAACTTTCCGCAAATTTGGTTAAACCAAATGGATTGTTGATGCTCGCTTCATGCTCGCACAACGCCACGATTGGCGATTTGATTGCAGCGGCGAATGATGGCTTTAGAAAAAGCAATCGTCGCGCCAAGTTAATTTGCTCATTTGGAGCTGATTTGGATCATCCAATTCATCCGGCTCTTAAGGAAAGCGAATATTTGAAATCAATTACATTTATGGTTGAGTAAATTTTAAACTAACAAAATATGACGAAAATCTTGGTAACTGGCGCGCTTGGGCAGATTGGTTCTGAACTTGCGGCGGCGCTTAAAAAAATTTACGGCGAAAAAAATGTTATAACTTCCGACATAAAAACTTCTGACATTTCTGAAGAATTTTTGCCTTATGAAACTCTCAATGTTTTAGATAAAACGCGCCTTGCTGAAATTGTAAAAAAACACGATATAAAAATTATTTATCACCTCGCAGCAATTCTTTCTGCGGCCGGTGAAAAAAACCCCAATTTATGCTGGGACGTAAATATGACCGGCTTGCATAATGTTTTGGAAGTTGCGCACGAACTGAAAGTTAAACAAATTATTTGCCCAAGTTCAATCGCAGTTTTCGGCCCCGAAACGCCACGCGATAATACGCCACAAGAAACCGTGATTTTACCAAAAACAATGTATGGTCTAACCAAAGCTGCCGGTGAATTATTGTGCGATTATTATGTTGCCAAATTTGGTCTGGATATTCGTGGAACGCGCTATCCCGGTCTTATAAGCCACAAAACTTTACCGGGTGGCGGAACAACTGATTATGCGGTGGAAATTTTTTATGAAGCAATCAAGAAAAAATCTTACACCTGCTTTTTGGAAAGCGGCACAACTTTGCCGATGATGTATATGCCAGATGCCATTCGCGGCACAATTCAACTTGCTGAAACCGATTTTTCTAAATTAAAAAATCATTCTAATTTCAATTTCGCTGGCATCAGTTTTTCTTGCGCTGAATTGGCGAATGAAATTAAAAAACATATTCCAGATTTTAAAATTGATTACGCACCCGATTTCCGCCAACAAATCGCCAATTCTTGGCCGCGCTCAATTGATGATTTTGAGGCTGGAAAACAATGGGGTTGGAAGGTTGAATATGATTTAGAAAAAATGACCAAAGATATGATTTTTAATCTGAAGAAAAAACTCAATGTCACCCTGAGCCTGTCGAAGGGTGATTCTGGTTTTGAGTCTTGAATCACCCTTCGACAGGCTCAGGGTGACATTTATTATATTTTATTCTCTCGCCATCGAAGGTAATTTCAAATTTTCAGCCAACGCTCTTTCTGGTTTAGGAGAAGGCTCATCTTCAAATTTATCAGCTGGAATTCCTTTTGGTATTTTTTTATTACCTAGTTCGGAGGTAAGTTTTTCTAAATCAAAATTAGCAGTTGGTTTAAACTTAAATTGATATTGCTGAAACTTAAAATCTTTCGGAAAGTTGCAATTTTCAAACTCACAATTGACAAAAGAAATTGTGCTTAAAACTTTTGGATCAATTGAACTAAAATCAACATTATCAAATTTACATCCGCGGAAATTGGCTGACTCTAAATCAGCATCATTAAAAATCCCATCTTTCTGATTTTTTCTATCAACTTTATTAATACCAGTTTCATCAAAAACCACTCCACCAAATTCAGCGCGATGTTGTGATTTGTCTCGATGCAAAGAAATTATCTGCGGAGTGATAATCGGACGGGCTCGTTTATTTTCTTGGTTATTTTCTTCTCGCTTAACAACAATTTCTGCTTCATTGATTTTAACTTTTAATTCTTCAGCGGACTTGCCGAGTTTACCTAGATGAAAGAAAATACTTTCATCAGCTGCTACAACTTTGCTCAATTTGGTTTCAAGAATTTCTGCGAAGCTTTGATTAGGAACCTTTTTTTCTGATACCAATTTTATATCTTTTGCATTCACAGGCTCCGGTAAAATAACTAAAGGTTTTTTGCAATCTGATTCTGAGCCACCAGTAACTTCAGGCTGCGGTTTCACATTATTAGCCTGCGGTTTCACATTAGATTTCAATAAATTTGGAGACTCAACTCCAGCAACAACTTTTCCCTCCGGCTTCAATTTGGTTATTCTTGGAGTTATTGCCGCTGAATTAGTAGTAGCACTTTCATTGCCAACCATTTTTGATACTAACGCCTTTAATTCTTCATCTTCTTTTCTATTCTTTGACTTCAATTCGATTCTTCCTCGAAGTTCTGCCACTAAATTAGTAGCGGCACTTTCATTGCCAACCATTTTTGATAATGATACCTTTAATTGTTCATCTTCTTTTAAGGCTAATATGGTTGCATGCTTGGCTCTAAGACCAATACCTCTTAAATTTACATTCCCTCCCTCGATAGGTTGTTTGACTTCTTTCTGAATTTTGTCAATTTGGACAGTTGCTGCAGCAAGTCCTAAGGCAGCAATATTTTCAGCATTCTGTATTAAGTAAGCTCCACAATCTACAGTTGGAATACTGCCAGCTGTTAAAGAATTTTGCTGCATAGTCACAATATCGATTGCCTCACCAACCCCTATTCCATTTGGTATGGCTTTTCTGATGCCATCATTTACACCTTTTGCACTAATAGCATTATCACCAAATGTAGTAATAGAATATGGTTCACATTCGGTAAAATCTCTGGTAAATTTTAGTGCTAGTAAAGACCAATGCTCTGATGACTCTCCCCCAGATAAAGCTGTATGAGTATAAGGAATGAGTATAGTTGTTTCATCATCATTTCCAATTTGGGCTATAGCTGATTGCCTCTTGCGAGCAATTATTTCTGTAATTTTACCTTGGATCAATCGAGCATTTTCTGAGTTTTTTTCTTCTTCTGCAAAATTTTGCTTAAGATAATATGGTATGATCTCAATTCCATTTGCTTGAGGTTTAATATCTTTTAGAAGGAAATTAATTGCTGTGGAACCATATTCGCAGTCTTTGTCAATCTGCATTTTCATCCCAGAAACATCAACATAACTACCGCCTATTTCTATATGTTGATCTTTTGCAAATGTGTAGGATTTGGTTGTTTTATCCCAAATACCACCCGTAGAAGCATTATTATGCGCAGCTTTATTCATGTCTGCAGGTACGCCTGTTAACGCTCCTTGTGCATTTGGTGATATGACTATTGCCATCGATTTAATGTTTAAAATTCTAATTTTAATTCGTTTTTTTTGCAAAAAAAAAAACGGGACGACTCTTAAAAAGCACGCCCCGTTAGTTTTTTCAAGAAAAAATTAATCTATTCTACGATTTCATATCCAGCAAAGAAAAATTCGATTTCATTTTTAGCATTTTCCAAACTGTCCGAACCGTGAACCGAGTTTGCTTCAATAGAAAGAGCAAATTCTTTTCTAATTGTTCCAGCATCAGCATTGGCAGGGTTTGTAGCGCCCATGATTTCACGGTTTTTTAAAACTGCGTTTTCGCCTTTAAGAGCTTGAACTACAACTGGTCCAGAAGTCATAAATTTTACAAGATCATTGTAAAATGGACGTTCGCGGTGCACAGCGTAAAATTCACCAGCCATTTTTTCTGACAATTGCATTCTTTTTTGAGCAACAATTTTTAAACCAGCTTCTTCAAATTTAGCGTTAATTTTCCCAGTAAGATTTCTTTCAGTCGCATCAGGTTTGATGATCGACAATGTCATTTCGATAGCCATATTTTTAAATAATTTTTTTGATTAATTTTTTCTTCAACAAAAAGAAGGGCGCGGCAAATTAGAGATAACATGCTTTTTGTCAAGAAAGACTTGCTTGCATTTGAAACCTGCAACCTTAAGTTTTTTGGCATTATAAAATCCAATTTTTTCAAAAATTAAAAATGTCCGAGAATCAACTGACACTTGAAGAACTTTTTGCCACAATAAAAAATAAAATCGCAACTAAAGAAGAAAATTCTTACTCCTACGAATTAGCTAAAAAAGGCGTTGAAAAAATTAGCAGAAAAATCGGCGAAGAAGCTTTGGAAGTTGTGATCGCAGCTTTTATAAATGATAAAAATCCTAATGCTAAAAATCGCGAAGAATTAATCGGTGAAATTTGTGATTTATTTTACCATAATCTGGTTTTAATGGCGGCAGAAAAAATTGAGTTTTCAGAAATCTTGAGTGAGTTAACTAGAAGAAATAATAAGAAAAAATAAACACATAAAATGAATAATGTAACTCTTACAAATTCAGCAATAGAGCGCATTCACGAGATAAAACAAAAAGATGAAAATCGTGATAAATTTTTGCGTGTTTCAATTTCTGGTGGCGGTTGTAGCGGCTTTCAATACATCTTTGAACTCGATAATAAGAGCCAAGAAAATGATATAAAAATTTTTGAAGAAAATTCTGAAATTCTTGCTCTTACCGATGAAACTTCTTTGCAATTTTTAAACGGCGCTGAAATTGAATTTGTCCGCGAACTCGGCGCTTCTTATTTTAAAGTTAACAATCCAAATGCCAAAGCCAATTGCGGCTGCGGAAGTTCATTTTCAATTTAAAATGTCTTTTCAAAAAATTATTTTCGACCTGCAACAATTCTGGGCAAATCAAGGTTGTGCTGTACTTCAACCAATTGATATTGAAGTTGGCGCCGGAACTCTGCATCCAGCAACTGTGCTGCGCGCGCTGGGTAAAAAACCGTGGAAAGTTGCTTATGTTCAACCAAGCAGAAGACCAACCGATGCAAGATACGCCCAAAATCCCAATCGTTTAAGTCATTATTACCAATTTCAGGTTTTGTTAAAACCAGCGCCCAAAGATATAAAAGAACTTTACCTGCAAAGCCTCGATTTAATTGGTCTTGATACCAAAAATAATGATATTCGTTTTGTTGAAGATGATTGGGAAAACCCGTCAGTCGGCGCTTCGGGCTTAGGTTGGGAAGTTTGGTTCAACGGCATGGAAATTTCACAATTCACCTATATGCAACAAGTTGGCGGCATTGAATGCGAAGTTATTGTCGGCGAAATCACTTATGGTTTGGAGCGTATCGCTGTGCATATTCAGGGCGTTGATTCAATTTTTGACATCAACTGGAACGGGCTTTTGGGAGATAAAAAAATCTCTTACGGCGATGTTTTTAAACAAAGCGAAATCGAAAACTCAGCGTTCATTTTGGAGCATTCTAATTTAGAAACCATGTTTAGGAACTTTTCTGAAAGCAAACAACAATCGGAAATTCTAGCTTCTAAAAAATTACCAATTCCTGCTTATGAACAAGCACTAAAAGCAAGTCATTTATTGAATTTGCTTGATGCAAGAGGCGCAGTTTCAGTTAACGAACGCGCTTCTTATATCGGACAAATTCGCGACTTGGTTAAAGCCGCTTGTGAGTTGATTGTGGAAGGGCAAAATAATTAAGAGTTATAACAAATAATCTAAAACTATATTTAATTTATGAACAATTTCGAACCATTAGTTTTACTAGAAAAAGTAACTGCCTTATTAAATGAAATTCCGCATCTCGGATTCATAATATTATTTTTCTGCATCATCTACGCTTACAAAAAATTTTCGATCTTTTCTTATCTTTTTATCCTCACATTTTTTTTCTTAAAACTTGATTTAAATCAAACCTTCTGGGGAACCTACGCGGTAATAGCCTCGCTACTCGCCATTCCGCCACTGCGCCGTAATTTTATTACTCGCGGATTAATTGTCATAATCAAAAAGCTCGGGCTTTTACCAAAAATTTCTGAAACCGAAAAAATCGCTCTCACCTCTGGAACAATCTGGGTTGACGGCGAATTATTTTCTGGTCGCCCTAATTTCGATTGGATTTTTTCTCAAAAATATCCTCGCCTAACGCCAGAAGAACAAAGCTTCATGGATAATGAAGTTGAAGAACTTTGTCGCATCTGCGTTGATTATGAAGTACAAAAATTGCGCGACTTACCAGAAAATGTTTGGAATTTTTTACGTGCAAAAAAATTCTTCGGTATCATCATTCCAAAAGAATTTGGCGGCCTTGGATTTTCTGCTTATGCGCATAGTTCAATAATCCAAAAACTTTCTTCACGATCAGTTCCTTTGGCAATTACCGCAATGGTTCCAAACTCACTTGGACCCGCTGAATTATTGATGCATTACGGAACAAAAGCGCAACGTGATCATTATTTACCTCGCCTTGCTGATGGTCGCGATTTGCCGTGTTTCGCTTTAACCGAAACAGCCGCAGGATCAGATGCCACTTCAATTATTTCTAATGGCGTTTTATTTAAAGATTTGGACGGAAAATTAAAAATCCGTATGAATTGGAGCAAGCGCTATATAACACTTGGCGCTTACGCAACCGTGATCGGTGTTGCTTTTCAACTTAGTGACCCAGAAAAACTTTTATCAGATAAAATAAATGTTGGCATAACTTGCGCCTTAGTTCCGCACACAACTCCGGGAGTTCGTCAAGGTCGCAGACATGATCCACTTGGAACTCCGTTTGTAAATTCTCCAATAAATGGGGAAAATGTTATTGTTGAAATAGATGCCGTAATTGGCGGTGAAAATGGTCTTGGAAAAGGCTGGAAAATGTTAATGGAATGTTTGGCGGCAGGACGCGGAATTTCTCTGCCTTCAACCAGCGCAGGCGGCTCAAAACTAGTGTCGCGCGCCGTTAGCGCTTATTCTGCAATCCGTCAACAATTTGGAACATCGATTGGAAAATTTGAAGGCATTGAGGAAGTTTTAGCTCGCATCGCTTCGCGTACATACGCCTTAGATGCAATGCGCTCATTCACCGCTGGCGCAATTGATTCTGGTGCAAAACCTGCCGTTCTAACTGCAATCGCTAAATATCAAGCTACCGAAATGTTTCGTCAAAACGTTAATGACGGCATGGATATTATGGGTGGACGCGCGATCATTCGTGGTCCGCGCAACGTTTTAGCAAATGCTTATTTTTCAACTCCAATTTCAATAACTGTTGAAGGCGCAAATATTATGACTCGCAGCTTAATCCATTTCGGACAAGGCGCAATCATGTGCCACCCTTACGCTTACAAGGAAATTGAAGCTTTAGAAAAAAATAATTTAAAAGCTTTCGATTGCGCGTTTTTCTGTCATATTAATCATTTAATCAGCAATTTAGTGCGTTCAATTGTTTTGTCTGCAACACGTGGACGCTTCAGAAAACCTTTTAAATGCGGCGTGATTGCCAAATATGAAAGGAAAATCGCTTGGATTTCCGCAACATTTGCCTTACTTGCTGACGTTGCAATTGCGCGCTTTGGCGGCAATTTAAAACGCAAAGAAAAGATAAATGGGCGCTTTGGCGACGCGCTTTCTGCAATGTATTTGGGCGTTTGTATCTTGAAAAAATTTGACGAAAATGGCCGTAAAAAAGAGGAAATTCCTTTAGTTGAACATGCGATGAAAGAGCAACTTGGAAAAGCTCAAATTGCAATTGAAGGGCTTTACCAAAATCTTTTCGGCTCTATTGGAAAAATATTTATATTTCCATTTGCAATGTGGGCCAGATTCAATTCTTTTAGTTGCCCAGCCAGCGATTCTCTTCAGCATAAAGTGGTTAAAAACTTTATTAAAAATGGTTCGTTTCGTGAATCTTTGACGGAAGGAATTTTTGTTTCAAAAGATAAAAACGATAACCTTGGTCGCATTGAAAATGCCTTAATGCTTCACGAAAAATCGCAATCTGCTTTTGATAAAATTAAAACAGCAATTAAAGCCCAAACCTTACCCCGCAAACATGCTCAAGATTTGATTGAAATGGCTTTTGAAAAATCAGTAATAACTTCTGAAGAAAAAAATCTAATGCAAGAAGCAGCGGCTGCGGTGCTTGATGCAATGCAAGTAGATGAATATTCTTTGGAAGAATATAAGAAAATTTAAATATCTTTAGAATCATGCTAGATCCTGAAACAAGTTCGGGATGACGGAGTTTTTGTTTAAGTTTCTGCGCTTAAGTTAAACAGAAAATTTCTTCACATCGTCATCCTGAAATTGTTTTATACCAAAACATAAATTTATACTCCCATCCAACAAAGGATTTTTGAGGAAAAATTGCGACAAAGAATAGCGCTGTATCAAGTGATACAGCGTTATTCTTCGAGTAATTTTTTACCAAAAAGACGAAGTTGGCTGGGAGCATAAATTTGTGTTTTGGTATAGGATCTAACTTGATCTAAATAAAACTTCCAATTCCTAAAATGATCCTCCTAATCGACAACTACGACAGTTTCACCTACAACCTTTACCATTATCTAATTCAAGCCGGAGAAAAAGAAGTTCTTGTTAAACGTAACGATGAAATCACAATCGATGAAATCAAAAAATTAAATCCGCGCGGTATCGTTTTATCTCCCGGCCCTTGTACGCCAAATGAGGCCGGAATTTGCTTAGATGTCATTGAAAAATTACAGGGAATTTTCCCAATTTTTGGCGTTTGCTTGGGACATCAATCCATCGGTCAAGCCTTTGGTGGCAAGGTTATAAAAACTTATCCGATGCATGGAAAAATCAGCGAAATTTTTCATAAAGGAAAAAATCTTTTTAAAAACTTGCCCTCGCCCTTCAAAGCAACGCGTTATCATTCGCTGATTATTGAAAAAGAAACTTGTCCGACTGATTTGGAAATAACCGCCGAAACAAAAGACGGAATTATCATGGCAATCGCCCATAGAAAATTGAAAATCTACGGCGTGCAATTTCACCCCGAATCAATTGCGTCGGAGCATGGGCATCAGATTATTAAAAACTTTTTAGATCTGATTTGATCTCTAATTTAGATCTAAGTTTAGATCTGATTTGATCTCTAATTTAGATCTAAGTTTAGATCTGATTTGATCTCTAATTTAGATCTAAGTTTAGATCTAAGTTTGGATCTAGTTTAAGTTCTAGCCTTTCTTAAAAAAAACCTCGATGTCACCCTGAGCTTGTCGAAGGGTGATTCAAGTCTCAAACCCGAATCACCCTTCAACAAACTCAGGATGACATCAAAAACTTATCTAATAAAAAAATTTAATGAACCTCACCTCAAAAAATTACGAAGAAATTTTCGACCAAATTATCGACTTAAAAATTGATAACACTGAAATCAAAAAATTCCTCCTCGATCTCAACCAAAAAAACCTTCCCGAAAATGCCTTTATCGGCGCCGTTTCTGCCTTAAGAAAACGCATGAAAAAAATTTCCGCACCTCAAAATGCCATTGATGTTTGCGGAACCGGCGGCGACAAATTAAACACTTTAAACATTTCAACCGCCGTTTGTTTTGTGGTTGCAGCGACTGGAATTCCGGTTGCAAAACATGGCAATAAAGCAATTTCATCGCAATCTGGTTCCGCCGATATTTTTTCGGAGCTAGGAATAAAAATTTCTTCAGAAATTCCCGAAATTGAAAAAAACCTGCGCGAGAAAAATTTATGCTTTTTATTTGCGCCCTTTTTTCACGAAGCTTTAAAAAATGTTGCCGAAATTCGCCAATCTTTAGCAATTCCAACAATTTTTAATTTTTTAGGGCCGCTATTAAACCCAGCAAATACAAGCTTCCAGCTTATTGGAACTGCAAAAAAAGATGTGATGAAAAAAATGCTCGCCGCGCAACAAAATGCTAAAAAAATTTATATAGTTCACGGATTTGATGGCATGGATGAAATTTCGCTTTGCAGCGATTCTTATTTATTGCGCTTAGAAAATGGCAAAATTTTTGACGAAGAAATTATTAACCCGCAAAAATTTGGCTTTAAAAAAATTGGACTTGAAGCCTTGAAAGGCAAAGATCCAAAACATAATGCCCAAAAATTAATCGCCCTTTTGCAAGGCGAAAAATCGGCTTATCGCGATATCGTAATTCTAAATTCCGCTTTCGCCCTAAAATTAGCCAATAAAGTTGAGAAAATCGAAGAAGGCATTGAACTAGCAAAATCAATGCTCGACGATGGAAAAGCGGAAAAAATATTAGAGGATTTGAGGGTTAAAAATTAATTGAAATCCAA
>CANKYC010000026.1 GCA_947487845.1 Rickettsiales bacterium | reverse complement strand
CCATAAGCATCGTGCAAAACACGCACCGCAAGTTCGCCATATTCTTTGGAAATCAAAACTGAAATTTTGATTTCTGAAGTAGAAATTAAAAGCAGGTTAATTCCTTTATCGGCCAAAGTTTTAAACATTGTATGCGCAACGCCAGAATGGCTAATCATGCCCACGCCAATTACCGAAATTTTGGCAATATTATCGTCAATTTTTAACTCGGCATATTTCACTTCATCCTTGATTGATTCAATCGCCAAGCGGGCGCGCTCAATTTCTTCTTTTCCGGTTGTAAAAGTTATATCAACAAATTTTCCATCAGCGCTGATATTTTGCACAATCATATCAACATTCACTTCCTTCTGCGCTAATACGCCAAAAATTGCCGCTGAAAGACCCGGATGATCGGGCATTTTTTCAAGCGTAATATGAACTTCATTTTTGCTGTAGCTGATGCCAGTTATAACTCTTCTTTCCATGATTTCCTCGTTATTATTTACTAAGATTGTTCCCGACAATTCTGTAACATCTTCAAAAGTTGATAAAACTCGCACCCGCACATTATGCGCCATCGCCATTGCAACTGAACGAGTTTGCAAAACTTTCGAACCGCTATATGCCATTTCTAGCATTTCTTCATAGGTAACTTTTTTCAATTTTCTGGCTTTATCGGTGATGCGCGGATCTGTTGTGTAAACACCATTTACGTCGGTGTAAATATCGCATAAATCAGCTTTTACTGCTGCCGCAATTGCAACTGCCGAAGTGTCTGAACCGCCGCGTCCCAAAGTTGTAACTCGATTTGATTCAAGGTGAATTCCTTGAAAACCAGCAATTACTACAACATCAAATTCTTCCAAAGATTTTAATAAAGCTGCGTCGTCAATTACATCAATTCTGGCTTTACTATGAACATCGTCAGTTGCAATCGGAAGTTGCCAACCCAGAAAAGATCTGGCTTTATAGCCAATCGACTGCAATTCCAAAGCTAATAAACCACAAGTAATTTGCTCGCCAGTTGCGACAATTGAATCATATTCCGCCAAACTTTCATCCGACATTAAAGATGAAACTTGGTTACAATAATCTACAAGTTGATTAGTAACGCCAGACATCGCCGACACCACCACAATAACTTTATTTTTTTTGTCGAGCTCGGCTTTTACTTTTTTAGCAACATTTTTTATGCGCCCTATATCACCAACGGAAGTGCCGCCAAATTTTTGTACGATTAACATTTGTTTGATTGATTTAACTAAGTGAAGGAGCGACGCATTTTTTTTATTTGAAGAATTTTCTCAAGTATAAATTGCCGAAACAATTGCCAAAAGAATTGCCAAAAGAATTGCCAAAAGAATTGATTTATGAATTGGCAAAAACTAAAAGATTAAAAAAAATCCTTAATTCACAAAACTAATTTTCCCCTACATATGCATATATTTCGCAGACTCGCAGGCAATATCCTTTTTAAAATTTTCTTGGCGATCCTAGTTTTAAGCTTCGTTTTCTTCGGCGTGAGCGGATTTATTTTAGGAAATCCTAATTCTTGGGTAGCTAAAGTTGGCAATACGACTATCGGCTTAAACACTTTTAATAAAAGCATGCAAAATGAGCGTGAAAGAATTTTGGCAATGAGTAAAAGCGAAGAAGCCATGAAATATCTGGATTCCGACCAATTTAAATCTGACGTTTTAGGTCGCACCGTAAACCGTATAATGATTGAAAAACTTCATGATGATTTCGGCGTTGAAGCAAGTAGAAAACTGATTCTCGAAATGGTTGCCAAAGATTCAAGCTTCAAAAATAAAGAAGGAAAATTTGATCGCGAAGCTTTCAAGAAATTTTTAACTAAAAACGGCTTGAATGAAGAAAAATATGTTAGCGAAGTTGCCAACGACATCACCGCAACAATGATTATTCAAACCATGTCAATGGCGGCTCCGATCAATTATGCGATGCTTTTGGAAGAAGAAAATTTTAAACAAGAAAAACGTATTGCCGATGTAATTACAATTTCTGGGAAAGATGTAAAAACTGCCAAAAAAGTAACCGACGAAGAAGTGCAAAAATATTTCGAAAAAAATAAACAGAAATATGCCGTTCCTGAATTAAGAAAAGTTTCTTACTTACATTTTTCCAAAAAAGATTTCGCTAAAGATTTACAAATTAGCGAGGCCGAACTTTTGGCTGAATATGAAAAAAACAAAAATGCTTTTGTCAAACCAGAAAACAGAAATTTTTACCAAGTTCTTTTTGAAAAAGAAGATGATGCTAAAGAATTTGCTAAAAAACTCGGCGCAGCAGATAAATCAAAACTTCAAGCTGAATTTGCTAAACTTGCTAAAGAAACTTTAAAAAAAGATTTAAAGGCGATTACTTTAAATAATTTTACCAAAAAAGATTTAATTCCAGAACTTGCCGAACCAGCTTTTAAAATGGCGGTTAACGAATATAGCGCTCCGCTTTCAAGCCCACTTGGCTATCACATTTTCTTGTTGAATGAAATTAAACCATCTCAACCAATGGCTTTTGCTGATGTTAAAATCAGCTTGAAACAAAAAATGTTGGAAGGAAGAGAAGATAAAATTTTGCAATCAAAAATTACTGAAATTGATGATGCTCTTTTAACTTCAAATTCTCTGGCAAATTCTCTGGCTGATATAGCTAAAAAATTCAATCTTGGCGTGGTTGCGCCAGCGGTTACAATTAATCAACAAGGTCAAAATGATAAAGGCGCTGAAGTCAATGAAACCAAGGGTTTTGCTGATTTTGCTAATAATAGTTTTGCTTTAAAAAAAGGACAGGTTTCTAAAGTTTTCTACGCTCAAAATTCAGAAGGATTTTACGTTTTACAACTTGAAGAAATTAACGCTGCTCATGAAAGAGATTTGCCGGAAGTTAAAACATTAATTTCGGAAGAATTAAACGCAGTTAAGAAGCAGGAAGCGTTGCTAGTTTTGGCTAAAAAAATTGATGAAGAAATTAAAGCAAATCCTTCGCAAGTTGCTTCAATTGTGACTAAATACAAATTGAAATTAGAAAAAAATCGTGAATTCCCACGCGTTTTCTACATCAATTTCCAAGGTCGTCAAATTCCTTATCAAAATAAATTTTTGGATGATTTATTCGGCATGAAAATCGGTCAAGTAACTGACGCTTTCCCAAGCGGATCTTTGGAAATCATGATCGGAATTTTACGCGAAATTAAAAAACCAGCTACTGATTCCAATCAACTTACAGCAGTCAAACAAAAAGCTGCTGAAGATTTCAGATCCGAGCTTTTACAAGAATTTAACACTTATTTGCTCAAAGAAAATCCAGTTAAAGTTAATGAAAAACTTTTAGGCAAAAAAGAAGAAGCGGCAAAATAAATGAGTTATAATTTCAGCAAAGATGAGTTTTTAAATGAATTAAAAAAAGCGGGATCAACCGTTTTATTTAAAAAAATTCCCGCTGACACAATCACGCCAGTTCTGGCTTCATTAAAAGTTGCGCAAGCTTTTCCAAGTCATCATTTTCTTTTTGAATCGGCAGAAAATGGCAATAACAAAGGTCGTTTTTCTGTGCTTGGATTTATGCCAGATTTAGTGTGGAAATGTGTTGGTGAAAAATCTTTCATCAATTCCGATTTTGCAGAAAATCCTCAAAATTTTGTGCAAGAAAATGGCGAGGTTTTAGGCAATTTCCGTCAGCTAATAAAAAAATCCCACATCAATTGGAGCCATTTAAATTATGGCGCGGCGGCGCTTCCTGCAATGTGCGGCGGAATTTTTGGATTTCTAGGTTACGACATGGTTCGCCTGATGGAAAAAATTTCCAATCGCGGTCTAAAAGATGAGTTAAATATTCCTGACAGCATTTTCATCCGCCCACAAATTATCTTGGTATTCGATAATCTTTTTGACTGCGTTTTAATTTGTGCGCCGACTTTTTCAAAACAAAGTTATGAAGATGTTGAGGCGCGAATTTCTTTAGCTGAAAAAATCTTGATGCAACCTTATGTTTCTAGTTCAAAAACTGTTACAGCTGATTTTAATTTTGTCTCAAATTATAGTGAAAAAGAATATTGCGATGCAGTTGAACATTCTAAAAAATATATCACTGACGGCGATATTTTTCAGGTTTTGCCTTCGCAAAGATTCACTTCTAATTTCAATTCCGATATCTCTGAATTTGCTTTTTATCGCGCTTTGCGCTCAGTAAATCCTTCGCCTTTTTTATTTTATTTAAAGTTTGATGATTTTGCTTTAATTGGCTCCAGCCCTGAAATCATGGTTTCACTCAAAGATAAAAAAGTTACGGTGCGACCTTTAGCCGGAACGCGCAAAAGAGGTAAAAATCCAGAAGAAGATAAAAGAATTGCTGCCGAACTTTTGAATGATGAAAAAGAAATAGCCGAACATTTAATGCTTATCGACTTAGGTCGCCACGACGCCGGACGCGTTTCCAAAGAAGGCTCGGTGGTTGTAACTGAAAAAATGACGATCGAACATTATTCGCATGTGATGCATATTTCTTCCAATGTTGAAGGAATTTTGCGCGATAATCTTGATGCTTTAGATGCTTTAATTTCAGGCTTTCCCGCTGGAACCGTGAGCGGCGCTCCCAAAATCCGCGCCATGGAAATCATTGAAGAAATTGAAAAAGTTAAACGCAGTTTTTACGCTGGATGCGTTGGCTATTTTGCCAGCAATGGCGACATGGAAACCTGCATTACGCTTAGATCAGCCTTGATTAAAGAAGGCAAAATTTACCTGCAAGCGGGAGCTGGCGTTGTGTTTGATTCAGATCCAAAATCGGAATATCAGGAATGTATCAACAAGGTTCAGGCTTTAATAAACGCTTGCGAAAGAATTTCTGAGTTTGATAGATTAATTCCCTACGTTCAATCAAGTTTATAAATTAAAATCAACGAGGTATTTATGAAGTTCGTATCACTCCTTTCTGCCCTTCTTCTAGGCGCCACTTCTGCATATAGCGCCAACAGTTTTTCTGTTAAAAGTTCCGACATTAAAGACGCTTCAACAATCACTAACGATTATGTTTACAGTGGCTTTGGTTGCACTGGAAATAATCACTCTCCGCAAATTAGCTGGAAAGACGCTCCCAAAGAAACCAAAAGTTTCGCCATTACGGTTTACGATCCTGACGCTCCAACTGGAAGCGGCTGGTGGCATTGGCTTGTAGTTAATATTCCTGCGAACTACAAAAAATTACCAACAGATTTTGGCTCAACTAACAAAGCCAAATTAAAAGATGGTGTTGTTCAAGTTCGCAATGATTACGGCATCTTTAATTTCGGTGGCCCTTGCCCACCAACTGGAGATAAGCCGCACCGTTATATTTTTACCGTTTTTGCCCTAAGCGCTGAAAAATTAGAAATAGAAGAATCAGCAACCGCAGCAATTGCTGGCTATATGATTAATAAAAATACTTTAGCAAAAACAAGCTTTGAAGCCAATTACGGTAGATAATAAAAATTGCTATCTACTCAAAACAACTATTTACATTTCCGATTAAGCTTCGTTTTTTTGGTAAAAATTTCTCGGATAATGAGGTTGTTTTCTTTAGACGCTGTTAGCTAATTAATATTCTTCTTTCAAATCTTCCCGTCTTTCCTCGTAGAGAAAGCGTTTTTTTATATGCGATTTTGAGTTTTCGAATTATTTTGTGACTTGCAAAAGCTGAGATAAGGAACAAAAGAAATTTAAAAAATTTACATCCCAACCAAATTCTGGGCAAAACTTGCCGCATCAAACTCTTGTAAATCATCAAGCTTTTCTCCAACTCCAATTGCATAAATTGGTTTGGAGAATTTTTGAGCAAGAGCAACAACGATGCCGCCTTTGGCAGATCCGTCCAATTTAGTTATTACAATTCCAGTAATTCCAACAATTTGGTTAAAAATTTCTAATTGCGATTTGGCATTTTGACCAGTTGTTGCATCTAAAATCAGCAAATTTTCATGTGGCGCAGCGCCGTCGATTTTCTTTAAAACTGAATTAATTTTTTTGAGTTCATCCATCAAATTTTGCTTATTTTGCAACCTTCCCGCGGTATCAACCAACAGCGCATCAAAACCATTTTTTTTGGCTAAATCAAAAGCGCGATAAGCAACTGCCGCCGGATCTTCGCCATCTTTTGTTGGCATTACAATTTCACAACCAACTCTTTTAGCCCAAATTTCTAATTGATGCGAAGCCGCGGCTCTAAAGGTGTCGCAGGCGGCGATTAAAACTTTTTTATTTTGATTTTTTAAATTTTGGGCAACTTTTCCAATCGTTGTAGTTTTGCCAGCGCCATTTACGCCGTTAAAAATTATTACTTGCGGTTTTTTAGATTCATCTAGCGCCAGCAACTTTTGGCAAGGTTTTAAAATATTCTCAATTTCCTGTTTTAGAAAATTTTTAATCTCATTTTCATCAATATTTTTTTCAAATTTTCGCGCCTTTAAATTTGTAATTATCGAACTCGCCACCTCAATTCCCATATCGCTTAAAATCAGAACTTCTTCCAATTCTTCGAGAGTTAAAGCATCAAGTTTTTTATGGGTAAAAATCTGCGCAATCGCTGTCGAAATCTTGCTGGAACTGCTTTTTAACTGATCGCTGATTTTTGATCTGGAGAAAATTTTTAAAAATGACATTACTTCAAATAATTTTCAGGATTTACCGCATCGCGGCCTTTACGCAAACCAAAATAAAGTTGCGGTGAATTAACATTTCCAGTAGCTCCGACATTGCCGATTTTTTGACCTTTTTTAACTGATTCCCCGCGCTTCACCGCCCATTTTCCTAAATGCGCATAAGCTGTGATCCAGCCGCCGGCATGTTTTACAATAATCAAATTTCCATAACCTTTAAGTTCATTGCCAACATAAGCAACAACGCCATCTTCTGAAGCCTTAACATCAGAGTTTTCTTTGGCTTTGATGTTAATTCCATCATTATAAAGCCCGCCGCTTTTCGGGCCAAATTTTGAAACAATTGTACCGCGAACTGGCCAAGAAAAACGGTTAAATTTATCAGCGATTTTTTCGACAATAGTTTCTGGAGATTTTACTTCAGATTTTACTTCTGGTGCTTTCGCCAATTTTTCATCAGTTTTTTTCTCAACCACATTAGCAATTTTCAACTTCTCTCCAGTCTTGACGCTGTAAGGCTCTTTTAAATCATTGAGCTCAATAATATTGTCAATCTTCATGTTATATTGGCGCGAAATTGCGTAAAGAGTTTCGCCAGATTTTACTTCATGATAAGTCGGGGCTGGAAGAGTTAATTTTTCTCCACCCTTGAAGTTGTAGGGCGCTTTCAGGTTATTTTGTTTTATGATATCTTGAATCGGAACCTGATATTTTTTGGAAACAGTATAAACAGTATCACTTTCATCAACTTCAACCTCGCGGCTTTTTGGTTTTTCCGCTTTTCTAACATCACGATTTTTTGCATTATTTTTGCTATAAACATTTTTGCTGCGATTCACTATTTTCGCAGGTTTCTGGCTGCATGAAAACAAAATAAACGCCATCAAAAAACTAGAAAAAACTTTAAGAAAAAATTTCATTTTCTAGATTAAATAGATTGATTAATTGAAAGGTTGTCGCACTTTATTTGCGACTTTCAAATTAGCAATTTTAACGACTCTTCATGCAGTTTTTTTCTCAATTCAATTCATCAGAACAAATTCTTTTAATAGCGATTTTTAGCCTAATTTTTGGCAGTTTTGCCAGTCTGATTAGTTATCGTATGGCGCGCAAACAGCCGATGGTTTTTACGCGCTCGAAATGCACCAATTGTGGCGTGGCGCTAAAAATCAGAAATTTAATTCCCATTTTTTCTTGGCTTTTTCAACGCGGCAAATGCAGTAATTGTAAAGTTAAAATTTCAGCGCGTTATCCATTAATTGAATTAAGTTTTTTAGCAGCTTTTTTAGCAATTTTTTTCGTTTTAAATCGCCAGCTCGACCTAAAAATGATAATTTATTTTTTAGTTGCCGGCACGCTGATTGTGATGTGCGTTGTTGATTTGGAAGAATATTTTATTCCCAATTCCACCCAATATTTTCTAACCATTCTGGTAACGATTTTAGTAATTATGAAAGGCGGAAATACGCTAGTTTTGCAAAATCTTCCCGCCGCTTTTCTTTACGTGGCTTTTGGATTGGCGCTTCTGGCATTTTTTTATTTTACTATAAAAGTCGAAGCACTTGGAACTGATGATATTAAATTCTTTTTCATCGTAGGATTAGCCTTAGGAATGCAAGGATTTCTAGCCTTTATGATGCTCAGCGGAATTTGTGGAATTATCTTTGGAGCCTTGTGGCAGAAAATCAAAAAAGATGAAACTTTCCCTTTTGCTCCAGCGATTTGTTTGGCATTTTTTTTATGCCTGCTTTTTGGAAAAAAATTTGATCCTGTTGAGTTGGTTGGAATGCTAATTTTCTAGTAAAAGTTTTTAGGCCACCCTAGCAAAGCTAATTGAAAATCGACCATTTCATTTTGGTATAAGATTAAAATTCGCAAAACCCCCCAACCCCCCTTAACAGGGGGGCTTTGAGATCGAACTCGGATTAAAGCCCCTGTTAAGGGGAGGGGTTTTGAGATCGAACTCGGATTAAAGCCCCTGTTAAGGGGAGGGGTTTTGAGATCGAACTCGGATTAAAGCCCCCCTGTTAAGGGGGGTTGGGGGGTTTTGCGATGTCAAAATAAAATAAGATTTTTTTAAATAATCCTACCTTTTCAAGTTAGTTAAATAGCAAAATAAACTGGTCGAGTTTCAAGTGACTTTTGGTTATACTAAAAAAATCTTCTCCAATTTCTTCCTACTCGCTAGCTTTTCTGGCTTATTTTCAAAAATAAATTTTTCTAAAAAATATCCACTCAACTTCAAGCCATCATGCAAATCCTTATCCTGAATTTCCTCATCATCCGCCGTTAAAAAATTCGGCAATTTCAACAATTTACTTTGATAAGGTCGACCAATCTCAAAAGAGACCGCTCTAGCAGATTTTGGTGATACAAAAGCTAAATCCACCGTCGAATCAGTTACGGCACAAGAAGATAAATCGATTCCGTAACCCAGAGTTTTTAAAATTTTTAATTCCAACCGCACATAATCCGACAAGAAATTTTTCGGCGCAGTTTCTTCGGCAATTTTATGCATAAAAAGCCGCAATTTTTCAAAAAGATTTTCGTGGTTTTCGCGCTCTAAAAAAGACTCATCAATTATTGAAAATAGCGAGTTCACGCAATCGAGTTTTACTTTATCAAAAATGATTTTTGAACAATAAGAACGAATCAAATCAACGGCGCAAAACTGACCTAAATTATCTTCCAAGCGGCTGCGATATTCAAAAGAAATGAGATTTCCGATTTGAAAAATTGTCTTGTCTTTAGCCGATTTAGCAAAACGCACAAAGCCGCGATAAACGCCATGTTCTTGCGAAAAAACTTTCACGATCAAAGAATTTTCACCATATTTTTTTTGACTAATAATAATTCCGCAGTCGCTAAATTTCATTTTTCAAAAAATTTAATGCCGAGATTGGATCGCTAAACACATGCTTCTGCGGCAATTGATGACGAAACCAAGTTAATTGTCTTTTGGCGTAATTACGAGTTTTTTGCGTCACAATTTCCACCATTTTTTGGTGATTCATTCTTTCATTTAAAAACTCACGAATTTCTAAAAATCCTAAAGTTTTGGTAATTTGCTTATCATCCGAAATTCCTTGATTCACAAGGTTTTTCACTTCTTCAAAAGCGCCAAGTTCCAACATTTTTTCAAAGCGCGAATTACAATTTTCATAAAGTTTTTTGCGCTCCAATTCCAGATTTACATGCAAAAATTCCACATTTTCAAAAATCTTTTTTAGCGGTTGATGTTGCCACCAAGAAAGTGGTTTTCCGGTTTGCTGCAAAACCTCGTAAGCCCTTGTTAGGCGTTGTTTGTCGAGTATTTCATTTTCTCCTAAATCGACCAATTTTTTCTGAAATTCAACGTGACCAATTTCTTCATAAAGTTCGCGAGCATTATTGCGGATTTCTTCATTAATTTCAGGAATTTCCGAAATGCCATCAACCAATTTTGAAATGTACATACCGCTGCCGCCAACAATTACGGGCAGTTTTTTTAATTTTAAAACTTCTTCAACCTTTGATTTTACAAGCTTAAGCCATAATCCAACAGATGAAGTTTCTTGTGCTTTAAAATGCGAATATAAAAAATGCGGAACTTTTTTTTGTTCATCTTTTGTCGGTTGCGAAGATAAAATCGGCAGCCCTTCGTAAATTTGTAGCGAATCGGCGTTAATAATTGCGACATCTTTTTCGGCGCTTAAATTCATCGCTAAACCAGATTTTCCCGAAGCGGTTGCGCCAGAAATTATTAAGATTTTTTCAACCATTTTTTAAATGCTCTTTGAGATCTTTTAAATCTTGCGGCAAATCGATTTCAAAAGACATTTCTCGCAAAGTGCGCGGATGTTCGAAGCTTATTTTATATGAATGCAGCGCTTGTCTTGGAAAATTTTTAATAAAATTTACAGCCTCTGGTGAAAAATTTAACGGCGCCATTTTTTTACAAGAATTATAAAGTTTGTCGCCAATTAATGAGTGTTTAATTGATTCCATGTGAATACGAATTTGATGCGTGCGACCAGTTTGCAACCTGCATTCAATAAGGCTGGCAAAACCTTCGTGAAAAGTTTCCACCGTTTCATAATTGGTAATTGCAACGCGTCCCAAAGTGCGTGAAATCGACATTTTCATGCGATTCATTTTTGAGCGCACAATATTTTTTTCAATCATGCCGCGCGCTGGCGAAATATAACCATAAACAAAGGCGGCGTATGAGCGCTTAATATCGCGGTCTTTTAATTTTTGGCTTAAAATTTGGTGAGTAAAATCGTTTTTTGCAACCAACATCAAGCCAGATGTGTCCTTATCCAAACGATGGACAATGCCGGGGCGAAATTCGCCAGAAATTGATGAAAGGCGATTTTGATGCGTGAATAAAAGCGCGTTAACCAAAGTATCGTCTTGATTGCCCGCGCCCGGATGAACAGTGAGTCCGGCGGGTTTATTAATTACCAATAAATCATCATCTTCAAAAATAATTTCGAAGGGAATTTCTTTGGCAGTTAAATGTGACGGACGTGGCGCAATAGTTGTCACAAAAAACTTTTGCCCAACTTTTGTTTTTTGCGAAGCATTGGCGTAAGGCTTTTCCGCTTCATCCAAAACCAGTTTTTCTTCCAACAAATGCTGAATTTTAGTGCGGTTAATTTCAGGTTTTATTTCGGCAAATTTTTCCGTCAGGAATTTATCAAGACGAATTCCGCTTTCATTTTCAGCAACTTCAAAGGTAAATTTTTCCATTTTATTTATTTATTTTATGATCGCGTATAAATACAGACTCAATTATTTTTTCTTCAAAAAAACTTCCCGCACCTCTTCATTGGCTCCAGCGATAGCTTTTATTTCAATTTCGAGATAATTTTTTTTAAAAAACTTTTCAGCAATTTCTGGCCATTCAATCAGACTAATTCCATTATGCAAAGCATCAAAAAAACCGATATTTTCCAACTCATCAGCGCTTTTTAAACGATAAAGATCAAAATGAAAAACCTCGCCGACCTTGGTTTCGTAAGAGTAAACCAAGTTAAAAGTTGGACTTAAAACCTCGCGCGGCTTTTCACTTAAAGCATTCACAAAATTTTTAGCAAAAAAACTTTTACCAGCACCCAGCGTGCCTTTTAAACCAATAATATCGCCAATTTGAGTTTGAAGCGCGATTTCTTTGGCTAAATTCGCCATTTCTTGGCGCGAATTAATGACGATTTTTTTCATATTAAATCGAATATAGTTTCAATTGGAACGTGATCCGAAGGTTGATTGTGGCTGCGAAAATCGCGATAAATTTTCATCGATTTAATTTGGTCTTTTAAATTTGGTGTCGCCCAAATGTGATCTAACCTACGGCCTTTATTAGCACCAAGCGCATCTTGCGCGCGGTAACTCCACCAGCTATAAAGTTTGTCATTTGAATCAACAAAATGACGATGTGTATCAATCCAATTTAAAGTTTTTTGCAAGTTAGTCATTTTTTCAACTTCAATTGGCGTGTGCGAAACGATTTTTAAAAGTTGTTTATGCGACCAAACATCATGCTCCAGCGGCGCGATATTCATGTCGCCGACAATGATAATTTTTTTGTCTTTTTGCGGCGCAAAATATTGGCTCATCCAATCAATAACTTTTAGTTTGTGATCGAATTTTGGATTTAACGAAATATCAGCAATATCGCCGCCCGCTGGCACATAAAAATTATGTAAAAAAACTTCACCTTGTTTAGTCTGTAAAGCCGCAGAAATGTGGCGTTTATGACCGTAATTTTCGATGTCAATTTTTTCGATTTTAGTCAGCGGAAATTTCGACAAAATTGCCACGCCGTTATAAGATTTTTCACCAGAAAATTCGACAAATTCAAAACCTAAAGCGCGCACTTCGAGATGCGGAAAATGCTCATCAGAAACTTTAATTTCCTGCAAACAAATTACGTCCGGATTTGCTTCTTCGATAAATTTTTTCAAAAGCGGCAAACGCAAACGCAGCGAATTAATATTCCAAGAAACTATTTTCATCAAAACTCAATTTTCCAACATTTTGCCGCTTGTTCGGCTAGCCATTTTTGTCTCTTTAAAATCGCTTCATGATTCCATTCCTCAAATTCATGTATTTGAGAGGTAATTTTATAAGAATTTTCAAGAAATAGCTCCTTCTTTTCTTTGAAAGATTTTGTAGAGGCATGTTTATTAGTTTTTTTGTCCAGCAAAGTCATATTTCCTAAAGAGCTGGAATCGCCTTCTTCAAAATTATGACTTGACCACCAAGAATAAGATTCCCATTTTTGTGGAAGTATGTGTTCTAAAGTTGTTTCACTTTCATCAATAGAGAATCCGCTATTAATAAACTTTTCGATGCGCGTCAGAAGATAGCGAGCCTTCTTATCGGATTGGCCAGTTTTTATCTCTTTTCTCATAAAATCAGATTTGAAATCTTGGTCATTAATATAAATCTCTCTCAATTTTTCTTTAATTTGAGAGAGATTTTTTATGTTTTGAGAAGATATTTCCAAAGCAATTTGATTATAAATTCTTTCTTGATCGTTTGCTTGGCGTTGCCCAATCACATTATAGCGAATTGAAACTACATCAATATAAGAAAAGATTTTGCAAAACTCCTCTTTGCTGAAGTTTTTATAAGCTGCTATTAGCAGAGAATAAGGTTGACTGATATTAAAGTTTTTTAGAGTTTTTAAGGGATTTTTTGCTGCTTTAAGTTCATCGCCAATCCAAAATTCTTCTTCGTGATTTTTATCACTATCAAGTGCGGCAAAAATTTCTGAAGATTCTTGAAGCTCGTTTAGGTAAGAAAATAGCTGTTGTTTATTTGTTATACTGCCTTTGATTGCTCTGAAAAGCTGATTTTGTCTAGTTGATTTATTTTTGCTGTTCCAATGAACCTGAATAAATTGAGAAAAATCAGATTTCCCCAAGTTTTGAGTTATTGCCTCCCATTTTTCTTCAAGCTGCTCAATTTCTTCGTCGCTTATCTGACCTTTTTCGTCAACCATCGAGAATAAATGATTTTTGATCAAATCTGGAGTTGATAATTTTACTCCGCGAGCATTCAAAGTTTCAAACACTTTATATGCGTTAAGGTCGCTGCTTACGGTTATTGAGGTAAAAAATAAAATATCAGACATTTTATCAATAAAGCGCGCTATTCCTTCTCCATCATTAGCAAAAGAGCTGCCTTCTATTTTTTTCACAAAAAACTTTTTTGCTCTCAATAAGAGGCGTTCTGAACTTTTAATTTTAGTTTGCTGAATATGACCACCCAAATTGCACAAAGAACGAAAGTAGGACTGGTTATTTTTATTAAGCTTTAGCTTTGGCTTGGTAATTAAAGAAACTGGGTCTGTAAATCCAATGTAAGTACTTTTTAAAGCTTCTAATCGCATACTATTATTGCTTTTGTCTAAATCG
>CANKYC010000025.1 GCA_947487845.1 Rickettsiales bacterium | reverse complement strand
TTCGATATAACTAAAAATAAGGTAATTAAAAATAAGGTAATTATCCCTTAAGACACAAAAAAACTCGATGTCACCACGAGTTTGTCGAAGGGTGATTCTAAGATCGAAGCCTTAAATCACCCTTCGACAAGCTCAGGGTGACATCTATTGTGTCTTAAGGGATAATCACCATTTCTTTTGGTAAATTTCTTTTGGTAAATTTCTTTTGGTAAATTTCTTTTGGTAAATTTCTTTTGGTAATTATCCCTTGATTCACAAAAAAACTCGATGTCACCCTGAGCTTGTCGAAGGGTGATTCTAAGATCGAAGCCTTAAATCACCCTTCGACAAACCTAGGGTGACGTCTATTGCGTCTTAAGGGATAATCACCCAAATTACACTTCTTTGCTAAGTGGATGATGAGAAAAAACAAGATTTTTCAACTTCGAATCCAAAATGTGAGTATAAATTTCTGTAGTTGAGATATTGGTATGTCCTAATAATTCCTGTAAAATCCGCAGATCCACGCCGCTATTTAGCAAATGCGAAGCGAAAGAATGGCGAATAACATGAGGATGAACTCTTGATCGATCAATTCCAACTTTAGCCGCTAATTCTTTAAGCATTTGATGCAAACGCTGGCGCGTGATGTGAGTATCTTCTAGCGCATAATTTCTAATTTTGATTTCACCTTCTTTTTTACTGGTGCGAACAATGCCAACAAAAAGCCATTTTGATTTTTCCTGACCCAGTTTTTTGCGCAGATCCAAATATTCCAACAGCATTTTAATCGCTGATTTATTAAGCGGAGCCAGTCTTTCTTTGTTTCCTTTGCCATTAACAATCAGATAATTCTGCAAAGTTTTTTCACCATTTTCGGTTACATTTTCTTTAATCGCCGCGATTGGAAGTGAAACCAATTCAGTAACGCGTAAACCAGAAGCGTAAAGTATTTCCAACATACAAGAAAGCTTAATTCCAAATTCTGATTTATCGGAATTGATGAAATTAAGCATTTTAAAAACTTCTTCTTCAGTTAAAAATTTCGGCAATTTGCTATCGCTTTTAGGAGCTTGAACATAAAGCATCGGGCTGGTTTCTATCACATTTTCATTTTCGAGAAATTTATAAAAATTTTTTAAAGTAGAAATTTTTCGGGCAACCGAAGTAGAACGCAATTTTTGTTTATGAAGATCGTAAAAATAATCTTTAACATCAGCGACACTGACATTTTCAAAAGCGGTTTTTTTGGGAGCTAAAAATTTAGCAAAAAGTTCAAGATCGCGACCATAAGATAAAGTGGTGTTAAGCGAAAGCCCATCTTCAGCGCGCAGCTTTTGGAGGAAATTTGTGATTCTGGAATTGTAACCTAAAAATTCGGACGATTTCATTTGTTATTTTTTTTGTGATAAAACCGAATAGAAGTTCAGAATGACAAATCTAGCGTATCTTACTCGCTCATTGTCATCTTGAACTTGTTTTGGGATCTATAATTTATAACTCAAACAAGGATTTTTTCGAAACATCTTCTTTTTCTGGCCGACAAATATTTATTTTATTTTTCATATTCAGCTTCATCACCGTATCGCGCTGCGGAATTTTTACATCATCGTGAAATATCAAAATCACAAACCACAGCATCAACAGCAAACTAGACCAGAAAGCTAGAAGCTTGATGATTTTCGTGACTTTCTTTTCTTTTGGATGGTAAATCATTTTGAACAAATATCATTATTACAACTAATGGCGAAAAAACTAATATTTTTCATTTTAATTTTCATTTCTTTCTTATCAAAAAATTCTTTTGCCCAATCTTTAATTAGCGACGCGCAAACTGAGAAATTTTTGCACGAACTTTCCGATCCCATTTTTCGCGCCGCCAATTTAAATCCGCAAAATATCAAAATTTACATTGTTAATGATAACAGCATCAACGCCTTTGTCAGCGGCGGCCAGAATGTTTTTATTAATACTGGATTAATCAGAAAATTTTCAACTCCCGATGCTTTAATCGGCGTAATTGCTCATGAAACCGGACATATCGCCGCCGGTCATTTGGCGCGCTCTGGCGAAGGAATTGAACAGGCGCAAAATGCTATGTTTTTAAGTTATCTTTTGGGAATTGGCGCAATTATAGCAGGATCTCCCGATGCTGGAATGGCGCTGATTTCGGGCGGTTCTGATTCGGCGCAACGGCTTTTTATGAAATTCACCCGCAATCAAGAAGAAGCGGCGGATCAACATGCGATTGAGTATCTCGATGATATTTCTTATCCAATTGATGGCTTGGTAAAACTTTTAGAAATTTTTCAAACCGAAATGATCGGCTATCGCGGGCAAATTGATGAATATTTATTGTCGCATCCCGTTAGTCAAAAACGTATCGATTTAATCAAAGCGCGCACCAAAGACAAAAAATTTAGTGATAAAAAAATAAACCAAAAGTTGCAAGGTACGATGGATATTGTGTTGGCGAAGCTGGAAGCCTTTATCGAAAATCCCGATGCCATTTATGCTAAATATAAAAATCGCAACGATGAAATTTCAAATTACAAAAAATCAATCGCACTTTTTCGCAAAGGAAATGTTGATGAATCCTTGAAATTGCTTGATGAAATTATTGATAAAAAAACTCCAATCTTGGCGAATTTTCTAAAACATAATTCACCAGAATTAGGATTTTTATACGAATTAAAAGGTCAGATTTTATATGAAAGTGGGCGAGTTCAAGATGCTATTTTAGCCTATAATGAAACGATAAAATTTTTAAGCGCTCTTGATGGCGCGCAGGCAAAAATTTCTTTTGCGACTGCAATTTTGACGTTAAATCAAAATGACAAAACCTTATTGCAACTCGCGATAAAAAAGCTCGAAGAAGCGAGTATTTTTGAAAATGAAAATCCATTTTTATTTAAGCAATTAGCCAATGCTTATTCGAGAATGAAGGATGAAGGCAGATCATTATTGGCTTTGGCGGAATATAATTTTCTGATTGGCGATAAAAAGAAATGCGTGAAATATGCAAAAGAAGCGAAGGAAAAATTGGATAAATCAGCGAAGGTTGAATTATTGAGAGCTGATGATTTGCTGGATTTAGCGGAGGATGAGGAAGACAAAGATAAGAAAAAAGAAAAAGATAATAAAAAGAAACCCTGAAGTTTTTAAAATCTCCAAGAAAACGTCAGCGCATCAAACCTCACGCCACTTCCATAAGTCCCAGCATATTCTCTGGTTACAAAAATCCGCGTTAGCGAAATTCTGGTTTCTTTATAAATCAAAACACCGCCAACTTGCAAAGTTCCAACCATGGTTTTTTTATGAACATGGGGACTGGCTTGGAAAGTGTTTCCATCAAGAAAAATATTTCTGCCCACCGCGCGCAATTCCGCCGTTGAAAATAAATAGCCGCTAATTTTTTCTACCGGCACAAAAAAATCTGAACCCGGTAAACTCGGGCGAATTCGCGGCGGACCGTAATCAACCGGCAAATCATAACCCAAGCGGAAAGTTACGCCTGTTGAAGCATCACTGTAAATGTTTCCTAAATTTATTCTCGCATTTGGCATCATGTCAAAACCAATGCTATTTCTTGACGCCGAAAAAACTTCGCGCCACTTGCGTTCATAAGTTAAAATAACTCCTAGCTCGTCTTTTAACTGATTATTCCAACCTTGCGGCTTTTTGCTATCGGTAATATTTTTATGAATAAATTTCTGCGCCACCTCCGAGCGCGCCGCCGGACCAATAACGCCCAAGGTTAAAACCACGTTATCAAGAGTTTTTTCGGTATCAGAAAACATTCCTAAAGAACCATAAAGCCAACCAGCGTAAGGATTGTCTTCGGGATCAGGAGTTTCGGTTTCAATATTTGAAGGAGTATACATATTTTGTCCAACCGCAATTCCGATGCGCTTTTTACCATTTTTGGCAAACATTGGTAAGTAATCGGAAACGTGACGCAAAAATTTGGGAGATTGTTCTTCAGAAGAAATATAAGCGAAACGAACGCCATTTGTGTAACCCTTATCCTTGCCATTTAAAACATCATTTTCCCAAACCACACTAAAAATACCTTTATCATTTTTTGCGGCTTCTGGATTTTCTAATTCTTGCGCAAATAAAGTCTGAATCTGGAAAATCAGCAACAGCGCTATTGTAAATTTTTTGAATAATTTCATTTACGTCCAAACTTTAATTAATATTGGAATTTCAATTATAGACGATTAGAAACAAAGCCTCACGTTTAAGCCTTACTAGCTCAAGACCGAAGTATTTTTTTTTAAAAAAATTAAGGAGGTCAAAATGCGTAAAATAAAATCAGCAGCTATTTCTTTAGCTTTAATCACCACCCTTTCCTCTCAATTATTTTCCTGCGGTTACTTACTACATCCCGAACGAAGAAATCAAAAATCTGGACATATTGACTGGGCGATTGTTGGCCTTGATGCGATTGGTCTTTTATTTTTTATAATTCCGGGATTAATTGCCTTCGGCGTTGATTTTGCCAGCGGCACAATTTACATGTCTTCGAATAATCACAACTTCTCCAACCTTGAATTTCAGGAATATAAAAAGATAAAAATTAAAGGCGAAGTTAATGAAAAAAATATCATCGCAGCGATTAATGAAAGCACTGGAATTGTGATTGATTTCGATAATCCGAATTTAAAAATTATTCGCGACGACCAATTAAAATCAAAATTGGTTTTCAGATAGAGATTAAAAAAATAGATCCCAAAACAAGTTCAGGATCTATTTTTTTTTGATATATTTATTCTTCCTCTCTTTCTTCCGCCTTACTTCTCTTCTTTTTTGACTTCATCATCATAACCGCAAGAAAAGCCAGCGCCCACATTAACAATATAATTCCAAAAGCTACTTTAGCCACTCCCATCGCAGCTCCGGCGATAGTTGCAAATCCAATCAAACCAGCAACAATAAAGCATTTTTAGCGCTATCAAGAGATAGTTAATTTGGTATAGGTTTTATCCTCCCTAGATTGTAATCCTGAAATTGATTCAGGATCTATCCGACGTACATACAAGGTAAATTCTATTTCATCAAACTCTGAATCCTTCTCGAAAAATCTTTCGCATCTTTAATCGGCTCGTCTTCCATCACGCAGGCCAAATCAAATAAGGTAAAAATCGTATCACGAATTTCAGATTTTTTCGCCTCATCATCATAATTTTCATTCATCGATTTGACGATCAAATTTAGCGGATTAATTTCAAAAATTTTCGCAGTTCCTGCCTGAATTTGTTTTTGTTCCAATAAAAATCTCTCTAAACGAATATCCATCGAACCCGCATCTACAGCCAAACAAACTGGGCTATTAGTTAGTTTTTTAGAAATTCTGACATCTTTAATTTTATCACCCAAAACTTCGCGAATAAAATTTAGCAAACCTTCAAACTGACTCGTAGTTACATCTTTAATTTCAGGCTCTGGCGCTTTTTCTTCTTCATTTTTTTGCGGCACTTTATCGATATTTTCCACATCAACATCATGGCGATTAATTGAGCAAAATTCTTTTTCTTTATAAGGCAGCGCAACTGTTACCCAAAATTCATCAACTGCGTCGGTTAAAAATAATACTTCGATATCTTTCTTCAAAAAAATTTCCAGTTGCGGGGAAGATTGAATTTTTTCAACCGACTCGCCCGTTAAAAAGAAAATCTTATCTTGCCCAGCTTTGGCGCGGTCTAAATATTGCGCCATTGAAATTAATTTGTCGGGAGATTTTGAAGAATTGAAGCGACAAATTTCTAGAATTTTTTCTCTAAATTCCGAAGATTCGCAAAGCCCTTCTTTCAAAACTGCGCCAAAATTATTCCAGAATTTTAGATATTCTTCCTCATTTTCATTGGCCTTTTTCTTCAATTCTGAAAGCACTTTATTGACAATCGATTTTCTGATTTTATCCAAAACCAAACTATGTTGCAAAGTTTCGCGGCTGATATTTAGCGGCAAATCATCAGAATCAATCAAGCCACGCAAAAAGCGCATGCAAGCCGGAACCAACTCTAATTCTTCGCTGATAAAAACTTTTTTAACGTAAAGTTTTACTGACGATTTGCGATCAGGATGAAATAAATCAAATGGCTTTGTTGATGGAATAAAAAGCAAATTTGTGTAAGTAATAATTCCTTCAATTTTGCTGTGAATTGTCATGAAAGGATCGCCCGACAAATGCGAAATGTGTTTGAAAAAAGCCTGATATTGTTCGGAAGTAATTTCCTCTTTTGGCTTAGTCCAAAGCGCGGCGGCGGAATTTAAAAGCTCAACTTTTGCGCCGGCTTCCAAATTTTCAGGAATAAATTCAATCTTAAAATTGATATGATCGGAATAAGTTTGAACCACATGTTTAATGTGAAAACGATCAAGAAAATCTGACGCGTCATCTTTTAAATGGAGGATAATTTTTGTGCCGCGCGGCGTGCTTTCCAAAAACTCTGCAACCTTGAAATTAGAGCTGCCGTCCGATTCCCAAACATGGGCTTTTTCTTCATCAAATTTCCGCGAAATCACTTCAACTTTATTGGCAATCATGAAGCTAGAATAAAATCCTACGCCAAATTGTCCGATTAATTGCACATCTTTTTGTTTGTCTCCGGTTAAAGATTTTATAAAATTTTCAGTTCCCGAGCGCGCAATAGTTCCAAGGTTTTGAATCAATTCTTCGCGATTCATGCCAATGCCATTATCGCTTAAAATTAAAAGTTTTTTGGCTTTGTCGGTGGTGATTGTAACTTTTAATTCATCATCATTTTTGATAATTTCTGAATTTTGCGCCGCCAAATAACGCAACTTGTCGCAAGCGTCGGCGGCGTTAGAAATTAATTCACGCAAAGCCACGTCTTTATTGGCGTAAAGCGAATTAATCATCAGGTTTAAAACTTTTCCAACTTCAACGTCGAAGTTAAATTCTTGTGCTTTTGTCATGTTTTTGATTATTTGTTTAGGAATTTAGATTATTTGATCAGATAGTTGCCGATGAGGTTTTTTTCAATTACCGATTTTTAAAAAAATATGTCTAGAACCAATATTCCATCTAATAATTTACCCTCAACAGAAACAATTACTGATTCTTTAAGAGAAATTTTCATCACCAAAAGCGACAAGCCTTTGAGCGCAGAAGAAGCGCCAGAACTTCGCGGGCAAACAATGCAAATAGTAGGTCACGAAGCAGTGAAACTTAGCTCGGAAAACCCAACAACATTTCATGAAAAGGTTGCGATGTATTCTGCAAACCAGACAAATTCTGAAGGTTACGTTTCAGAACTTTCAGATGAAGAAGAAGAATCTGATTCTTCAGTTTCAGAAGATCAAGTTCAATATTTTCAATCTAATTTAAAAAAAGGATTTACAGGAGAAGATGTGCAAGCATGTTATGAATCAATTAAAAATCTAAAAAAAGCTTATCAACTTAATGCCTTCAAACTTGGTCTATTTCCCGAAGATGCTCAAAAAATTGATCAACGCACCAGTGAATATCTCGCGGCTCTTGAAAATAGAGATCCGTCTCCAGAATTAGTTCGCGAAACTTATGAAAAAATCATGAGTCTTAACGGACATCAGGCAGAATCTTTCCAGCTCGGCTTAGATCACGAAAAGGCAGCGAATATTACTTTGGAGCAATTTAATGCAACATTGGAGCAAGTTAACGCAGAAGGCAAAGATAAAATAATATCGCTTCCAAAGTTAGGAGAGAGTCAAGAATCATCAGATCGCAGAACTTTTGTATCATGTTTTCAAATGGTAACGATGGTACCGAGTTCATCCCCACATCAAGATCTAACTTCGTCTCAACGTGATACCAACAAAAGAAGTGGCGATCCATTAATTAATACAAAATCTGCAAAAAGGAATTGCCCTTAAGACACAATCGACGTCACCTTGAACCTATGCGATGGGTGATTAAAGCCCAGAACAAGAATAACCCATCACGCAGGCTAAGGGTTGACATCAAGCTTTTTTGTGAATCAAGGGATAATTAAATGCAAAAACCACAATTTATGGTTGCAAATTTATTTGATGTAAAAAAGCTGAACCCTGTTTTATTAACAACTTATCTTAAAGATTAATATGTCAAAACCCCCCCTTCAAACAACCGCGATGCCTAATTTATCAACCGATGAAGGTCTAAAAGCCAGATATAAACAATTGCTGGAAGAAGAAAAAGGCAAAAGACCGAGTTGGGAAAATCAATCTTTCTCACAAAAAATGGATGCAAGATTCAGCGGCTTATCTTCCACTGTTTTAGCTGTCGCGCCGGTTTTTCTAGCACTTAATTTCCCCGCTATGATTCTTATTCCTACCGCCTTTGCAGCGTCAGCAAAGGAAGCGAGAAGATATGATGAAAAAGTAAATCCCGAAAAATACCATGAAATAAAAGCCCTTGAACGACTTGCCATCGAAAGTGGAAAACTGCAACCTCCGGGGGGAAAGCATCGCGCTTTTGGCGGTGATATATTGGGTGGAGGAATTGGGGATTACGGAACCAAGTTAAATAAGGCAATTGAAGAATTAGCTCCAATAGTTGGAGCGTCAACCGAGATAAAATACAATTCTCCTCGCGATTCGATGAATGACTTAAACGTTGTAAGCCGCTCCATAAATAGAGCTGTAACTTCCGTCGAAAGTTACGCGAAAGATTTTGGAAAAGATTCTAAAAAATCAACTGGAAAATCTTTTAACTTATTTTCGTCTCAACCGCCAGCGCAAGAAGGAAATGCTGAATCCGAAAACACTGCTTACAAAAAAATATTGAATTTTTTCAAAGAGCTCTTCGGCTTAAGTAAAAATAGTTCGCCTAGCGCATATGCTTATAACCCAGAACAAGTCGCTTCTAATGAAACTTTAGCCCCCAATCCTAAAAATAATTCACAAACTAGCAAAGAATCAGAAGCTAAAAAAAGCGCATATGTTAATGACTTAGAACAAGTCGCTTCTAAAGACGTTGTTGATGGCAAGCCTGGTTCTTCACCTGCGCCAGTTGGTTGCATTAATGTTTGTCACGCTTCGCCTCGAGGAGTAAGCGCTGCGGTTCGTTAAATTTTAAAAAAACTTGCGTGCAAAAGATCAAATTTCTTTTGCACCAAGTCATTAAATTTTTTCTCGTCAATTTCGCCTAAAATTTCTTTCATCGTTGTCACGCCAAATTCCTTGATTCCGCAAGGAATAATATTGTCAAAGCCTGCCAAATCTGGGCTTAAGTTAATTGCAATTCCGTGATAACTTACCCATTTTTTGATTTTAATTCCGAGCGCGGCGATTTTTTTTTCAGCGCCATTTTCATCCATAACCCAAATTCCAACGCGACCTTTTCTAATTTCACCTTTAATTCCAAATTCTGCCAAAATCTCAATTACCCAATTTTCTAAAAACTCCACAAATCTTGCTACATCTGGTTTTTGGGGCGCAAAAAACTTTTTTAAATCGAGCATCACATAAATAATTTTCATACCCGGACAATGGTAAGTATATTTTCCACCGCGATTAGTTTGAAAAATTGGAATGTCGGTTTTGTTTAACATATCTGATTCTTTAGCGCTAATTCCCGCCGTATAAACCGGAGGATGTTCTAGCGTCCAAATCATTTGCGGCGCAGTTTCGGCAATAATTTCTTCAACGCGTTTTTGCATAAATGCCAGCGCCTCTTCAAAAGGCACTAATTCTGCGCTGAAACGCCACTCAATATTGGACAAATTCTTTTGGCTCATTATAAAATTTTAATAATCTTAAATACAAAATCTAATCTATGATCGGAAAACTCCGCGGTTTTATTAACTCAATTGCCGAAGACAAGTGCGTAATCGACGTTGGCGGCGTTGGTTATGTGGTTTTTTTGTCCGCCAAAACTGCCAATTTATTAAAAACTTTTCCTCGCGATAAAGAAATTTCGCTAATTATCGAAACCGCCGTCAAAGAAGATGCTATCGAACTTTATGGCTTTATTTCTGAAATCGAAAAAATCTGGTTTCTAGAACTGACAAAAGTTCAAGGCGTTGGCAATAAAATGGGTCAAAAAATTTTAAGCGCCTTAACAATTGAAGATTTGGCAAAAGCTTTGATTTCTTCCGATATCAAAACATTTTCCAATATTTCCGGAATTGGGCCAAAACTAGCAACAAGATTAACTACCGAATTAAAAAATAGCCCGAAAAAACTGGGAATAGATCTTGGTTTTGATGTGCAGAAATCAGAAAATCTTGCTGAAATTTCCGGCAATGAAATTGCGAGTGACGCACTTTCCGCCTTAGAAAATCTAGGTTATCGCAAACATGATTGTTTGCGGGTGATTAATTTTTTAATTGAGGGAAATTCTAAAGTTACTTTGGAAAATTTGATTACTTCAAGCTTGCGGGAATTGAGTAAGAATAAATTTTAAACTATTTGATAAATCCGAGTCGACCCCGTCGTGAAGACGGGGTGACACAAGCTGGAAGTATTTCCAAAAACATATTCGATGTCACCGCGTCTTCACGACGGGGTCCACTGGGATTATAAAAATACTCTATCACCTCGTCTTCAAAACGGGATTCACTTAAACAAAAAATGTTAAAAAACGAAATCCTAAATCCCATCAAACTAGAAGAAGAGCGCAACGACAATATTTTGCGCCCGAGCTATTTGCGTGATTTTTTAGGGCAAGAAAAACTCAAAGAAAATCTCGAAATCTTCATTCGCGCCGCCAAAAAACGCGGCGACGTTTTGGATCACACTTTGTTTTTTGGCCCTCCGGGACTTGGAAAAACAACGCTGGCGCAAATTGTCGCTCACGAAATGGGCGTTGGTTTTCGTGGCTCTTCTGGGCCTGTAATTACAAAGTCGGGCGACTTGGCGGCGCTTCTTACCAACTTGCAACAAGGCGATGTTTTTTTCATCGACGAAATTCACCGCTTAAATAAAAACGTTGAAGAAGTTCTTTATTCGGCAATGGAAGATTTCAAACTCGACATCATCATTGGCGAAGGTCCGGCGGCGCGCGCCATTAAAATTGATTTGCCCAAATTCACGCTGGTTGGCGCTACAACTCGCATTGGATTAATCGCCAATCCGCTTAAAGATCGTTTCGGAATTCCGCTGCGCATTAATTTTTACACCGATTTGGAACTTGAACAAATCGTGCTGCGCGATGCTAAAATTTTAAATATCGAAATTGAAAAAGACGGCGCTTTTGAAATTGCCCAAAGATCGCGCGGAACGCCAAGAATCGCCATTCGTTTGCTAAAAAGAGTTCGCGATTTTGCTTCTGCCGCTGATGAAAAAATCATTACCAAAAAAATTGCCGATTCTTCGTTAAAGCGCTTAGAAATTGACTCAATCGGCCTCGATTCTTCGGATTATCGCTATTTACTTTTCATCGCTAAAAATTATCGCGGCGGCCCAGTTGGAATTGACACAATTGCTTCGGCAATTTCGGAGGAAAAAGATTCGGTTGAAGATACAATTGAGCCTTATTTAATCCAAAAAGGTTTCGTTGAAAAAACCCCGCGCGGGCGAGTTTTAACGGATATAGCACTTAAACATTTAGGAATTGAGTTATGAGCAAATCAATAAGTGATGAGGATTTTTTTAGAAATCCAAATATCAAGAAAGAGGTAATCAAACATTTAATTAAAGGTATTTCAGCAGCTAAGGGTAAAACTAGAGAAATAGTAGCAACAGAAGAAGAAGTCGGTTTTAAATTATGGCAAACGAACTTGGGGCAATATTTAGGATATTTAACAAATAACCAAAATGTTAATCGACCAGATCTTTTTAATCTTTTGTTTTCGATTCATAAACAAAAAAATCCCAGATCAGATCCTTCAGTGGTGTTTGAATATAATAGACAGTATTGTTCAACTCCTGAAAGACTTGCTATTGTCTATGGACTGAGTGACGAAGATAAGAATAAACTCAATGAATTAAATCATTTCTTGTCAAAAGATGATATAAAAGAAATTCTTAAAGAAACCGGATGCAGCCAAGAAGACCTAGAAAGCAAAGAATTCTTCAAATTATTTTTAGGCAGTTTGGAAGAAGCTGAAAAAAGATTCATTTACGATTCTGTTACTCTTAATATATCAGATAACGACACTGGTTACCTTCTTAAAAAACGACCTTTAGATCAAAAAGATATTGTAACTTTAAGTGCTTATGGATCACCAGAAGCCAGCCCTTCCCCAGCTATTCCAAAACCTAATTCTTCTGCGTCCGCGCCTACTCGAGATAAAAAAAATCCAAAATTAGCACCAAATAATTCACCTCTAACCGACTCTCAAATAGCATTTCAAAATGCAGTAAAAGACGTATTCTATTCAGTGTCACCAGCCAGCCCACAAGCTCGCGCCAAATTACGCGACCGACTAGCAGAAAAGGCTTTACCAGATTGGATGTCAGATGCCTTGAAAGATAGTTCTCAACAATTGGACGGAGCGGAATTTATAACTTTTCTTTTGGATGCGATTGTTCCAGATAAAAATAAATTAACCGACGTTACTAAAATAACATGGGAAGACAGAGAATCGAATCCATCAGAAAAACAAGCAAAACTTGAACTTCCTTTCAAAAGAAAAAACAAATCCGCAGCAACAAAAAGCATAATAAAATGCTCTGAAATGCTTGATGCTTATAGTGAAATTGAGAATCTTGATGGTGAAAATCAATATGACGCAGGATTTGGTCAAAAAGTAGATGCCAAACTTTCTCATCGCCCAAAAACTGATAACCCAGATCTAGATATTGTCGTGTCTTTAAGAAGACACGCTTCTAGAAAAACTAATAAAACGCGTAAAAATTCAAAGAACAAAGATATTCCTGTGACGGAACAATATCGTATTGATGCTTCTGTAGATCTTGATATCATTGCGCTAGATACGGCAAGTGGTAAAAAACAAGAATATGAAGCCACTTCTTTTATAGTTCATAGAGGCGGGATAAATGGCGGGCATTATGTAACTTACGTAAAAGAAAAAAAGTCAAATGGCTCTATAGTTTGGGCTTGTTACGATGACTCCAGCCGAACAGAAACAACAGGCGATGCTCTTCCCAACGAGTCAAAACAAGCCTACACAGTAAAATTTTCACCTTTAGTTGATGACTATCAATTAAAAACAGGCGCTTCTAGATACAAAACAGCATTACCTGCCAGCCAAGGATGTGGCACAATAAATGGCGGCGTTAGATGTTGGGCAAATGCCGCTTTTGCATTTGCACTTTCCATCACTTCGTTACATGAAAAAAATCATAAGCGCGCGCCTGATCCCGCGATTGCTAATCCTATTATTGCTTCCACAAGCACACTTGCTAAAGATCAAAAAATAACTGAACCTGTTGTTAGTGAGTTAATTGGTTTTGATAATATCGAAGCTGATCCTGACGGCGAGTCGCTTTCTGGAGTAATTAAAAAACTACAAATCATCAAAGGACTTAATTCAAAAGAAGGTGGAACAACAGCTGGAAAAAAAATTGATGCGAGACTCCAAGAAGTTGGTTCTCCGACCGCCAAGGCTATACTTCAAAATTTAGTAATAAAATATTTAACCCAACTGACCGAAAAACAAGATGATAAAAAAACAAATGAAATTCTCGGTTTGCATGAATTTTTTAGCGATGAAAGTAATAGCGAAAATACTTTAAAAATCATCAAACAAATAAAAGATAGGAAGGCAGAATTTATTAATAACCCTCAAGAATTCTGCGCCCAAATAATTTCATCCACACTCTCTCCAACAGAAGAGCAAAAAAACAAGTTCCAACCAGAAGCCCCGCTATTTGTAACTTCACAAGATCTATGTTACAAAGCGATTGATGAAGGAGATCAAGAAAAATTAAAAAAACTTCTCCCTCACACAATTAAGCTTGATAAAGATTTTCTAACCAATGCTTTATGTTATGCTGTCTTGAATAACAAAGATTCTATCACAGCTACCTTAATCAATGATTATAAAGCAGATCCAAAAAAGACATCTACACTCTACGAAGAAACAGCCGAAAAAATTGCAAATAATTTAGATAAAACACTTCCCCAGCCCAAGATCAAAACATCAGTATCTAAAGACAAGATTTTAATCAGGGATGATAAAATTAAAGTGTTAGCTGGTGTTTTAGCTGCTTCAGTTAATGAAGCCAAAAAAGCTACAAAATGCACACTTTCATCAGAAAAGTGCCTCACAGAATTTGGTCAAAAAAATCTTGGAGAATTTCTGGGATATATTAGAGATTTAAAAATTAAAGACGACGCTGGCAATGAGCCATTTTCAGAAGAAGAGCTGAAAAACTCTGTAAACAGACTTTCACTTGATGATAAAACTCTAGACGATCCGCAATTTTTCCATAATTTTTTGCTGGAATTTCATAAGCAACGAGCACTTGCTGAATCTAGGCATAATTAAAAAAATGGGGGGCTAAAAACCCGCTTTCCGCCCCCAGTTTTTCAGCAAAAATCTCACCGCTTTTTTCTTCCGATTTTTATCCAAACCCCGGTGAATTTTTACCCTCTCTTTGATGTGTCCAAACATTCCTTCTAAGTGATTATTCGTTGGCGGAATATTCAAACCTTTGAAG
>CANKYC010000024.1 GCA_947487845.1 Rickettsiales bacterium | reverse complement strand
ATGGCTGTTCTGACATTTCTGCTAATGATAACTGCTCGGGCAATTACGCTGGTACAACTTGTAGCACTTGCAAAGCTGGCTACACACTTGCATCTGGTTGCACCGCTTGCGACACCGATAATAACTATAAAATGGTAAATGGAGTTTGCGCCCCACCTAAGCCAATTTGCTCTGGTGGAACTGTATCTGAAGTCGGAAATTACAAAATTCATCAATTTACCAACGTAGGAACTACAACTCTTTCTTGCTCAAGCGGCGGAGAAGCTCAAGTTTTGGTGGTTGGTGGTGGTGGAAGTGGTGGAAATGGAAGTCATGAAGGTCCCGGTGGAGGTGGAGGAGGAGGAGGAGTTGCTTATGCAGAAAATTATCCAATTGAAGCAAAATCTTATAGTTTGACAGTTGGAAAGGGAGGAGACTCCGTTTCTTATAATTATAATGGTGTTGGTCCTGGCAACAATGGTGGCGACTCTGTTTTTGATAAAATTACTGCCTATGGCGGAGGCGGAGGTGGATCTTGGGGTACTGGTATTACAGCAGGTAAAAATGGTGGATCTGGCGGTGGTAGCTCAAAGGTTATAAGTGGAGGAAATGGAGGAGCTGCAACAAGAGGCACTAAATCAACTTTGCCAAACGGTATAAATGTTACTTTCTATGGAAATAATGGCGGAAATACTGCAGCCCAATGGCAACCTTTCGTTGGTGCTGGCGGTGGCGGTGCTGGAGGAGTTGGCGAGAGTACTGCTATTTTAAGTACAATTGGTGGAAAAGGAGGAGATGGAATTGCAAACTCAATAACCGGTACAGCAATTATTTATGGCTCTGGAGGTGGTGGATCGGGCGGTACATGGATTCCATCAAATGGAAACTTTCCGTCAACTGGTGGTCAATATAGCAAAGCAGGAGATGGCGGCAGCAACAACCTTGGTGGAAAAGGAAGTGTATATAACAGCTCTCCTGGAGCAGTCAATCCTCCAGCAGCAAGCGGATCTTCTGCAAATGGAACTGCTGGCAATGGCGGTGGCGGATCAAATTCACCTCATCAGCCTGAAGACCCAGACCCTAACAAATCTCCTAATTCTGGAGCTGGTAGCGCAGGCATTGTGATTGTGCGATATGTTAAATAAATTTTTTAAGACAGGTTCTTAAAAATTTGACGGTAGAATGGAATTTGTAGTATCTAAAAAATGCTGCAAAATAACGCTCGCGGCGATGTCATCGATAAATTTATTTTTCTTGCGCGAGGTTCCGCCTAAAGCTTTGATTTCTCTGGCTTCAAAGCTGCTTAATCTTTCTTCAAAAAGAAAAATTGGCAGTTTTTTTTCCAAAAAAATATCAAGATTTTGGGCAAATCTTTCGCAAAATTCGGTCATTGGAATTGCGCTTCCATCCATATTTAAAGGTCTTCCAACCACCACCACCGCAACTTGATTTTCTGTAATAAATTTCGCAATTTTTTCAAAATCTTGTTGGTTGCTTAAACGATTTATAATTAATTTTGGCGTGGCTAAAAATCGCGATTCATCACAAAGAGCAACGCCAATTCTTTTGGTTCCAACATCTAACGCCATTAAACGACCTTTCGCTGGCAAAGCTTGATTTAATTGGTCGGAGATATTAAAAATCATTTACAAAATTTTAATTTTTTTAAAAAAACTTATGTCAAAAGTTACCAAAGAAGATATCAAAAAAGTTTCTCGTTTAGCAAGAATTGAACTGTCGGAAGAAAAGCGTGAAGTTTTGGCAAGTCAAGTTGGTGACATTATTAACTGGGTTGAAAAACTCAATGAAGTGAACACTGATAATGTTGAGCCTTTAACCGATCTTTACAATGAGCCGCTTCGTTTAAACAAGGATGAAGTTAATGATGGCAATATTGCCGAAGATGTTTTGAAAAATTCCAAAGATGCGAAATATGGATATTTTGCCGTTCCAAAGGTTTTAGAATAATTGGCGCAGCTTTCTTTTCTTTTCCAGACTGATGAAAAACCGAATCTTTTTTTAGAAGAAGATTTTTTGTTGTTGGAGGAAAATTCTGCTGCGGTAAATTTTTTTAAAAAGTTTTTTACCCAAAAAGATTTTCGTCATTCTCAATTTCCATCCTTGATTATCAAGGGCGCAAAGGCTTGTGGAAAAAGCCATTTACTTCATATTTTTGCCCTTGAGGCGCAGGCGGAATTTCTAAATAAAGAAACAATTTCTGGCGTAAATCCGGTTAGTTTTTTTGCGCCCAATTGTTTTTATATTTTAGAAAATATTGATGATTTTCAAGATGAAGAGCTGATTTTGCGCTTAATTAATTCGGCAGTTGAAGCCGAAGCTTTTTTAATTTTAAGCGTCCGATCTTCGCCAAAATTTGCTTTAAAAGATTTAGACTCGCGCCTGAAAAATATTTTTGCGGTTGAAATAAAAAATCCATCTCAAGAATCGATGAAACAGCTTTTGACCAATGCTTTTTCACGAAGGCAAATCAAAACCTCGCGACAAGTTGTTGATTTTATAAGTGATAATATTGAAAGAAGTTTTGATGCAGTTATGAATGCGGTGAAAATGGTAGAAATTTACATTCAAGAAAGTGGTAAAAATATTACCGTTGCCGAGGTGAAAAAAATTTTAAAACCGCAGAATTAATTTAAGGCATAATTAAAAAAATGGGGGGCTATTTCTCAAAAATTTTCAAACTAACTCATAGTCATGCTGAGCTTGTCGAAGCATGATTTTAGAGTTCCAAGCCTGAATCATGCTTCGACAAGCTCAGCATGACTATGTCGTTTTTTGCTAGTTTCTAATCTGCTCAATTAGAGAAGTTTTTGGAAAGTCTTGAGAATAAAAGAAGAAAACTGATTTTTAGCCCCCCATTTTTTTAATTATGCCTAATTTAATAAAATGCAGTTTATATTACTTTGTTATATGGGGTTCCCCGCAAAAGTGATGAGAGGCGATTTTGAAGTAAAAAACCACCCATTTTTTAATTTGGTATATGCTGGCGCTGTTGCAAATTCAAATTTAAGAGATGTTCCAAAGCAATTTTTGAGACTTCTTTTTGCGCCTCTTTCTTCGATTTTCCTTCAGCTTTGAATTCTAATTTTAGATGTAAAATTTTAACCGTTGAGGCGAAAAGCGGTGAATGATCTGCGCCACCTGATTTGACGGTAAAATATTGCGGTAGTTGTTTTGATTCTAATTGGACTAATTCTTGTAATTCTGAAACCGGATCTTTTGGCGGAGTAAGATTCTTCTCCAAAGCATCTTGCCAAAAAGTCATAATAAATTTTTTCGCTTCTTCGTAACCAGAATCCAAATATAAAGCTCCAACCAAAGCCTCAAGCGAATTTTCTAAATTTCTTTTATTAGTTTTTCCGCCCATATTTTGTTCGCCGCGGCTGATTTGCAGAACTTCTTCCAAGCCAATTGCTAAAGCAATTTCTGATAATGATTCGCCCGAAACCAATGAAGCTTGGCGTTTTGAAAGATCGCCTTCCATTTCATGCGGATATTTTTTCATCAAAAATTCGGCAATTATTAAAGATAAAACCTTGTCGCCTAAAAATTCTAAACGCTGATAATTAGGTTTATTTTTATTTTCTTTGGAAAGACTCGGATGCGTTAAAGCCTCTTCCAGCAAAGCTTGATCGCTGAAATTGTAATTAATGCGATTACAAAATTTTAAAAAATCAGGATTCATTTAATTAACTTTGGTAAAAATTCGGTTAAAGCGAATTGAATTTGTCCAATTCCAAAATTGCCATGTTGGCTTAGAATTAGAAAAGAAAATTATGGTCGCTTTTCCAACCAGATTTTCTTCAGGAACATAGCCAACTTGTGATAAAAAACGGCTGTCTTGTGAATTATCGCGATTGTCGCCCATCATAAAATAATGACCCAAAGGAACTTCATAAATTCCAGTATTATCTTGCGGCGTTTCGGTGTTTTGATCTAGAGTTTCAACGGTTTTCCCTTCGGGCAAAGTTTCAAGAAATTTTCTGATTTCAATTTTTAAAATCTCATCATTTTCGGCAAAAACACCGTCAGCAACTTTTGAAACCTCAACATTATTGATAAAAAGTACGCCGTTGCGCATTTGAATTTGATCGCCCGGAAGTCCGATAATTCTTTTTATGTAATTTATACTTGTCTCGGTTGGTAAGCGAAAAACTGCGACATCGCCGCGACTTGGTTTATTTTTTTCAAAAATTCTACCTTCAAAAAAATTAATTCCAAAAGGAAAAGAATAACGGCTGTAACCATAAGAATATTTGGCGACAAAAATATAATCGCCAATCAACAGGCCCGGTTTCATCGAACTTGACGGAATGTGAAAAGGCTCGAAAAAAATCGAGCGCACAAAACCGGCGCAAAGTAAAGCGATTATTAGGGTTTTAACAAATCCCATCGGAGGCTTTTCAGCCTTGATTTCGTTCGCCTGAATTTCAATTTTACTCATTTTATTTTATTGGTTGTGGTGTTTTAATTAAATTTTCCCCTTTCATATCTTGCGGCTGTTCAATTTTCATCAAACCTAAAATCGTTGGCGCAATGTCATCCAAAGCGCCATCATTTAATTTTATTTCGGAAACATTTTTCCCAATCAAAATTAACGGAACAGGATTTGTTGTATGAGAAGTGTGTGGATGATGATCGCGATCAAGCATACATTCAATATTCCCATGATCTGCCGAAATTAACAGCAAACCATTTTTTTCGAGAATTATTTTTTCTAATAAACCAAGCTGGCGATCAATCGCCTCGCAAGCTGCAATTGAAGGATCAAGCATGCCGCTATGTCCAACCATGTCGGGATTGGCGTAATTGACAATTATGAAATCAAATTTTTCGCTGGCAATTGCGGCGCATAATTTTTCACCAACTTCGTTTGCTGACATTTCTGGCTTTAAATCGTAAGTCGCAACTGCTGGAGATTTTACCATAATTCTGCTTTCGCCCGCAAGTTCTTTTTCTTGTCCGCAAGAAAAGAAAAAAGTTACGTGAGCATATTTTTCAGTTTCGGCGATGCGCAATTGCGTAAGACCGCGCGCTGATAAAATTTCGGGCAAAGAATTTTTTACTTCAATTGGCGGAAATAAAATTTGATAAAAATTATTTAATTTTTCGGAATATTCGGTGAAAGCCAAGCGATGTGAAAAATCGATTTTTTTAGTTTCAAATTCTTGGAACGCTGGATTTAAAATTGCGTCCGAAATTTCGCGGGCGCGATCAGCGCGGAAATTAGCAAAAATTAAAGCGTCGCCATTTTCAATTCCTTCGTAATTGTCAAAAATAGTTGGCAAAATAAATTCATCGCTAATTGATTTTTTGTAAGAATTTTCAACCGCTAAAATTACATCAGAATTTTTTTCACCAATTCCCAAAACAATCGCATCATAAGCTAATTTTACGCGATCCCAATTCTGATCGCGATCCATGGCGTAGTAACGACCAGAGATTGTAGCAATTTTAATATTTTTGATTTTTTTTAAATAAACCAAAGCGCTTTTTTGAGCGACATCGCGACCATCTAAAAATGCGTGAAGCAAAATTTTAACGCCATTTTTCGCCAAAAATTCGGCTAAAAAAATAATGTGATTAATATGCGAATGAACGCCGCCATCGGAAAATAATCCTAGTAAATGACAGGTTTTTTTTGATGTTTTTAGATCGAAAATTAATTTTTGTAATTTTTCGTTTTTCTCCAAACTACCATCAGAAATTGCGTTATTGATGCGCGGTAAATCTTGAAAAATCACGCGTCCAGCGCCGATTGTCATGTGACCAACTTCCGAATTGCCCATTTGTCCTTCAGGCAAACCAACCGCGAGGCCTGAAGTTTCGAGTTGTGAATGCGGATAAGTTTTAAAAAAACGGCGATAATTTGGCAAATCAGCGCGCGCAATGGCGTTGAATTTATCCGATTCATCACCAATTCCCCAGCCGTCAAGAACGCACAGTAAAACTGGTTTATTATTTAATTTCTGATTCATGAATTTTTACACTCAAACTCAATTGAAGAAGTAGATTTTGATTAAGTATTTACTAGAGCCTTTGAACTTCGGCATTAGATCCTGAAACAAGTTCAGGATGACGAATCGCTGGAAGTTCTACCAGAGCTGTCATCCTGAACTTGTTTCAGGATCTAATTTAGGTCGAAGTTCAAGGTGACAAATTTTTTTGATCACTGTCAAAAAAGTTTTTTATTTCGGAAAGATAATCTTTCAAATGTTGAGGAAATTCCTCATAACTAAGATTAGAAATATGATGGGCTTTTAGTTTTGGATTTAGTTTTTGCAAAAATTCTTTGCCCGCATAAAAGGCAAATTTATCTGACGCAGCACCTTTGAATATTTTATCTTTGTCTAATTCAATTTTGCCCAAGATTTTTTTTGCATATTTAATCATTCCATCAAGCTTGTTATAACTTGTTGCAATTACAAGACTCAAATTTTCAGTTGAGATGTTAGTTTTTTCTGTTTTTGCTAATACAAAAAAATTTTCCACCTCGCACACAGGCAAGAATTTTGCTTTGTAATTAACTATTCCTTTATCCCTGCCATTTTTATTGAGAGCATTTTCTAATAAGGTTACTGTTTCAGATTCTAAAAGGTCTCTGTCATATTGTCTGAAAACAAGAGGATTGTATTTTATTGTTTTTGATTTGCTTCGAATATTCGATATTGTTTCTTCTTGATCCATTTTTTCTCTACCTTTCGATGTGAAGATTTTGACTTCCAATATCTCGGCTTTCTTAAACAATTCTGTCCAAGTCGTTACCATGTCCTCATCTTCACAAATAAAAATTTTAGGCGGACGAAGTCCTTCTATTTCTTTTTTTATAGCGATTAGTTTTTGTTCCGCAGAATATTCAGCAATTCGACGCGACTTGATTTCTTCTGTGGCCTCGCGCAGTTTATTTTTATAAACCTCAAGATCAGATTTCGAAATGTGTCTATGCTTAATTACATCAGATAAAGAGCCTCCCAAAGCTGCCGATATTTTTCCTTGACTTATTCCCCAGATCTCCCTTTCCAAAGCTTCTGAATTAGGGGTATCAAGCAAACTTTCGCAATATTCATCAATTTTAGATATTTTTGAAATTTGGATTTGGCGCTTTTTTCTTGGAGCTTGCTCAAGCCTTACTCTATAAACGCGCCTCTTATCTTCGTAACCTTCTTGAAAGATAAAGGCTGGTGAGTGAGTAGTAATAAAAATTTGAACTTTGTCGCAAAAATTTTTGGCAAAAAGATCGGCAAATTCGAATTGTCTTTTAAATTCAAGGGCTATCTCCGGCTCTTCATATCCCCAAATGTAATAATGTTTTGTGTCTCTTTGGGCGATAAAAGAGAGTAATATTGACAAAAAGTGCATCTGAATTCCGTCTCCTCGATGCCTTAAATTTACAGGCTGGTCTTTTGGTTCTTTTGATCTTTTTGCTTTAGTTTTAATTTGCCCCGTTGTCTGAAAATCTAAAGAGGCTAGAAGAGTCGCAAAATTCACTTCTGGACGGATTTGAACTTTCAGGTTTTCGTTCGCATCTCTCATAAGTTTTTCAAGCTCGCCCGTTGTTTCTAAAGTTTTGCCATCTTTGGTTGGCTCTGCGCCAGCAAGAGCTTTTTTAACTTGTTCAAACGCTGCTTCTAAAGTTTTTCCAGCATCAGATCTTCCGTCGGCGCTATTAACTATTTCTAGAAGATGTCGGCGGATTTCTGTTTGAAAAGCGTAATCTCGAATTGCTGGAATATATAGGAATTTAATTTTTTCTGAAATTATGGCGTTAGCTCTTTTGTAAGAAAGGCTCTTATTATCCTTTATTTCTGTTTTTCCATCTTGTTTAAAAAACTCTGTTCTTGTTCCGCCGTTAGTATCGAATGTTTTTTTTGCAATAAAGCCGTCATTTATTCCATCGCGATCCACGTATTTGCCTTTTGCAAATTCTATTTCTATCACAATATCTCTTGTCCCACTTTCGCCGTTGTCTCTGAACCATTTGTTAAAATCGTCTTGCGAGTTATATCTTTTTCTAAAATCAGTTTCGCCGTTAAAAAAGAGATTTAATGCCTTAAGATAATTTGATTTTCCGCTATCATTGGCACCAGAAATAACGTTAAAATCGGCGGGCTTTATTTCTTGCCCTTCGCCAATTGAACGGAATTTTGAGATGGTGATTTTTTTATTATGTTCATTAGCTGAAATGTTTGGTGATTTCTACAATCTCAACTTCTCTTTTTTCGCCGCTTTTGCGATCTTTCACTTCCACCATTCCAGCTGCTGCTGATTTGGGGCCGACGATGATTTGAGTGGGAATTCCGATTAAATCAGCGATTGAAAATTTTTGTCCCAAACTGGCTTTGGTATCATCGTAAATTACTTCAATATTTTGCTCTTGAAATTTGTTGTAAATTTCTTCGCAAACTTTGTCGCATAATTCATCGCCGCTGCGAACGTTAATCAACGCAACTTGAAAAGGCGCCAATTCTTTTGGCCAAATAATTCCGTTCGCATCATGATTTGCCTCGATCGCGGCGGCAACAACGCGAGATGCGCCAATTCCGTAAGATCCCATATTTGGATAAATTTTTTCACCATTTGCGCCCATCACGCTTGCTTCCATGGCTTTTGAATATTTCAAACCGAAATTAAAAATATGACCAACTTCAATGCCGCGTCTTGACGCAAGCTGTTCGGCGGCAATTGGACATTTTTCAACAACATGCATTTCATCCGCCATTGCGTACATACTTTGCATTTGCGTGATATCGAAAGTTTTTGATTCTGATAATTCGTCAAATTTTTTATCGTAATAAATCGCGCTTTCGCCAGTGTCGGCGAGCAAGTGAAATTCATGCGATAAATCTCCGCCAATTGCGCCAGTATCAGCTTTCACCGCCATTGGTTTTAAACCCATTTTGCGGAAAATTTTGAAGTAAGTTTCATACATCAAGTTGTAAGTTTTTTTGGCGGAAATTTCGTCAATGTCGAAAGAATAAGAATCTTTCATCAAAAATTCGCGACCGCGCATTAGACCAAATCTAGGGCGAATTTCATCGCGGAATTTCCAGTGAATTTGATATAAATTTTTGGGCAAATCTTTGTAACTATTGATGTTTTTTCTAAAAATGTCGGTGACAACTTCTTCATGAGTTGGGCCGTAAAGAATGTCGCGATCGTGGCGATCTTTAATACGCAACATTTCTTTGCCGTAAGCGTCAAAGCGACCAGATTCAATCCATAATTCTGCGGGCTGAATTGTTGGCATTAAAATTTCTAAAGCGCCGGCTTTATCCATTTCTTCTTTGATAATTTTTTCAACTTTGCGCAAAACTTTTAGGCCCAAAGGCAGCCAAGTATAAATGCCGGAAGCGGTTTGACGAATCATGCCGGCGCGAATCATTAATTGATGCGAAACCACGGTTGCATCAATTGGGTTTTCTTTAAGAGTTGGTAGAAAATATTGTGAAAGTTTCATGGTTTGAGATTTAGTAATTCTAAAAAATTCTTGTAACTTTATTTTATAAAAACAAATTGATGCATCTTAAGTTTAAATAAAATCTTTTTTTTCAACTCTTAGTTGATGAATCGTTTCCCAAGCCTTTCAAATATTCAGTTTTCCCTCAAAGCGCCGATGTGTTGTTGTTGCTGTTGTTAATTAGCGCGAGCTCCTTTTTGTAAGTTTCTTTTAGTTTTAAAATTCCTCCGTCAGTCATGACAATCATCAAGCAATTCACGGCATTAGTTTTGGTATTTTTGGGTCAAAGCAATGTTTTCTCAAAAAACTATTCATCCACTTTAGAAAAAGTTAAACTTTTTCAATTCAAATCTAGTCAAACATTAAAGCAGGAAAAGGATGATAAAAAATCTTTTACCACGCTTAAAAGTTTTTCCGCTTCTTTTAAACAAGGTCCAAAACCGGTTTTGGTAAGAAAAATTCTTCGCCCGCTTTCATTGCCATTTCAAAGTTCTTTCCAAGTTATTGATTTTCTAAATGAGTTAAAAATTTCCTCACATTTTGATTTTAACAGCCTGCGTTTAGTGCTGTTTGGTTGTTGTCCCGTCCGCTGATAAGACCTTCTTCTATTTTTCCCTGATCTAAATTATATTTTTATGAAATACCTAATTATTTTACTCGCTTTAAGCCTAAACGCCTGCACAAAACCAGAATCTTTTTTTAGCAAAGATTGCATTTATCATAATTGGAAAGATGGCGACAGACATTGCCCGCGCTACAATGTTGTGAGCGTTGATCGATCTAATTACCAGCCATATTATCAGCCGCATTATTATTATCCGCCGCAAGCAAGATGGCGTTAAGAACCCGTCCTATACCAAAACACAAATCTCTTGATAGCGCTAACGAAGTATTTTTGAGGAAAAATTGCGACAAAGAATAAAAACTGTATCAAGTGATACAGTGTTATTCTTCGAGTAAATTTTTACCAAAAAGACGAAGTTGGATGGGAGTATAAATTTATGTTTTGGTATAGACACTGTTAGCTAATTATTTTTTTGATAAAATTTTGCGCCAAGCGAATTGCGTGAATATCAATCGAATGATCGAGAAGTGGAATTGGATGAGCTTCGAAAGAAATATTATTTTCTTTAAGCATCAATTCAGCTTCAGCAAGGTTTGAGAAGGGCAAAACCGAATCAGATTCGCCATGAATTAAACAAATTTCTGGTTTCGATAAAGTTTTTTCATTCACCATTTCTGGTAAAATTAATTTGCCAGAAAATGAAATTACGCCAGCTGGTTTTTTGCTTTGAATCAAACCTTGATAAAGCGCCATCATCGCGCCTTGAGAAAAGCCAACTAAAAAAAGATTTTCCGCGCTTAACTTAAAACGTTCGAGCTGTGAATTAATAAAATTCTGTAAAGTTTTATTGGCATTTTTTACTGAATTTGCCATTGTATCAAGGCTTCTGCGCTCCATTCCAGCGCTTAAAGAAAACCATTGATAAGCATGTGGAAATCCACCTTCCCAAGGTTCAATTGCGTTAGGAGAAATGAAATGCGCGTCGGGTAAAATCTTTTGAAATTCGTAAGCAAGATCGATCAAATTTTCGCCATTGGCGCCGTAACCATGCAAGAAAACTACTAGATATTTGGGATTTTTAGCATCAGAATATTCGTAAAATTTCAGGTTCGACATAGTTGCAATTAATCAGTAAAATAGGGGTTCCAAAGCGATATGCTTACGATTAATAATCTTTCGTTTTTTAAAGATCACAAGAAAATCTTTTCCGATTTAGGTTTTTCGATAAGCATTGGTTCAGCCTTTATAATCACAGGCCGCAACGGTTGCGGCAAAAGCAGTTTATTAAAAATTATCGCCGGAATTTCCAATCCAAAGCAGGGTGAAATTTTATGGGGCGGCAATAATATTGAAAATTTTCGTGATGATTTTAACGGCGACAGCCAATTTTTAGGACATAAAAACTTCCTCAAACCAGAATTAACAGTTGCCGAAAACCTTAAATTTTATGCCAAACTTTCCGCCACCGAAGCCGCACTTTCTTCGGCTTTAAGTTTTTTTCAGCTCGCAAATTTAGCGGATGAAAAAGTAAAAACCCTTTCTGCCGGCTGGCAAAAACGCGTGATGTTGGCCAAGCTTTTATGTTGTCCAGCAACTATTTGGATTTTGGACGAACCTTCCAACAATCTTGACAAGGCAGGAAAGGAAATATTTCATGGCTTGATTCAAACCAGAATAAAAGAAGATGGTTTGGTGATTATGGTAACTCATGATGAAATGTTTTTTGATTTAGGCCCGCGCTTGAATCTCGAGGATTTTTCTTCTTAATTTTAATTAATTTTTTGGTAGTAATATGAGTGGAAATTTGATTTTAATCATTGCAATTCTAGTGGCATTTTATTTCTGGTACACAATCATTATAAGCAGACTTAACAAGGCTTTGGAAGCTTTGGCTGGTGTTGATGTGCAATTACAAAACCGCTTGGAATTAATTCCTAATATTTTAACCATCGCCAAAAAATTCATGGAGCATGAAGAAAAAATATTTACTGAAGTAACCAAATTGCGTGAACAATTATCGCAAAATTATGATTCCAAAAATCCGGAAGAGTTAAAAAAGCATTTAGAGCTTGCGGCAGAATTATCGCAAAAAATGAATAATTTTATGGTCCGTGCTGAAAATTATCCCGAGCTCAAATCAAGCCAGAACATGCTTCAAGCTCAACAAAGCTATAATGAAGTTGAAGCCCAAATTGCAGCATCGAGAAGATTTTATAATTCTGCGGTGGCGTCACTTCGTAATTCAATCCAGATTTTTCCAGGCAATATAATTGCCGCAATTGTGCAAGTAAAAACTATGCCGCTTTATGAGGCGACTGAAGCCGCAAAACAACCTGTTGATGCAAAAAACTTTTTGTAGAAAATGAAAATTATTTCTCCTTGGAGCAGTAAAAACAAGGATTGTGCAATAGGTGCAGAATTTGTCGAAACCGGCTCAAGAGACGCTGGTTTTACTAAATTCTATGATCAAAAAATCCGCCCCGCTGCTTTAGAATTTGAAGAAATTCGCCTTAAATATCGCAAAGATTTTCTGATTTGGATGCCGATCGCAACTATTATTGCGGTGATGGTCTGGATTGCATTTTACCATGTTGAAAAAAGTTCATTTCAAGCAAATTATGGCAACAAAGCCAATCAATATCTTTTTGGTTTTTGCTGCATTATTTCCGCCGGATTTTTTTATATGCCTTATCGAGCTTGGAGCGAGTTTAAGAGCAAAATAAAATCAGGATTATTCATTAGTATTTTTAATTTCTTTCAATTTTCTTTTGATCCGGAAGGAAAGGCGGCTGATCTTTGGGCTCTTCCACGTTTTAATATTTTGCCTTATCACGATAAAGTGACCTCGCAGGATTTGGTTTTAGGAAAATATAAAAATGTTGATTTAGGATTTTCTGAATTGTGCGCTACCGTTGAAACGAGGGATTTTAAAGGTAGAAAAAATATCAAGCAGGTTTTTCAAGGTGCAGTTGTGATTTTTGATTTTAATAAAAATTTCAAAGGCCACACTCTAGTCAAAGATGATAAAGGTTTCTTAGGAAATATGATTCAAAAAACCTCTCATAGTGATGATTTTGGCAATTTGTCGCGGGTTGAATTAGAGGATCCAGAATTTGAAAAAATGTTTCAGGTTTTTTCCAGCGACCAAATTGAAGCGCGTTATCTTCTTACAACTTCTTTCATGGAGCGTTTGAAAAAATTATCCAGCTATTTTGAAAGCAAAAAAGTTGAAGCCAGTTTTCATCAGGGCAGCCTGCTTTTAATATTTCATGATAGCAAAAATTTATTTGAGCCGAATTCGCTGCTTAAAAAAATGGATGTGGCGGGAGAATGCAGAAAAGTCATTGAGCAGATCAGCCTGCTTTTTGATATTGTTGATATATTGAAGATTGACGAAAGAACTGGGCTCTAAGAGCCTGTTTAGGATCTTTTTTAACCCCATATTTCGCCCTATTTTTGCTTATTTTTTGACAAAATTACTGGCATAATTAAAAAAATGGGGAGCTGTTTCTCAAAAATTTTCAAACTAACTCATTGTCATGCTGAGCTTGTCGAAGCATGATTATAGAGCTCCAAGCCCGGAATCATGCTTAGACAAGATCCAAGCATCTACGTGGTTTTTTGCTAGTTTCTAATCTGCCAAAAAGCGCTCAAATATGCCAAAATCTGGAATAAAAATAATTAGCTAACAGTGTCTAGCAATTTCTGCCGCAATCAACTTTGCCTGATTTAAAACAGTTTCAGTTGCTAATTTTTCCATATCTGGCGGATAACCAAACTGACGCAAAACTCTTTTTACAATAATTCTTAACTTCGCTTGAACGCTTTCTTTAAGCGTCCAATCAATCGTAGCGTTTTGTTTAATTTTTTCTGCCAGAACAACCGCCAATTCGCGGAGCTTGTCTTTTTGCATCAATTCTTTGGCGCTGTCGTTATCTGCAACTGCGGTGTAAAAGGCATATTCAAAATCTGACAATCCCATTTCTTGCGGCTCTTTGTCGGCTGTTTGAATTTCTTTACTAAGCTTAATCAACTCATCAATAACTTCTGCCGCGGTGATAATTTTGTTGTGATATTTCTTAATCGAGTTCTCCAGCATCTCCATCAAGCTTTTGCTTTGAACCAAATTCTTCTTAGCGCGCGATTTTATTTCGTCGTTTAAAAGTTTTTTCAAAGTTTCTAACGCCAAGTTTTGATGCTCCATGCCTTTAATTTCGAGCAAAAACTCTTCCGACAAAATTGAAATATCAGGCTTCTTAATTCCCGCCGCATCAAACACATCAACCACTTTGCTTGAAACCAAAGCCTCGTCAATCACTTGCCTAATTGCAGTTTCAATTTCTACGTCACCTTTTCCACCAACTGAACTTTCAAACTTTGCCAATCTTGCTTTTATAGCTTGAAAAAAAGCCACTTCGTCTTTTGCATCCATTGCTTGATCATGCGGAACCGCAATTGCAAAGGCTTGCGACAATTTTGCCACTTCATCAAGAAAACGCTTCTTGCCGTTGTCTAAACCCAAAATATGGTTTTCGGCGCCCAAAATTACCGACAATTTTTTTGATGTATTTGCGTCAAAATATTCTTCATATTCAAAACCATGAAACATCTGCGCAATAACTTCTAAATTTGTAAGCATCATCTGCACCGCTTGTTCTTG
>CANKYC010000023.1 GCA_947487845.1 Rickettsiales bacterium | reverse complement strand
AACAAATCAATATCTTGGTTTTTGTAACAAGTGGCGATTAATTTTTTCAATTTCAATTTCTCAAAATTGTGCGAAAAATAATGAAAAAAATTGCTAACTCGCGGGTCGTCGCAATTGCAATAAACAACTTTATCTTGGAAATGATTTTTGTAATTTTTGAGTTCTAGTTCAATGTCGCAAAGCTGGGTGTAAAACTCGTCTTTCTTTGAATCTCTAGCTTTGTGAAGGTTTTTATTTGAAGATTTTTTCATTGTTTAGACATGATTAACTTTCCCTGCATATCTATGCCAAAGTAAAAATTTAATTTAGCAGGATTTGATTAAGAATATCCATGTTTAACTTTTTTCTCTTTTGGCTCGGAAATTGAAACTGCAAGCGCTACTAAATTTCTTTTTGATTGTGCATTTTCAATTCTTTTAAAAGCGCGAACCAATGGTAGAAGTTCTTTATCAAACTCTATTAATTTTTTTGATTGCTGTTTATCGGTTGAAAAATCGTAATTGTAATAAGTTCTGTCTGCTTTAATTCCTTCGAAAAAAGCGCTGACTGGCTTTTCTAAAAGCTGCGCAAATTCGAATAAACGACTGGCGCTAATTCGATTTTTTGCTTTTTCATATTTTTGAATCTGTTGAAAAGTAACTCCCGTCAACTCTCCTAACTTATCTTGACTCATTCCGGCAACAAGGCGGAATTGGCGCAATCTTGCAGCGATATGAACATCAATTGGTGTGATTTTGTCTAGTAACATTATGCCTCTTTGGTGTAAAGATTAGAAATAGCAGCATTGCCAGAACCAGCAATACTAAGGGTGTATAGCTATATTTTTCGTAAATTGTTGGAGCAAGATTTTTGACCAGATCAACGTCAATTATTCCGGATTGATTCAAATTGATTCTATCTACCACGCGACCAAACGGATCAATAAAGGCCGTAATTCCAGTGTTCGCAACACGTGCTAGTGAAATTCCCGACTCAATCGAACGCATTCTCGCCATGTCAAAATGCTGATAAGGACCAGAACTAACGCCAAACCAAGCATCATTTGTTAAATTAACTAATAGATCGGGGCGATTTTTTTTATCACTAATCTCGCCAGAAAAAATCACTTCATAACAAAGCAATGGGCTAAAAGAAAAGTTTGGGGTTTTGATTGTTTTGGCGCCCTCGCCTTGCGAAAAACCAACCGCGCCTTCAGTGATTTTATTGATGAAAGGGAAATATTTTTGCAAAGGCACATATTCACCAAAAGGAACCAAATGATGTTTATCATAAGTTGCAAAAACTCCATTCCAATCAAGAGCAAAAACACTGTTCCAAACATTTTTTAAATCATCTTCACTTCCTTCAATACGCAATCCGCCAGTAATTAGCGTGCCATTTATCGGGGTTGCCAGTTTTAATTTTTCCAGCAATTCTGGGTTTGAGTCAAAAATATAAGGTACTGAAGTTTCCGACCAAATTACAGAATTAATTCCTTCTAAACTGCGCGAATTTGTTAGTTCAATATGCTTTAAAAAATTGCGGTATTTTTGTTGCAAATTCCATTTCATTTCCTGTTCAACATTTCCTTGAACTAAGCGAATAGTGGTTTTGTGATCATGAACTAATTTTTTTTCATCAATTGAACAATAGCCGTAAATAAAATTTCCAACAAAAAAAACTGCGATAATTACAGCGAAAATTTTATCGCCCAAAGTTCTTTTGGTAAAAAATAAGGTCGGAAATAAACAGGTTAAAACTGCTAAAACACTAAGTCCGTAAATTCCAAAAACATTCCCTGCTTGAGCAAAATTAACATCAAACATCCAAATATAGCCCAACAAATTCCAAGGAAATCCGGTGAAAAGCGTGGCGCGTAAAATTTCAAAAAATAACCAACAAAGCGCAAAAATAAGAATTTTTTGATAAGTAAAAAGTGGTCGAAATTTCTTGATAAAAAATTTATAACTAAGCGCGAATAGCGCCACATAAAGCGCCAACACGCCTGGAATTAAAGTTAAAGCAAAAGGAATTAACCAAGCAAATTTTTCAGCATCCACTAAAAGCGAAATTGCGATCCAATAAACTCCGGTTAAAAAATATCCAAATCCATAAGCAAAACCTAACCAAAAAACTGATTTTTTGACCTCAATCTTTTCCAATAATAAATAAAAACCTGAAAGAGAAATTGCGCCGACTAAAAAAAAGCGAAATGGCGCAAAAGCTAAACTGCAAATCGCTCCTAAAAAAAGTGAAGCCGCATATTTATTTTTAAAAAATAATTTAATTTTTTTCATTTCTTACATAAACCTCATAATCTTGCGTGATCTTTACGGTTGTAGGCTTCGCCTGATCAAAAATACTCGCTTTTTCTCCAGTTATAAATCTTAATTTTTTTAACGGTTTAACTTTTTTTGTAACTATAACGTGATTTACCAAATGAAAATTTTGGAGGAATAATTTTTTAAATTCAGCATCAATAAAATAATATTCCAAAGCACTGATTAAACAGCGATGCTCTTTGTCTAAAATATCTGGCGTATTATTTACAAAAATCACTTTCACCTTGTCATTTTTAATTTGATCAACGATGTCCAAAAAAAGATAATAGCGCGTGAATGCAACATCAGTATCTCTAATTGGAAAAATTAGCGGACTACCCGCCTCTCCTTGATTTGCTTGGGCTGCAGCGATATGAAACTTGCTGTAATTAATTTTTTGTAAGTAATTTAAAAGCGGAAATTGATGCGCAATCATGGTTGATAAAACTATAATTCCATCCTCTTTTTTGGGCGCATATTCACGAGAATAATAAGTCATGAAATCAGAAACTTTATTGGGATAAGTATAATAACTATCGTGCCTAATCAGATTTATTGCTGAAGTAATGTATGAATAAAGCAGGCATGAAATTGAAGTTAAAACTACAAAAACAAAAAATGGCGAAAATTTAGGAAAAAATTTGGCGTAAATTTTCTTTTCAAAAAAGAAAAGAATCACAAAAAGAATAGATAAATTAACCGAAATATAAGCCCATCCACCAAGGTAGCGCAGGGTTAGAATTATAATAGTTAGAAGCGTTAAATAACCAAATAAAAACAGGATAATTTTTTGGGCAGAGAAAAATTTACGACGCTGTTGGGCAGTTAATTTTTTAGCGAAAAAAAACGGATAAATTAAAATTGTTAGCCACCAAATATTTACAAAACCGCCAAGACCAAAAATTGAAGCGGGTAAAATTTCTAAATCAAAAATCGGTAAAAAAATCAAAGCAGCGCTGATAAATTGATTCTCCATTATTGAAAATTGTTTTGAGCTAAAAAGATCAAAAAGAAATTTAGCAAAACAGATTGTTGTAACTGCATAAAAAACCACGATTTGGTCAATAGTACCAATGTTTTCAACGATAATCAAAAGTGATGCGCCGCAATAAAAACAGAAAAGAATTTTATCATTGGCGCTAAATTTAAAGCGCGAAAATATTAAAAATATAAAAGCAAAAACTGCGACGCGCGAAGCGATATGTCGCCAGAAATTTTCGATAAAAACGTGGTAATCATAATAAGCATTATAAGTTTTTGACCACATCGGAACCATGAATTCAAAGAATTCAGGGGTTAATTTTATCATTAAAAATAGATAAAAAATACCAACGAGATACATTACGAGCTTATCAAATTCGTAAAAAAAGCGCAGAGATTTTTTTTGCCAAAAGCGATAAAATTCGACAAAAATCATCAAGCATAAATAATGTGGTTTAATGCATGTAATCAATCCCATCAATATTCCACGCCAAGTTAGTTCTTTTTTTGTAAACTGATTTTTTCTTGTAAATGAAAAAGAAATGTAAGGATAAAGCGCAATTAAAAGGAGGCTGGTTTTAGTACCGAATTCTGCATTTTCTAAAGCGCGCGGTCTCAAGAAAAAGCCTAAAAAATAGCTGATAATAATCAGATTGTAATGAGCTTTGTTCTCTTTAATCGTGGTATTTTTCAAGATTTGCGCCGACCAAAATATCGACAAAAGTGCGAGTAGATTAATTACGATTTCCGACATGAAAATCGGGTTTATATGCAGGATTTGCGCCAACTCATATTCCAGAGCATAAAAATAAAAAGAGATCGGGAAATTGCTTTCAAAAAATTCATAATAATAACGCCCGCCTTCGGCAACTTTTTTGCCTAAGTTCAGGTAAACACCAGTGTCAGAACCAATATCAATTAAAGAACGAAAAAAAATACTGGTCAGAAAAATCAGCAGGCAAGCGCTTTGCAGGAAAATTCTTGAACCGATAAATTCGGTCAAAGATTTTTTACTAATCATTTTTTCTGGTGTAAATTTCAAAATCATCAATTGAGGTTTTTCTATTAATTATTTTTGAAGAAAAAATTCTTCCGGCAAAACGGTAATTTTTTAGAAAAATATTTCTAAATTCAGAGTCACGCAGATAATTTTCGATAAAGCTAATTAAGCAAGTATCGCTACGATCAACAAAAATAATTTTCATATTTTTGTCATTGATCTGCTTTTTTAAATCATTGAAGAAGTAGTTTGATATAAAAATGTCATTCTTTTTGTCGCTGCTTTGATAGTTAAAAAAATCATCACCGATTTTAGAATATAAAGCCCCAGCAGTATTATTGGCCGTAGGATTTATCTTATCTAAGTAGGTTAAAGCAGGAAAAGATTTTGCGATAAAATATGATAAAATAATGATTTTATCACTCTTCTGATGGAGGTTTGCTTTGGAATAGTTAATAATATTTTCACTTAAAAAATTTGGCGATTTAGAAATATTATTACCGCTGTAACTATTGTAGATCGATAGACAAAGTGTCAGCAAAAGATTCAGAATTAAAAGCAACTGCACAAAAATAAATATAGGCGAAAAATTTTTAGCTAATTTTATCCGAGATTTTTCATAGAAAAATAAAAATACAAAAAATGCCGTGTTAATAAAAGTAACATAAAAAATCTGGTTTTTTGTCGCAATTATTCCGCTGGTAAGAAGTATAAAAATAACGGAAATAGCAAAGATTGCGAGAACAGTTTTTTTATGTTTAACGAGAATTATTCCGGCTTTTAAATCGCAATAAAAACTTTCGACGAGACAGATAAAAATTATCCACCATATAATACCTAACTGTATTAGATTGATGAATAGCATGGGTTCCAAGCATATAATTATACAAATAATGGCTGCAATAATTTTACTTGAATATTTGCGAGTAATTACGGCTTTCTCTTCATAAAAAACATAAATCAAATGAATAAATATAAAAAATGTCAGGGCAAAAAAAGTAGCTAGATGATCAAAGCTGCCAAGATTTTCTGAAATTAGAATTAGAGATGCAGCTACAAAAACCAAAGTCATTATTTTATCTTCTGGCTTAAATTTCTGTCTTAAAAAAATCAGGAAAAATCCGCTAAATATAACTATTTGCACTCCAAAAATATGAATTGCGTTTTTTAAAAAATTGAAAGGATCGCTATAAGAATAATAAACACGAGACCACATCGGAACCATGAATTCAAAGAATTCTGGCGTAAATTTTAGCATTAAAAACAAGTACGAAATTCCGATAAAACCAATTATCAATTTATCGGTTTCTATAAAAAATCTGATGGTTTTTTTTCTATAAAATCGCTCTCCCTCAATCAATAATGGCAGAAAAATATAATGAGGTTTTAAGCAGCAAATAAGAGCGGCGAGAATTCCACGACTGATTAATTCTAGAAAATTTAAGGGATTTTTTCGAGCAAAAGAAAAAGCGATATAAGGAAAAGCAAAAGCCAAGAAGAAGCTAGTTTTGGTGGCAAATTCATTTAATTCAATTGCATAAGATCTTAAAAAAAATCCTATGGCAAAAGAAGTTAGAGTAAGATTCTGATTAATTTTATCTAAGTTAGTTTTTCTTAAAATTTTTGCCGAAAAAAATATTGAAATAACACCGAGTAAATTAACAAAAATTTCAGTAGAAATAACTGGGCTAATTTTAAAAAAACTGGCGAGAAAGTAAGGAACTTTATAAAACCAAAATGACAGCGGAAAATTACTTTCAAAAAAATCATAATAATATTTTCCACCATTCACCATTTTAGCGACAATATCAATATAAAGCGCGCTATCGCCTCCAATATCGAGGCGGGAGCGTAAAAAAATGCTTAGTAAAAAAACCAAAATACAAGAGGAAATTTGAAAGCTGGAGCTGGCGAGATATTTAGTAATTTTATTTTCTAACATAAACCTCAATTTCCCCCTCAATAATACGCGAACTTTGCGAAATATTTAGGCTCTTTTCATCAGCATAAAGCTCAACTTTTTTATCCAGATTTTTATATTGGATTATGCGGTTTAAAAAAGTGTAATTTTGAAGGAAAATTTTCTTAAATTCGGGATCGTAAAAATAATATTCTAAAAATCCGATTACGCATAAATTATCAACGTAGCTACTTTTATTTTCGATAAAAAGCAGCTGGTTTTTTGGGTTTAGCATTTGCTCCTTAACCCTTAAAAATAAATAGTTTTCGACGCTATTTATTTTGTCTTTATTGTTGATTTTTTCATACAAGAAAAACAGTTGCAAAGAAGGTGTTTTATTTTGTTTTCTGGCATAATTAATCATCGGATAAGTTCCAGAAATTGTATTGGCAATCACTTCTATTTCATCATCATTTTTGGTGTTATTTTTCACCGTTTTAATCATTTCATCATTCACATAATTTGTGGCATGAGATTGATCAAAAATTGCAAAAACATGCAGGCTTAAAAAATAAGAAAAAACCACAAAAATAACGCTGGCTGAAAATTGAGAGAATTTTTTTGTGGCAAAGAATTTTTGGTATAAATTTTGATAAAATCTGACTAATAAAATCAGAATTATTGTCGATAAAAACCAAGATAAATTTCCGGTTTTTTTATTAAAAAATAGCACAATCGTAAAGATCGTTAAAGCGCTAAAACAAAGCCAAGAAATAAAATTACGCTGCAAAAAATAACGCCCAAAAAAACCGCCAGTTTGCAGATTTTCATTTTTTAAAATATGACGCCATTTAGCCGATAGAACCATGGCAAAAATCCACCAAAAGGCACCGAGATTAAAAATAATTTCGGTAAAAATTGTTTTATCAAATTGCGGAATCAGCAAAATTACCATCAAAGCAAGAGCATCGCGGCGCCAATCGATGTAATTATTTTGTCCTTTATCCCTTCGGGATAGGGAAACGCGACACGAGTCGCGCCCCGCTTTGCGGGGATCCCCATCCCGTATGTCAATGGGACATACGGGATTACTTTGTCCTTTATCCCTTCGGGATACGGAAACGCGACACGAGTCGCGCCCCTCTTTGCGGGGATCCCCATCCCCTATGTCAATGGGACATACGGGATTATTTTTGACAATTTCAACAAAGAGCAAAATAAAAAAAGGCAAAGAAAGCGAATAAAAAGCAAATCTTTGATCTATTCCTCCAACAAATTCTACGATTACAACCAGAATAGATGCTAATGAAGCGATGAATAATGTTTTTAGTAAACCGGGTTTTTTTACGAATGAGAAACATAAAGTCATCAATAAAACAAAGGGCAAAAGATCTTCTTTGATTACAAAAAATATGCCAAAAAAACCGTTAAAATAAATTTTGGAAAAACTAGGAATTGCTGAAATATAATCAGGAAAATGGAGGAATAAAAAAATCAAATAAAAAACCAGCAAAGCAAAAGTTACATAGTTTTGTAGACGAAAAATTGGTTTAATTGATTTTTTCTCAAACAATCTCGCCAGCTCAAAAACTATCACCAAAATACCGTAATGCGGCTTGAGGCAAAAGATCAGCGCCGCAATTATTCCCACTATTATCTGATCCGATTTTTTTGGTTTTTCTAAAAGCCAAAAAGAAATATAAGGCATTGCCAAAGCCAGATAAAAAGTGGATTTGGTGCCAAATTCATTAAATGACAATGTAAATACACGAAGAAAAAAACCACAGGCAAAAGCCAGAATAATTATGTTAAAAGTGGTTTGATCTTTAATAACGGATGATCTTTTTAAAATTTTTGCCGTGAAATAAAGCGCTAAAATCCCAACTAAATTGGTGAAAATTTCCAAAGCGATTATCGGATTTATGGCAAAAAATTTGGCGGGAATTTGGGCGAGCGATAAAAAATAAAAAACTAGCGGCAGGTTATTTTCAAAGAAATCTAAATAATATTTGCCGCCATTTAAAAATTTTTGAGTGATTTCAAGACAGGCGGCCGAATCATAGCCAATATCCCGCGTTGATCTAATTAAAACGCTCAAAGCAATGATTGCGAGGCTTCCAAAAAAGGCGCAGCTTTTGGCGGAAAAAGTTTTTTTCAAAAAACCGCCAATTTTAGAAATTTTATTAAGCAAAAAATCTTCCAGTTTTTTTCCTAAAATAAGTCTTTTTTCCTCGAAATTTTTTTGGATTTCCAATGTATCAAATTTCCGCATCGACGCTTACAAGTAAAAGATTGAATTTTTCTTCGTAAAATAAAGAATAAAAGGCGGCAAATAACTCTCTCTTCAATCAAAAATCAATTTATAAAATGACCAGAACGATCACGGTTGCCTATGGCGATGGCATTGGGCCAGAAATTATGGAAAGCACTCTTGAAATTCTTAAAGAAGCAAAAGCTGATATTAAATTTAATGTTATCGAAGTTGGTAAAAAAATTTACGAAAAAGGCTTTAATTCTGGCCTTATGCCATCGGCTTGGGAAGATTTAAACAGCACGCGCATTTTGTTAAAAGCACCAATCACAACTCCGCAAGGTGGCGGTTACAAAAGTTTGAATGTGACCATGAGAAAAAAACTGGGTCTTTTTGCCAATGTGCGACCAGTTTCGTCATTTTACCCTTTTATCGCCACAAAATGTCCGGGAATGGATGTGGTTATTGTGCGCGAAAATGAAGAAGATCTTTATGCTGGAATTGAATATCGTCAATCCGAACAAACTTACGAATGCTTGAAATTAGTAACTCGCAATGGTTGTGAAAAAATTATTCGTTATGCTTTTGAATATGCGGTTGCAAATGGCAGAAAAAAAGTAAGCTGTTTTTCAAAAGACAATATTATGAAAATGACAGATGGAATTTTTCATAAAGTTTTTGATGAAATTGCTCAAGAATATCCCCAAATTAAAAATGAACATTACATCATTGACATAGGAACGGCGCGCCTTGCCGCTAAGCCAGAAATTTTTGACGTGATTGTAACAATGAATCTTTACGGCGATATTATTTCTGACGTTGTTGCTGAAACCTCGGGTTCTGTAGGTTTAGCTGGTTCAGCAAATATCGGCAAAGATTATGCAATGTTTGAAGCAATTCATGGATCAGCGCCCGACATTTCTGGGCAAGATATCGCCAACCCAACAGGATTGTTGCATGGTGCGATTATGATGCTGGTTCATATCGGTCAAAATGAAGTTGCCAACAATATTAGAAACGCACTTTATAAAACGATTGAAGATGGAATTCACACCGCTGATATTTTCAATGAAACTAGCAGCAAAAAGAAAGTTGGAACCAAAGAATTTACTCGCGCAGTAATTTCTAGATTAGGTCAAAAGCCAAGCCAATTGCCACTTGCCAACTTTTCCACTTCCGACAATAAAACCGAAATTAAAGGTGAAGAAATTGCTCAAAAAGCAGAAAAAAGAACTTTAATTGGTTTCGATTTATTCGTGGAATGGAACAAAAAATTCGACGATTTGTTAGAAGTTTTAAAAGACATGGAAAGCGAAAAACTGGAAGTAAAAATGATCAGCGCCAAAGGCCTTTTACTATGGCCACATTTGGATAAACACATGATGCCAAATTACGCAGGCGGACAAACAATTTTGCGTTTTATCGGCAAAGGAATTACCGGAAAATCAAGCAATGATATTATTGATGCCAAAAAAACAATCACGCATCAAGACATTATTGAAATGCTTTCGATTATGAATGAGAAAGAAATTGATTTTGTGAAATATGAAGGCTTGTACTTGTTCGACGGCAAAGCGGGATACACTTCGGGACAAGGCGAATAATCTTAATATCATAAAAAATGAAAGATAAAATCAGCTACGATCAACTTCTTGAAGTTCTCGAAAAAACAGTTGCGAGTTCTAGCCTTTATTGGCAGTCCTTGTCGCTGATTTTATGTTTCATTCTTTCTTACATTTTTTACAAAATCAGCCGCAAATTCATCTTCCCAAAAATCATTTCTTCCACTCTTAAAAAAAATATCGAACTTAATCGCCTCGTCACCAGATATTTAATTCCGCTACTTTATCCAATTTTTGCCGTAATTTTTCTAGCAATCGGATTGTCGATTTATTCCGAATTTTTTAAAGAAACTATTCTCTTTTCCACCACATTAAAATTGGTCGCGCTTTTCTTGTTTTTGCGCTTCCTACGCATTTCATCCAACAATAGTTTTATTGCCAATATTGCCGGTTCTTTTTTAATACCAGCCTTAATTCTCGACATTTTCGGCATGCTTGATTTAGTAATTGAATATCTCGATTTCTACGCTTTCAAAATCGGCAATGTTCGCATCTCAATTTACCTCGTAATCAAAGCTATCATCGTTTTGATGATCGTGTTTTGGATCTCAAGTTTAGTAAGTAAAAAAAGTAAATCTTACGTCGATAATTCCAAAAGCATTAAATCTAGCACCAAAAGCATCATCGCAAAATTCATCGACATCATCGTTTACGCAATAGTCATCATAATTCTGCTTAAAACTTTCGGGGTTGATATGACAACTCTAGCTGTAATTGGCGGCGCTGTCGGCGTGGGAATTGGGTTTGGTTTACAAAAAATCGCCTCCAATTTTATCAGCGGCATTATTTTGCTTTTTGAAAAATCAGTCGAAATCGGCGACGTTGTTGAACTTGATGGCGGCAATATTTACGGCATCGTAAAACATTTTGGCGGCCGTTATACTTTAATTGAAGGCTCCGACGGCAAAGAAATCATGGTACCAAATGAAGATTTCATCATCCAAAAAGTGACCAATTGGAGTTACACCAATAACCGCGCTCGAATTGAAATTAATTTAGGCGTGGCTTATGGCTCAGATTTGACAATGGTTCGCGATATTTTATTAAATTGTGCGCGAGAAAATTCGCGCTGCTTAAACTATCCAGAAGCTGAATGTTTTGTCACATCTTTTGGGGAATATGATATTAAATTTACTCTTTATTTCTGGATCAGCGACATCGTAGAAGGCCGCGCCAAGCCGAAAAGTGATGTTTTAATAAATATCTGGGACAAGCTTCAAGAAAATAATATCCGCATTCCGCTTCCGCAAAGAGAGATTAAATCTTTGGTTTAACTCTTTTTGTGTGAATATATACCAAAACTTACTTCAAACTCGAGCAAAACCCCTCACCCCAACCCTCTCCCGCAAGGGGAGAGGGAGCTTTGATCGAAATTCGATTTAACTCCCCCTACCCTTGCGAAAGAGGAAGCTTGATCGAAATTCGATTTAACTCCCTCCCCTCGCGAAAGAGGAAGCTTGATCGAAATTCGATTTAACTCCCTCTCCCCTTGCGGGAGAGGGTTGGGGTGAGGGGTTTTGCTCGAGTTTGCAGGGAGTCTTTATAGATCCTAAAAACAAGTTCAGGATTCAGCGCGAATAATAATTCAAAAACATTATGAAAATTCTCTTCGACCATCAAATCTTCGTCTCCCAGAAAAACGGTGGTATTTCGCGTTTTTTTTGCAATTTAATCGACCATTTAAAACAAGAAGAAAATACCGAAATTTTATTGCCAGTTATTGAGCATGAAAATGAATATTTAAAGGAATTTACCAATATCATAAACCCAAAAATCGCACCCAGTAAAATTCAAAAATTCTTAAAAAAAGATCAAAATTTCGCCGCAATTAATTCATTTTTTGAATCAGGAAATTTCGATATTTTTCATCCAACTTATTATAACAAATATTTCCTTGAACACTTGAAAAACAAGCCTTTCGTGACCACAATTCACGATATGACTTACGAACTTTATCCTGAGTTTTTTTCACCAAAAGATCAAACTGCAAATTTAAAATTGGAATCGGCGAAAAGAGCAAAAAAAATTATCGTGGTTTCGGAAAATACCAAAAAAGATTTAATCCGTTTAACCGATATTAAAGAAGACAAAATCGCCATAATTACACAAGCTTGTTCACTTGATACTTCGATAAATATCGACCGCAATTTACTTATTTCATCAAACCAAGAATACTTACTCTTTGTTGGAACCAGAGGCATTTATAAAAACTTTTATTTCACGGTTTTGGCAATTGAAAAAACTCTAAAAGATAATCCAAATTTAAATCTTTTATGCTTTGGTCAATCTTTTAACAAAAAAGAAAAAACTTTTTTAGCCAGCCATAGTTTGGATAAAAAAGTTTTTGCAATTCAAGGCAATGATTCAACTTTGGTTGGTCTTTACAAAAACGCCCTCGCCTTTCTCGCGCCTTCTTATTGCGAAGGTTTTTATGTAACTTTGCTCGAAGCTTTTGCTTGCGGTTGTCCCGTACTTGCAAGTAATAAAGAACCAATTCCAGAAGTTGCGGGTGACGCAGCAATTTACTTTGATCCGAAAGATAATTTGGCGATTAAAGCTAGTGTTGAAAAAATAATTTCTGATTCAAATTTAAGAAAAAAAATGAGCGCCAAAGGTTTGGAGAGAAATAAATTATTTACTTGGCAAAATGTTGCCAGACAAACGCGGGAGCTTTATGAATCAATCATTTAAACCAGCGCCAATCGCGTTTTTTTGCTTTAATCGCGCCGACAAAACCAAAGAAGTTTTGGAAGCTTTAGCAAAAAATGATTTAGCCGCAGAATCAGAAATTTTTATTTTTTGCGACGGTCCAAGAAACATCAAAGATTTGCCAGCTTTAAAAGAAGTTCACCAAGTTATTGATGAAATTTCCGGATTTAAAACCAAGCATATTCTCAAAAGAGAATTAAATTACGGAATTAAAAACTCGATTACGAGCGGTATTAGAGCAGTTCTAGAAAATAGTGAAAATATAATCGTAGTTGAAGATGATATTTTAACTGCCAAAAATTTTCTTCGATTTATTAATGAAGGTTTACAATTTTATAAAAATTCCCCTCAAGTTTGGTGCGTTGCCGGTTTTAATTATTCACCAAAAATTATCGAATATCCAAAAAATTATTCCGCCGATATTTTCTTCGCCAAAGGCCGCAACTGCGCTTTGGGCTGGGGAACTTGGAAAGATCGCTGGCAGAAAATCGATTTTGAAGTGAGGGATTATGCTGAATTTGTTAAGGATAAAAATCTGGTGAAAGAATTTAACAAACCCGGCTCCAATATGGCGGAAATGTTGAAATTTCAGATGCAAAAAAAGATCGATACTTGGGACATTCAAATGTCTTATTCGATGTTTAAGAATAACGCCTATACTTTACATCCACTTAAAACTTTAGTCAAAAATATTGGCTTTGATAATAGTGGCACCCACACGACTTCTGACCTTGATTTGACTGGATTTGAGTTTGAAAATTTTTCCGATTTTAAACTAAAAAAACTAGAAGAAATTCCGGATAATGATGTGGCGCAAAATGCTTTTTTTAAATTTCACCAAGATCCAAATTTTTTGGTAAGATGGGCGAGATCGAAGAAAAAGAAGAGAAATTTGAAATGGTTTTTGTTGGGTGTTTTGGTTTGTGAATTAATAAATATTTTGTTTATACCAAATTAACTATCTCTTGATAGCGCTAACGAAGTATTTTTGAGGAAAAATTGCGACTGAAAATGTAAGCTTTATCAAGTGATACAGCGTCATTTTCTGAGCAAATTTTTACCAAAAAGACAAAGTTAGCGCTATCAAGAGATAGTTAATTTGGTATAGTATGGCATCTACAAAAGATCGTGAAACTTATTTTAAGACTTCAATCCAGCAATTCAAAACAAACTATAAATCATGAAAATTTATAAAATATTCTTCAGCCTATTTTTATTTTTCTGCTTAAGCCAAGAAAGCTTTGCCAATATTAGCGCAAAGAATGCTTACCAATTTTCTTTTAATGGAATTGACGGCAAAAAAATCGATTTTTCAGATTATCGCGGCAAGTTGATTTTAGTTGTAAACACCGCTTCAAAGTGCGGATTCACACCTCAATATAAAGGTTTACAAAGCCTTTATGAAAAATATAAAAGCCGTGGCTTAGTAATAATCGGCGTGCCTTCAAACGATTTTGGCAATCAAGAATTTGGTGAATTGCAGCAGGTAAAAGATTTTGTTCACAAAGAATTTCACGTCACTTTTTTACTAACTCAAGTTAGTAAAATTAAAGGTGAAAATGCTCATCCATTTTATCTTTGGGCTAATAATGAAGCGGGTTTTTTTGCCTCGCCAAAATGGAATTTTCATAAATATCTGATTGATAAAAATGGTAATTTTATCACTTGGTTTTCTTCTGCCACCGATCCGCAATCCAAAGAGGTTATTGCGGCGATTGAGAAGAATTTATAGATCTCAATATATACCAAATTAACTATCTCTTGATAGCCATAACTTTGTCTTTTTGGTAAAAATTTGGCATAATTAAAAAAATGGGGGGCTAAAAACCCGCTTTCCGCCCCCAGTTTCAAGGCTTTTCAAGTTTTTTCTATTCTCTCCGAATAGAAACCTCTAAATTCCAGTCAAAAAACATGACTAAAAACTTGTCCAAAATGTCGTCTAAT
>CANKYC010000022.1 GCA_947487845.1 Rickettsiales bacterium | reverse complement strand
AATTGTATAGCTGTTTTTGTTTAAAAAGCTGGCATCTTCGAGTTTTAGGTAATCATTGTTGCTGCCGTTGAACTTTACGGCGTGAATGTAATTGATGGTGTTGGAATAAGTTGGGCCAGTTCCTACGACTGTGATCAAAGATTTATTAGAAGCGTTTTTTTGATCGTACCAAGTTGTGACGGCGCCTCCTGTAGAAGATTCATTGTCTTTGAAAGAAGATTCCTGACTACTTTCTAACCACAAATCATTATTTTCAATTCCATTGATGGGAGAAGCTTTGGTTAGACTTTGAGCGGCAGCGATTTTAGATTTTTTTACCAAGCCATTGGCGGTCATAACGCCGGCGATTAAAATGCCGATGATTACGGTGACGGCGGAAAGTTCGATTAGGGTGAAGGCGAAGTATTTATTTTTTATAATTTGTTTTTTTTTCATAACTTTTGGGGGGAAGTTTAATTAAGAACTTTTTTTAGACCCAAAACCAAATCATCGATCATAATATCATCATGAAATGGCGTTGCAGTAATACGTAACCTTTCGTCACCTTTGGCGACTGTTGGATAATTTATATGCTGAATGTAAATATTAAATTCATCTAACAAACGTTGCGAGATTTTTTTAGCCTTGGCCGCATCACCAATTTTTACTGACACAATGTGAGAATTATTTTGCACAATTTCCACCTCAATTTCCTGCAATTTACTTTTTAACTTCGCAACATTTTCACGCATTTTCTCACGCTCTTTTGAACTTTTTTGTAAATAACGAATATTGCAAACCGTAGCGGCGGCAATTGCTGGCGGCAAAGCTGTGGTAAAAATAAAACCAGAAGCGGTTGAGCGAATCGCATCAATAATTTCAGATTTTGCCACAATATATCCGCCGATTGTGCCGAAAGCTTTGGCGAAAGTTCCTTGAATAATATCGACTTCATTTGCCAATCCCAATTCTTGACAAAGCCCCGCGCCCGTTGCGCCATAAAGCCCAACGGCGTGAACTTCATCAACATAAGTGTAAGCTTGATATTTTTTAGCCAAAGAAGTTATTTCGGCAATTTTGCCAAAATCACCATCCATCGAATAAACCGATTCGCAGATAATTATTTTGGGCTGATCTTTAGAATATTTTTGCAGCAATTCTTCCAAATGCGCCATGTCATTATGGCGAAAAATCTGTTTTTCGACGCGACTATTTCTGATGCCAGAAATTATTGAAGCGTGATTTTTTTGATCAGAAAAAATTACCAAGTTAGGAATTATTTTTGCCACAGTCTGAATTGTTGCATCATTGGCGACATAGCCAGAAACAAAGGTCAAAGCCGCTTCTCTGTCGTGCAAATCTGCAACTACTTTTTCAAGTTCAACAATTGCGTGATTGGTGCCAGAAATATTGCGCGTGCCGCCAGCGCCAATTCCGTGGCATTTTAAAACTGAAATTGCTTGTGCAATTGCGGCCGGATTTTGACCCATTCCCAAATAATCATTAGAACACCAAACCGTAACTTTCTGGCCGTTTTTATTATTAATGGCGTGAGGAAAATCGCCGCAAATACGCGAAATATCAACAAATTCACGATAACGGTTTTCGCTTTGAAGACTTATTATTGCTTGCTTGAAATAGTCTAACATAAAATTTTCTTTTTACTAAATTTGCATTTTTATTGGATCTGATCCAAGTAATTTTGTTTCTTGCGTTTCGGCATAACAATAATAACGCCACATAAAATCACAACTGATCCGACTACAACCCAAAAATCAATCACTTCTCCAAAAGCGAAGTAAGATATTATCGCGGTGAAAATAAGGCGCGTAAAATCAAAAGGCTGAATATAAGAAAGATCAGCTTTGGCATAAGCATTTGAAATGCAGATATGAGTTAAATTTGAGATTAATCCAAGCGCAGCAAACCATAAAAAATTTTCCCAATTAAGTGGTTGTAAATGAGGCAACGCAAAAGGAATTGAGCAAATCAACATCACCAATGACATATAAGCAACAATGGTTTGTGGCTTATCGGTTTTAGTCATAACTTTGATTACGATATTAGAAATTATCCACAAACAAACCGAAGCAAATGAATAAAAATAAGTTGGATTAAATTCTTTAAAACCGGGGCGCAAAATTATTAAAATCCCGGCGAGACCAATAAAACTGGCAATCCAACTATGAGTTTTTACTTTTTCTTTGAGAAAAATTATTGCGGCAACAGTGGTTAAAATTGGAATTATAAAACTGATTGAAACCGCTTCCGATAAAGGCAAAACCGTTACAACATGAAACCATATCAACATTGAAACCAAGCCATTTACTCCGCGAAAAATATGCAGGTGTAATTTGTTGGTTTTAAAAATACCTTTATGATTTTTGATGATTTGGGGCATGAAAAATAAAAGCCCGAAAAAATTTCGTACCATCACGATAAAAAAAATGTGGAAATCGGCAGAAAGATAACGAACTAATGCAATAAGAATTGACGCGAAAAAGCAGGAAAGAATTGCGTAACAAATGCCTTGGGAATTGTCGGAGAGTTTATGGAAGAATGACACTGATTTTTATTTGGTACTTTTTTCTGTTTATTTTTTATGCCTTACAAACCCGAGCGAACCCCGTCGTGAAGACGGGGTGACAAACTTTAGTAATGACACTGATTTTTATTTGGTACTTTTCTCTGTTTATTTTTTATGCCTTACAAACCCAAGCCGACCCCGTCGTGAAGACGGGGTGACAGTTTATTTAACAGCTTATTTAGTTTAGCAGCCAAACTAAATTTTGTCACCCCGTCTTCACGACGGGGTCCGCTCGGGTTTGACTAAAATTGCAATCTCAATTTTTCAAACCTTTATAAAAACTAACCGCCTCAAGATTGGTTACAATGCGATTAAAATTGATCGACTCAATAAAAATTCCTTCCAAGCTGCGGGCGCGCGACAAGGCTACATAAGCTTGTCCCGGACTAAAAACATCGGATAAATCGCAAGAAATTTTATCTAAAGTTAATCCTTGAGATTTATGAATTGTCATCGCCCAAGCCAGAATTAACGGCACTTGATTTACGCCCGCTTCAGTTACAACCAATCTTTTTTCTTCATCATATTTTTCAATCAGCCATTCTTCCGGCGCAATCGTGAGAATTTTTCCATTAGCAAATTCCACAATCGGATAAAGTTTTTTCGGCGAAAAATTACGAATAATTCCCAAAGAACCGTTAATTATTCCTTCTTTTTGGTAAGTATTTTTAATCATCATTACCTGCGCTCCAACCTTTAATTTCAAGGTTTCCGGCGCGATACAATTTTTCTTCAAAAATTCGACACGATCAGGTTGTCCAAAATATTCTGCGCCATGTGAAATTTCTTCGCGGGGAATTTTTTTCAATTCTTCAAAATTTATTTTCTCAACTTTGGCATTGTGAGTTGTGAGAATTGTCGGCTTGATCGCCAGATTTTCATCATTGGCGTTAAGCCTTGCTTCTAAAGCTTCGCGGTCACTTTCATCAAGTTTTCCAAAACGTAAATTATTTAGAATCTTGATAAATTTTTGGTCAGTTTGGCGGAAAATTTCTTCCAACTCAAACATTTCCAAATTCAGCCTTTTCCAAGCTTCCGATTCAAAACAGAAATTAAAATTGCTGCCATTGCGATTAATTGGCGGAAGCTGCAAAAAATCGCCAAAAAACAACATTTGAATGCCGCCCATCGGCGCATTATTTTCGCGGACGCGGCGAAAAACTTGATCAAGAATTTCTAGCACTTCTGCTGAAATCATAGAAATTTCATCAATTGCCAAAGCGCGTGCGCGCTTGATTCTGCGTCTTATTTTGCTGAATTTTCCGCTAAAAATATTTTCAACAATCTGATCAATCGGCAAATTGGCCAAACCAATTCCGGCCCAAGAATGAATTGTCGAGCCGCCAATATTCACCGCAGCAATTCCGGTGCTAGCGGTTACATCAAGACCATTATGGCCATAATTACGTTTTAAAAAGTTTAAGAGATAAGACTTGCCACTTCCAGCGCCGCCAGTGACAAAAATATTTTTACCAGCTTCAAAAGCTTCGATAACCTGTTTTTGCTGGCTGGATAATGTAGAAAAATCTGGGGAAGAAAAATTTGAAGTGGAGATTTTCATGAGAGAAGGGTTTCTCTTTTCCGCCAGAGCGACGGAAAAGAGAAATTAAACTATTTTTCTGCGCGAGCTGCGGCAATTTTTTCTTTGAAAGTTGCAATCTCGAAAGCTCCGGGAATCAATTCTTCGCCGATTACGAAACCGGGAGTTCCGTTAATTCCGATGGTTCCACCCAAACTCAAATTTGATTGTAAAATTTCATTAATTTTAGCTGAATCATTTTTCAAAGCCGCTTCAAGTTTAGAGATGTTAACTCCAGCTGCTTTAGCAACTTTCAAAGCTGCGTCCTTGCCTCTTTCGCTTGATTTCATCATGCCATCATGAAACTTTTTGTAAGAAGAAGGATCAATCATGTTAACAGCAATTGCTATAGTTGACATTTCTTGAGAAGCCTGACCAAGAATTGGGAATTCTTTGTAAACAATTCTAACTTTTTTGTCTTCTTTAATTAACTCTTCAACAGTTGCTTGAGCTTTTTTGCAATAGCCGCAAGCATAATCGAAAAATTCAACAACAGTTACATTATAACCAGATGGCGCATATTGCGGTGAGTTTTTGTCGTTGAAAAGCTCATCTTTTTTAGTAGCGATATTTTTTTGAGCATCTTTGGTTTTGCCTTCCATTTCAGCTTTTTGCATATTAGCAACAGAAGCGATAATCGCTCTTGGATTGGCTTGAATCCATTTTGCAACCACTTCTTCAACATCTTCAACTTTTTTAACTTTTTGATCTTTATCAATTCCGCTTGGATTAATTGCTTCTGCTGAATCAGCCTTTTTTTCATCAGATGCGGCTCCTGATTTTTTACCAAGGAGCGAGTATGCCCCTCCAGCAACAAGTAGGATGACAACAACAATTACGATTGGTTTAAGCAAAGACGGCTTAGCGCCAAGATTTTTATTAATAAATGACATGAGAAAATGAATTGGAATTTTTAAACGAAAGGTTCGAAATTGCTTTTTCTTTAAAAAAAAGTCTGTGCTTCAGCATTAAATTAATTTTACTTAGAAATGCAACCCGAAATTTCCCCAAATTTCTCAATCGAAAACAACTATCCCAATTTCATTGCAGCCGGAATCGATGAAGCGGGTCGTGGCCCGCTTGCAGGACCCGTGGTTGCTGCTTGCGTGATTTTGAATCGAGGTGATTTTCCCAGTGAAATTAATGATTCAAAAAAGCTTTCAAAATTTTTGCGAAAAAAGATTTTTGCCGAACTTTTAATCAAAGAAAAATCCGGAATTGCCAAATTCGGAATTGGCGTGGTCGATGAAAAAATTATCGATGAAATAAATATTCTTCAGGCCACAAAATTAGCGATGCATCGCGCTTTTCTTGATTTGCAGAAAAAATACGACATTTTTCCGCAATTAATTTTGATTGATGGCAATTTTATTCCCTTCACAAAACAGGATAAAATTAAAGAGATGTTGGCCATTATAAAGGGTGATCAAAAAAGTCTGTCAATCGCAGCTGCCTCAATAATTGCCAAAGAAACCCGCGATGAAATTATGAGAAATATTCACCAAAAATATTCGTCATTTGGTTTTGACAAACATGCCGGTTACGCCACGAAATTTCATATTGAAAAAATTCGTGAATTTGGAATTTGCGAATTTCATCGCAAATCTTTTGAACCAATAAAATCAATGCTTAATGAAAATTATTAAAGAATCAGATTTAAATGCGATTGAACTAGCTTGTGATTTTTTACGACAAGGGAAAGTAATTTCCTTTGCCAGCGACACGGTTTACGGAGTTGCCGCCGATGCTAGAAATTACGATGCTGTAAATACATTGTATGAAATCAAAAACCGTGATGTAAAAAAACCAATCGCAATTTTTGTGAAGGATTTAAAAACCGCAGAAGAAATTTTTGATTTTGATGAACTAGCCAAAAAAGTTGCTAGAGAATTTTTGCCCGGAGCCTTAACTTTAGTGCTTAAAACCAAAGAAAATGTTAAAAATATCTTAGCTGAAAATTTAAATCAGAATGACGATAAATTTTTGGGATTTCGTATTGTTGAAAAAAAATTTATAAAAAACTTACTACAAAAATTTGATGGTATTTTGGCGGTAACCAGCGCCAACAAATCAAATCATGAAGCCTCGATTAACGCTAACGAAGTAAAAAAATATTTCACAAATTCTAAACTCGCTTTATTAATTGATGGCGGAATTTCTAAAGAAAAAACACCTTCTACAGTTGCTAAAATTTCTGATAAAAAAATTACAATCCTGCGCCAAGGATTAATCAATATTTCTTAAGTTATGATTTTTAAACTGCTGCGTAATCCTATAATAAAAATTATCGGCATATCTGTAATTCTTTATTACGGACTATTCGCCAACAAAGAAAAGCCGGGTTCATTGGCTAATCGCTTTTCATCGGAGCAAATAAAAAAAGATTTTTCTGAAGTGCGCGAAAAAACAGTTTTTATTGCTGAAAACGTGAAATTGGCGCGTGAAATTGCCCAAGAAAAAGAAGCTGAAAAAGAAGCTGAAAAAAAAGTGGCCACAACAAATCCGGCTTTACAAGTTTCGGTTAAAGATTTGGAAGAAGGTGTTGGTGAAAATATTTCCTGCGGCGATTCGGCATATATTAATTATGGAATTTACACAAAAGACGGCAGGCAACTTGAATTTAAAGAAAACCAGATTTTAGTAATCGGCAATAAATCTAACTGGTTGCTGGAAAAAAATATCATTGGCATGAAACAGGCTGGAAGTAGATATATCAACATTCCGCAAGGCTCACAAGTTAATGATTCAAAAATAACTGAATATTTAAACTCAAATAAATCTGATTTAAAATATCAGGTCACGCTTCTAGCTTTTACAAAAAATCCTAACTCTCAACTTTCCTGCAACTAAATGAAAAAGCCCAAAGAATCGACGACAAAATTTCTTTATGATTATTTGCCGTTAATTGTTTTTTTTGCTATTTACAAATTAGCTAAAACCCCTGATCCATTAGTTACGGCAACGATTTATATGGTTGCTACAACTTTTATTGCTTTGATTATTTCTTATTTCCTAACCGGAAAAATTCCGACAGTCGCTCTGGTTTCTGGAATTACTTTGGGAGTTTTTGGCGGACTGACAATATTGTTGAAAGATGACATTTTCATCAAGATGAAGCCAACGATTATTAATGTGATTTTTGCCGTAATTTTATTTTACGGATATTTTAAGAAGAAGCCGTTTTTATCTTATATTTTAGGTGAACAAATTAAAATGAGCAATCGCGCTTGGCTTACTCTTTCAGCGCGTTGGGGCTTTTTCTTTTTGTTTTTAGCGCTGCTAAATGAATTAATCTGGAGAAACTTTTCTACCGATTTTTGGGTGCAATTTAAAGTTTTTGGAATGATGCCGATCTCTCTGATTTTTACAGTTTTTCAAGTGCCATTTATGATTCGGGAAATGAAAAAAATCGAAAATAAATAATTTTTAACGAAGCGGTGAGAAATAAATCCTGAAACAAGTTCAGGATGACGGATTGGTAAATAGGTGCTTAAGACCGCTCTTAAGCACCGCGATCTCGATTTCTTAAAAATGCGCCAGCATTTTTACTTTTAATACGACATTATCGTAACAATGTCCGAGTTACTAACATCTTCAACCATCGCAACACCAACATAATCTTTATCAACTTTTTTCACCACGCCAATCAATAATCCCGGTGGCAAAGTATCGCCATCGCCCGAAGTAAAAATCCAATCACCTTCTTCCACAACTTTGCTTTTTGCTAAATATAAAACTTCCATCAAGCCGCTCCCATTTCCAGCTAGAATTCCTCTGGCTCTAGCTTTGGAACTAATCACCGGAATACGCGAACTTGGATCGCTTACTAAAATCAAGCGTGACTTATTTTCACCAACTTCCGAAATTCTACCAATCACACCATGATCGCCCGCTACAATACTGCCTTCTTTGATATCCTGATTTTTACCGGCATCGATATATAATTCCTGCTTAAACATTTGATGTGATCTGCCGATAATTCTAGCGGCTTTAAAATTAGAACTTTTTGAGGTGATAAAATTAAGGATATTATGCAGCTCTTTATTTTCCTGATAAACATTCAGCGACTTGATGTAGAAAGTGCGAAGTTTTGCCATCTCAACTTTCAGTGTTTCATTTTCTTTTTTAGCTTCGACCAGCTCATGGAAATCGGTTAAAAGATTGATTACAGTATTAAAAGGGAAGGCCACAACTTTGACGATCGGCATTGAAACACTGACAAATCCAAAAGATAAATCTTTAGAAAAATCACTGTTTAGCTTCGAGGCAATTAAAAAAATCACGCATAAAAAGCAAAAAAGCACAGTTTCGATTTTTTTGAAAACTAAATCAAAACTGTGCTTGAAGCTATAATTGGCCCTGGTTTTTGTGAAATTTAAATATTGTTTCATCGATAAATTCTGGTGCGATTTAAAGAATTAAAACCGCTTATGAATTAGTCTTGTCTAAATAAAGTTGCTCTGAACATTTTGGTATTTTCCAAAACTTTTCCACAACCGTTAACAACACAAAGAAGTGGGTCTTCGGCAACAAAAACTGGCAAGCTGGTTGCTTGTCTAACTACATAATCTAAATTCTTAAGCAAAGCTCCGCCGCCACTTAGAACAATTCCGCGCTCAACGATATCTGAAGAAAGTTCTGGTGGAGTACATTCTAAAGCAACTTTGATTGCATCGATAATTTGTTCAACTGGCTCCATCAAGCTTTCAGCAATTTGACGTTCGGTCAGAATCATTTCTTTTGGGATGCCGTTTGAAAGATCGCGACCTTTAACTTCGATAGTTGCTCCATCACCTTCTTGTGGGGGACAGGCAGCGCCAACAGTTTTTTTAATTCTTTCTGCGGTTGATTCGCCAATTAATAAATTGTGGTAACGTCTGATATAAGAAATAATTGCTTCATCCATTTTATCACCACCAACGCGCACAGATCTTGAGTAAACAATGCCACCAAGTGACAAAATACCAACTTCAGTTGTACCGCCACCAATATCAACAATCATTGAACCCGTAGGTTCGGTAACAGGAAGATTCGCACCAATTGCAGCAGCCATTGGCTCTTCAATTAAATAAACTTCATTGGCACCAGCGCCTTCTGCGGCATCTTGTATTGCCCTTCTTTCAACTGGAGTTGAGCCTGATGGAACACAAATAATAACCAAAGGCCCTAACCAACTTTTAGTTTGGTTAACTTCACGGATAAAATGTTTAATCATTTCTGCAGCAACTTTGAAATCTGCGATAACACCGTCTTTCAAAGGGCGAATTGCATCGATTTTGGCAGGAGTTCTTCCCAACATCATTTTGGCAGTGTTGCCAAAAGCGCATGGAATCATTTTTCCATTTTCATTAAGAACCGCAACAACAGATGGCTCGTTAAGCACCACACCTTGGCCGCGCACATACACTAATGTATTTGCAGTACCTAAATCAATTGCGATATCTTTTGACGAAAGTGAGAAAAATTTTGAAAACATAAATCTGGTCGATTAGTTATTTTTTAGCTTATCTAAGCAGTTAATATAGGCAATTGCCGAAGCGGTGAGAACATCGGTGTCCGCACCGTTGGCACTATAAATTCGATTATTTTGTTTTAACCTAACGGCTACAGTAGCTTGTGCGTCAGTTCCTTCCGTAACGGCCTGAACTTGGTAAAGTTCAAGACTAGCATTATGTTGGAGAATTTTACTGATCGCGTTGAAAATCGCATCTACCGGTCCATCTTTGGAGCGGAAACTAGTTTCCACCTCCTCATTGTCAATTTTTATTTTAACCTTAACAGAAGCTTCTTCCTCGGTACCGCATTTTACATCTAGACTCAAAAGTTGATAATTTGATTTTTCGTTAACAATCGAATCATCAACCAAAGACACGATATCTTCATCAAGAATTTCTTTTTTCTTATCAGCTAATTCTTTGAATTTTTTGAAAGCTTCATTGAGCAATTCTTCATTTAAATCATAACCAATTTCTTTTAAACGATCCTTGAAAGCAGCGCGCCCCGATAATTTTCCAAGAACCAAAGAAGATTTTTCCAAACCCACCGATTCTGGAGTCATGATTTCATAGGTTTCGCGATTTTTTAAAATACCATCTTGATGAATTCCACTTTCGTGAGCAAAGGCATTTGCACCAACAATTGCCTTATTATATTGCACATGAAATCCGGTGATACTGGAAACTAATTTCGAAATTCGCGTAATCATCGTGCTGTCAATTCCGGTTTCCACTTTGTAAAAATCAGGACGCGTTTTAATCGCCATCACAATTTCTTCCAAAGCTGCATTTCCTGCGCGCTCGCCAATTCCGTTAATTGTGCATTCAATTTGTCTTGCGCCGGCGCGCATCGCCGATAGAGAATTTGCAACCGCCATTCCCAAATCATTATGACAATGCGCTGAAATTATCGCTTTATCAATGTTGGAAACATTATTTTTTATGGCCGAAATTAAATCAAAATATTCTTCAGGAGTTGTGTAGCCAACCGTATCCGGAATGTTTATGGTGTTAGCTCCAGCCTTAATCGCAGTTTCAATTGCTTTAAATAAAAAATCACGTTCTGAACGCGTTGCATCTTCCGGCGACCAATCAACTTCTGGACACAAGCTGCGCGCCAAAGAAACACTTTCTGTAATCGCATTTAAAACCTGCGCTTCATCCATTTTTAATTTATATTGCATGTGGATTTTTGAGGTCGCAAGAAAACTATGAATTCGCGGACGCGCCGCTGGCTTCACTGCTTGAGCCGCTCTTTCAATATCAGATTTTTTTGCGCGCGCAAGTCCGCAAATCGTGGAATTTTTAATAGCTTTGGCAATACGATTTACCGCTTCAAAATCACCATTTGAAGCAGCGGGAAAACCGGCTTCAATAACATCAACACCCATTTTTTCGAGGGTTTTTGCGATCAGTAATTTTTCTTCCAAATTCATTGTCGCACCGGGCGCTTGCTCGCCATCACGCAAAGTAGTATCAAATATTATAACTTTTTCTTTAGTCATTACGAGATTTTTTAATTGGATTTTATGAAAGCAAAATACAAATTCATGAGGCTAATTGTAAACCAAATTCTAATACAAAAATGAATTCAAAATTTGTGAAAAAAAATGACATTGTTGAAATAGTGTCACCCGGAACCGCTTGTACTATTGCCGAAAATGAAAAAATAAAAAATTTCATTAAAAAAATCGAACTAGTTCCAAATATTTTTTTAGAAAAAGAAATCAGTTTGAAAAAGCCCGCGACTCATGAATTTCCATCTTTCACAGCAGAAAAACGTTTTGAACAATTAAAAAGAGCAATTGAAAATCCTGATTCAAAAATAATCTGGTGCGCTCGCGGCGGATACGGCAGCGCCGAAATTTTACCATTTCTAGAAAAATTAAAAAAACCAAAAACAGCGAAAATTTTTATCGGATTTTCTGATCTTTCGTCATTAAATAATTTGCTGATTGAAAAATGGAATTGGCAGGTTGTAGCTGCGCCAATGCTGGCTCAAATTGCATTAAATAAAGTTTCTCCAAAGTCGGTTAAAGCAATTATTGATTTTATTTTCGGTAAAAAATCTGAGTTAAAATATAATTTAAAAACAATCATTGCCGCGAAAAAACCAATTAATGCAATTGTTACAGGCGGCTGCATCAGCGTTCTCGCCGGTCAATTTGGCACTAAAAACCAAATTGATTTTGCTGATAAAATTTTATTTCTCGAAGATGAAGGCGAAGATGGCGAAAGGCTTGATCGTTATTTTTCGCAGCTGGTACAAATTATGAATGAGCAAAAAAAATATCCGCAAGCAATTTTGTTGGGGAATTTTTTAGAAGCCAATCCTTACGGAACGCCGAAAAGAAAAAATATTGAAATTGCGATTAAAAAATTTGCGGAGAAATTATCGATTCCACTTTTTGCAGAAAAAGCGAAATGTTTAGGGCATTCGAAAAATATGCTGCCTTTGGTTTTGGGAATAAAATCAGAAATTTCTATTAAAGGAAATTTGATACAAAAATTATAAGTCGGACAGATCCTGAAACAAGTTCAGGATGACAATGAGTGAGATACGAAAATTAACAAAAACTCCGTCATCCTGAACTTGTTTCAGGATCTATCCATAACTTATCACAAATAAAATTTTCTTAATCAAACCTCAAACCCTAACAAAATTTTAATTTGTTTTTTGCACAACAACCTCTAAAAAGCCGCTCAATTCCCCCAAAGAAAAATAAAATCTAAAACATGACCACTCAGTCTGAACATAAAAACATGACCATCAATTTCGGCCCGCAACACCCAGCTGCTCACGGTGTTTTGCGTTTGGTTTTGGAAATGGATGGCGAAGTTGTAACCCGCGCCGATCCTCATATTGGCTTACTTCATCGCGGAACTGAAAAATTAATTGAACATAAAAATTATCTTCAAGCTGTGCCATATTTTGACCGCTTGGATTATGTATCGCCAATGTGCCAAGAACACGCTTACGCACTTTCGGTTGAAAAACTTTTAGGCTGTAAAATTCCACTTCGCGCACAATATATTCGCGTTTTATTTTCGGAAATTACTCGCATTTTAAATCACATCATGGCGGTGACGACTCAGGCTCTAGATGTGGGCGCGATGACTCCACTTTTATGGATGTTTGAAGAACGCGAAAAAATGATGGGATTTTATGAAAAAGTTTCAGGATCTCGTATGCACGCCGCTTACATCCGCCCAGGCGGAGTTCATCAAGATTTACCCGATGGCTTGCTTGAAGAAATCGCTGATTTCGCTGAAAATTTCTCAAAATATATTGATGACTTAGAATCACTTTTAACTGAAAACCGCATCTTCAAACAACGTATGGTTGAAGTTGGTATTGTCTCAAAACAACAAGCTTTGGATTGGGGATTTTCTGGCCCTATGATTCGCGGTTCAGGAATTGCTTGGGATTTGCGCAAATCACAACCTTATGAAGTTTATGGCGATTTAGATTTTGATGTTCCGATCGGCAAAAACGGCGATTCTTACGATCGTTATTTAATTCGTGTTGAAGAAATGCGTCAATCTGTGCGCTTGATTAAACAATGTATCTCGCGCATGCCAAACGGCGCAGTTGTAACTGACGACACCAGAATTGCTCCACCGAAAAGATCAGAAATGAAACATTCGATGGAAGCATTGATTAACCATTTTAAACTTTTCACTGAAGGATATCGCGTTCCAGCTGGAGAAGCTTACGCCGCCGTTGAAGCGCCCAAAGGAGAATTTGGTGTTTACATAATTTCCGACGGCAGCAGCAAACCACATCGTTGCCGCGTTCGCGCTCCGGGTTTCGCTCATTTGCAAGGCTTGGAATTTATGGTCAAAGGACATATGCTTGCAGACGTTGTAACCGTGATTTCAACGCAAGATATTGTATTTGGTGAAGTAGATAGATAAGTCGTTGACTTTTTGTTTTGCTTTACTAATTTGCGCCGCCTTCTTTAAGCTCAGATCAGGTGCATGGCCTTTCAAACCTTAAACAAATTCATACTAAATTCGAGGATCAGATGAAAATTTACAATTCAATTAAAGCTGCCAAAAAAAGAGATAAGAACTGCAAAGTAGTTCGCAGAAAAGGTCGTCTTTATGTAATCAACAAAGTTAACCCGCGCTTCAAAGCTCGTCAGGGATAATTTTAAGTCCAATTATTTGGTGATTATTAGTAGGGGCGCATATTAAAAATGCGTCCCTACTCTTTTTTGTTTAGTTTTTTACAGATGTCGCACATTTCCAACAAAATCAGAATCGGTACCAGAGCTAGCAAGCTAGCATTGGCGCAGGTTGCGGAAGTGCATTTATTTTTGGCCGAACATCTCGGCAATATTCAAATTGAAATAGTTCCAATCACAACTTCCGGCGATAAAATTCAAGATCGCAACCTTGCTGATATTGGTGGCAAAGGTCTTTTTATTAAAGAGCTCGAAGAGGCTTTGATCCAAAATAAAATTGATATCGCGATTCATTCCGCCAAAGACGTTCCGCCTTTTTTGCATGAAGCAACCGAATTGAGTGCTTTTACCGAAAGGCTTGACGCCAGAGATTGTTTTATTTCCAACAAATATAATTCCATCAAAGAATTGCCAAAAGGCGCGACTGTTGGCACTTCGTCATCGCGCCGTAAAGCCGTTTTGTTATTTTTACGCCCTGATTTAAAAATCATAAATTTTCGCGGCAATGTTGACACGCGATTAAATAAAATTAACGGCGCCGAAGTTGACGCCTCAATCCTTGCCGTTTGCGGATTAGAACGCATTGGCAAAGAACATGTGATCAAAGAAATTATCGAAAAAGATGTTATGTTGCCATCGGGCGGTCAAGGCTCGCTTGCCATTCAAATCCGAAAAGGCGACGCAGAAATTGCAAAATTATTATCTCACATCAATCACGAACCAAGCCAAATCGCCGTTAAAACCGAACGCGCTTTTTTACACGAACTTGGCGCATCTTGTGCAACGCCGGTTGGAGTTCACGCTTATATTGAAGATGAAAAGTTAAAATTAAAAACCATGATTTTTGATTTTGATGGCAGCGATATTTTTGAAACTAGATCGGAAGCAAATGTTAGTTTGGAAGATGGCATAAAATTAGGCGTTGCCGCCGCGCAGAAAACTAAAGATGAAGCAGCGAATTTGTTGGAAAAAATCTGTAAATAAATCACATCTTAACTCTGATTAAAAAAACCGAACTCGATGTCACGACATAGAACCCGTTCTCACGTTCAGTTCGATTTATGAGATTTTATTATGATCGTATGGACCCCGTCGTGAAGACGGGGTGACATCGAGTATGTTTTATGTACATACTCCCAAATACTCCCAACTTGTCACCCCGTCTTCACGACGGGATCCATGCGGACTTTACCCTGCTTTGGGGTATGTTTTATGCTACCTCGCAGGACGGGATTTGCAATTCCGCTCTCACATTCAGTTTGATTTTGCAAAAGGCATGAAA
>CANKYC010000021.1 GCA_947487845.1 Rickettsiales bacterium | reverse complement strand
TTTTTAACTTAGATTCATTATTACCAAAATTTTAACGCGCTAATCAAGAATTTTCTAAGAGCCTGTCTAAGATCTTTTTTAATTTCAGATTAAGGCTTAAAACTCAAAATTTTCTTCTCGCAAATTCTCTTAGTAATTTTAGAAAGTTTTTCTACTTCATCGGTTAAAATATCCAAATCTTCTTTTGAAATTTTATGCTTTGGATCATATCTGCCGCCAATGTAGGAATATTCTAGCAGATTAAACCGCGCTTGATCGGCGAGATTTTTCTGCGGAAATAAAGCGGCGATTTCGCCATTAAATTCAGTCGCCATTCGCGCCAAAATTTTTAAATGATGTTCGTTCGGATTGTAATTAGAAAAAACCAACAAAATTGCCTTATAACAAGATTCAGCAATTTGATGAAGCTGAAAAGAAGCGCTTTCAAGGCGACCTTTTTTTAATAAAACTCGAAAAGTGTCAATAAAATCTTTTGACCTTCCAAACCAATAATCAAAATGTTCTTGGGCGATTCTTTGTTGTTCCCAGATTTTTAATTTACGTTTAATTGCCAATTTGTGATTTTTGGCATCAAAAAGCATGATACCTTCTTTTTCAATGTCGCTGTAGAAATAATGAGCTTCGGCGAGATTTTTATTTAAGGTTTCAATGTCGATTGCGCTAATTCTTGTTTCGGCGCTTAAATTTAATTTTTCAGCTTCGCTCCAATTGTAGAAATCGCCAATTGAATCTTCTTCGTTAGTTACAACCAAAATATCATAATCCGAAATATGACCAGATTTTTGATCAGGTTTTAAATCTTTAGCTTCTTTAAAAGTGCCGCGGGCGTAAGAGCCGTATAAAATAATTTTTTCTATATCAGCGCAGGATTTGCGAATTGTTGAAACTAATTTTCTGATTTCAGTCTGCTTATTTTCAGGAAGATGAGTTAGGGAATGTTTCATTTGTGTTGGATTTTTTATTCTAGTTCGTTTTGCAACAAAGCAGATTTGATATACGCAACATAAAACCTAGAATATTACGATGCAATATTTCCTAATTTTTTATAACTTAAACTTTATCAAAAATGACAATCATCAAATCAATTTTTCTAATTTTTCTAATCACAACAAAATCAAGCTTTGCCAGTGATTTTAATAGTTTAAAAATTATCGGTAAAACGCCTCTTAGTTTTCTTGGATTCAAACTTTACGATATTGAATTAAGAGGCGAAAGCTCCGAATTTTCTTATGACCAAAATTTGGCGATCAGAATTATTTATAATAAAAACTTTTCCAAAGAAGAATTAATAAACACTTCAATTGACGAAATTTGCCGCATAAATTCGCTTAAAAAAGAAGATGTTGAAATGATTTATAGAAAAAATTTCGAAAAGCTTTTTGTCGATGTAAAAAAAGGTGATATAAAAATTGCAATTTATGATCCCAAATTTGGTTTAGAATTTTATTACAACAATCAATTAACCGGCAAAATAAACGATGTGGTTTTTGCCAGAAGATTTATTGATATTTGGTTAAGCGACAAAGCCCGTTTTAAAAAAGTGCGCAATATTTTAATTGGAATCAAATGAAAAAAATTTCTTACGCGCTATTGGCTTTTCCGCTTTCTTGTTTGGGCATTCCGCTTTACATTCATCTAGCTTCTTTTTACTTCAATAATTACCAAATTTCACTTGGTTTAATCGGGCTTGTAATTTTTATTTGTCGGGCTTTCGATTGTTTTTTTGATCCGCTGGCGGGTTTTGTTTCCGATCGTTTAATCGCCAAAAAAGTGAAACGCGTTAACATAATTCTGATCTTTACGATTCCGCTTTTTATCAATTTTTATTTTTTGTTTAATCCATTTTATCAAGATCAAAATCATCTTATTTATTGGCTTAGCGCAAATTTATTGCTGCTTTATTTTTCTTTAAGTTTCGTTGCCGTTAATTACGAAACTATGGTTTCCGAGTTTGCAGAAAAGCAAAATGAATTTATTGCGGCGCGTGAATTGGCGCAGATTTTGGGCATTTTGATAATTTCAGTTTTGCCAACATTTATTTCTCAAAAATATCATCTTTCTTACGACCAATCTTTGAGCTATTTATGGATTTTTATTTTGCCGTTTTTTGTTTTAGCAAATTTTTTACTATATAAAAATCGTCCTTTATCCCTTCGGGATACGGAAACCCGACACGAGTCGCGCCCCGCTTTGCGGGGATCCCCAACCCGTATGTCAATGGGACATAAGGGTAAAAATTTTATAAATCTTGAAATTTCCAGATTTCGCAATTTGAAATTTTCTCTAAATTTCAACAAATTTAAAAAACTATTTTTCGTTTATTTCCTTAACTCAGTTGCAATCGCAATTCCGGCGGTTTCAATCAGATTTTATGTCGACGAGCATTTGAAAGTTCCCGACTTAAATGGACATTTTTTGGGATTATATTTTTTATCGGCAGCAATTTCAGTTATTATTTGGTCAAAAATAATCAATAAAATCGGTGCCAAAAAAGCTTGGAAAAGAGCTATTTTGTTGAGTGTGATGATTTTTATTTTTGCAACTTTTATAGATGAAAAAAACTATTACTTATTTTTTGGAATTTGTCTTTTAGCTGGCTTTTCTGTAGGTTGTGATTTAACTGCTCCGCAAGTTATTTTAGTTGATAAATTAACGAATGAAAAAAACAAAACTTCCTACTTCGCAGTTTTTAGTTTAATAACTAAAATTTCTCTAGCCTTTGCTACATTCTTGGTGTTAAATTTAATTAATAGAAATGGTGTAATAAATTACGTCGCAATCCCCTACGTTTACGCGCTTTTGCCGTGTTTTCTTAAAATTTTAACTGCATTTTTTGTGAGAAAACTATGAAAAAAATCTTAACCATAATTTGTCTTATGTCCCTATTTTCTTGTTCAATTAAAGATCCAAAATTTTATCAAAATAATTCACCTAAATTTGACGTTCGTAAATATTTTAACGGTAAATTAGAAGCTTATGGAGTTGTGAAAGATTGGCGCGGCAAAATTAATCGCCGTTTTAACGCAACCATGGAAGGAAAATGGCAAGGCAATGAAGGAATTTTAGAAGAGCAATTTATTTTTGATGACGGTGAAAAACAAAGTAGAACATGGAAAATTAAACTTTCAGACGACAATAATTTCACAGCCAGCGCCGGCGATGTTGTAGGCGAAGCTACGGGAAAGCAACATGGAAACACTCTTAGAATGGATTATGTTTTAAGAACGCCAGTTGGCGAAAAAACTTATGATTTAGCAATCGAAGATTGGATTTATTTAATTGACGAAAAGCACGCGATTAATGAATCTAAAATCAAAAAATTTGGCGTAACTGTTGGTTATTTAACTCTTGGTTTTAACAAATTGTGAAAAACATAGTAATCATCGGCGCAAGCCACGGAATTGGCAAAGCGCTGGCTTTTGAGTTTGCTAAAGAAAATGCTAATTTATTTTTAGCGGCTCGTGATTTTAATGCTTTAACCGCAATAAAACACGAGCTTGACGACAAAGTTCAAATTTTTGCTCTTGATGTTGTTGATGAAAATAACGTTAGAAAATATTTAGAAAATATTTCTCAAATTGATCTTTTCATTTATTGCGCCGGAACCTACAAACCAATGCCTTCTTATGAAATTGATTTGGCGGAAGCAAAAAAAATAAATGACGTAAATTTTGTCGGCGCGCTTAATTGTTTGGATGTGGTGATCAAGAAAATGATCGAGAAAAAATCAGGTCATATCGCTTTGGTTGCAAGCGTTGCTGGTTATGTTGGTCTTCCAAAATCTTTGGCTTACGGCGCTTCAAAAGCGGCGTTAATAAATTTAGCCGAAACACTTTACGCAGAATTATCGCATTTCAACATTGATGTTTCAGTTATAAATCCGGGTTTTGTAAAAACGCGTCTCACCGATTTAAATAAATTTAAAATGCCGGCAATGATTGGCGCAGAAGAAGCGGCGCAAATAATTGTTAGAGAATTAAAAGCTAAAAAATTTGAAATTCACTTCCCCAAAAAATTTACCATTTGGCTAAAAATTCTAAAAATTTTGCCTTATAGTTTGATATTTTTCCTGACTAAAAAAATCGAAAAATAATGCCAAAAACTCTTCACTTTATTTTTGGTGATCAGCTTTCTTTGAATCTTTCAAGCCTTCGCCATTTTGATAAAAATCATGATGTGATTTTGATGTGCGAAGTGATGAAAGAGGCGAGTTATGTTTTGCATCATCCTAAAAAAATTGCCTTTATTTTTTCGGCAATGCGGCATTTTGTGCTAGAGCTTCAAGGTTTGGGATATGAAGTTGATTACATAAAACTTGATGATGAAAAAAATAGTGGCTCTTTTGATGGCGAGTTACAAAGAGCAATTTTAAGGCATAATCCGCAAAAAATAATTATTACAGAACCGAGCGAATATAGGGTTTTGGACAAAGTTTTAAAATGGCAAGAATCATATAAAATTCCTGTAGAAATTTTTGATGATGAAAGATTTTTATGTTCAAAAATTGAATTTAGAAAATGGGCAAAAAATAAAAAAGAATTGCGCCTCGAATTTTTTTATCGCGAGATGCGAAAAAAATATAAAATTCTTGTCGATGCAGATTTAAAGCCGCTCGCAGGCAGATGGAATTTTGATGCTGAAAATCGAAAAACGCCAAAATCGGGAATGAAATCGCCAAAAAGAATTTCTCATAAAAAAGATAATATAACTTTGGAAGTTCTTGATTTAGTAGCAAAAAAATTTCCTCAAAATTTTGGTGATTTATCGCCCTTTCATTTTGCCGTAACTCGCAAAGAAGCTTTAATCGAGGCGCAACATTTTGTTGATAAATTACTTCCCAACTTTGGTGATTATCAAGATGCGATGGTTGCGGATGAAGCTTATCTTTATCATTCGCTACTTTCTTGCTACATCAATATTGGCTTAATTGCGCCGCTTGAAATTTGCAAAATGGCGGAAAATTCTTATCACCAAAAAAAAGCGCCAATTAACGCTGTTGAAGGTTTTATTCGCCAAATTTTAGGTTGGAGAGAATATGTGCGTGGTATTTATTGGCTTTATATGCCGCAATATTTGGAGAATAATTTTTTCAATGCGACGCGCGCTTTGCCCGAATTTTATTGGGGCAAAAAAACTGCGATGTTTTGCTTAAAAGAAGTTGTGAATCAAACCAAAATTCATAGCTATTCTCATCACATTCAACGCTTGATGATTACTGGAAATTTTGCCTTACTTGCAGGATTAAATCCAAAAAAAGTTCACGAATGGTATTTAGCAGTTTATGCCGATGCTTTTGATTGGGTAGAAGTTCCAAACACAATTGGAATGGCACTTCACGCTGATGGTGGAATTATGGCGAGCAAGCCTTACGCCGCAAGTGCGAAATATATTTCTAAAATGAGTAATTTTTGCAAATCATGCAAATTTAATCCTGACGAAATAATTGGTGAAAATGCTTGTCCGTTTAATTCGCTTTATTGGAATTTTATGAAGCAAAATGAAAGCAGGTTAAAATCAAACCAGCGCTTGAAATTCGTTTATCCAACTTGGTACAAAATGAAGGAAGAAAAAAGAGAGGAAATTTTAAAAACCGCAAAAAAATATTTAGAAAAGTTAGAAAATAACCAATTATGAAAAAACAAAAAATAGCAATTATAGGTTCTGGAATCTCTGGAATGGCGGCTTCGTGGCTTTTAAACAAAGAATATGAAATCGATCTTTACGAGAAAAATAATTATATTGGCGGCCATTCAAACACTGTAGAAATTGATTATAATGGCAAAAAAATTGCTGTTGATACCGGTTTTATTGTTTTCAATCACCAAACTTATCCTAACTTAAAAGCGCTGTTCGAGCTACTCGGCGTTGAAACTAAGAAAAGTAATATGTCATTTTCTGCTTCAATTGATGAGGGGAAAATTGAATATTCTGGTCAAAATTTGGCGAGCGTTTTTTGTCAAAAGAAAAATATCTTTAATTGGAAATTTCTTTTGATGATTCGAGATATTTTAAAATTTAATAAAAACGCTGCTGAAATATTGAAAAGCGATGAAAACCCAACGTTGGAGCAGTTTCTCGATGATTTAAAAATGGGTAGTTATTTCAAGAAATTTTATTTACTTCCAATGTCAGCGGCAATTTGGAGTTGTCCTTTAGAAGTGATAAAAAACTATCCCGCCAAAAGTTTGGTGCGCTTTTTTTTAAATCACGGATTGCTACAAGTAACCAATCAATGTCAATGGTACACGGTTGAAGGCGGTTCCAAGGAATATGTGAAATTATTATGCCAAGATTTTAAAGAGCGAATTTTTCTTAATTCGAAAATTGAAAAAATAACAAAATTAGCTGATGGAAAATTAGAAGTTGCGGGGGAAATTTATGACAAAGTTGTGCTTGCGTGCCATTCAAATCAAGCTTTGAAAATGATTGATGATTTTGGCGATGAAGCAAAAAATTTACTCAAAAAAATTCAATATCAAAAAAATATCGCCACCTTGCATTTTGATGAAAATTTAATGCCAAAAAATAAAAAAGCTTGGGCGAGTTGGAATTATTTAAAAAGTTGTAAAGACCAGCAAAATCAAGGTTTAGCACTAACTTATTGGATGAATCTTTTGCAAGGAATTGATAATAATTTCCCGCTTTTTGTCAGCCTAAATTCAAGCCATAAAATTGATCGCAAAAAAATATTCGCTGAATTTGAATATGAACATCCAATTTTTGACGATGAAGCACTTAAAGCGCAAACGCAATTTGAAGAAATTCAGGGATTAGAAAATTTATATTTTTGCGGCGCTTATCTTCGCTATGGATTTCACGAAGACGGGCTTTTATCGGCAATTAATATTGCAAAAAAACTAAACGTTGAAATTCCTTGGAAATAGATCTTGAAGCCTGCGCCCTGCGCTAAAATGGGTTTGTAACTCATTTCCGCATGTTCATTTTTGCAATTCATTTTGATGAAGTCGCTCAGATTCTGGATTCGCTCGAATAAAGAGAGACTTAGAATTTGAGATAAAGTGTAAAAACTTTCATCAAGTTTTAGCGTTTTTTTAATGATTGCGATTAGGAGATAAATCGAAATCGCGATCCAAATTTGCGTCTCAACCGCATTTCTTGAAGTGCCAAAAAATGCTTTGATGCGCAAGTGTTGTTTTATCCATTTAAAGAAGAGTTCGACGCTTAGGTCAGATCCTTTGCCGTCAGTGATGACGATAAAGGAGGGAATATTACCCCGCAGATCAAGCAAAGTGTGCAACTTAATTGCTGACTTGGTTGTGGATTTTAAAATAGCCAAAATCTGTGGTAAAAATTATTTCACTCTTCTTTCCAACTCCTTCTTTACGTTCGACATATTGTCGCGAATGTGATCACAATATGAAACTATCGCGAGAAGCTGCTTATCAGAAAAAGTGTGAACATCCTTGGCAAAATGCCTTAAATCCGTTGCAAATTTTTCTGCTGAAGCGCGTAAAAAATAGAACTCAATTTTATTTTCAGTCGACATAAAAAACTCCTCAAAAGATTAAAAACAAAAAACCGCTTAGAGCCAATAAATAGAAGGCTTTAAGCGGTTTTATTTTACTTCAAAAAAAGGTGTCTATCAAGTTGAAAGAAGGGGAAAGGTGCGAATAATAATGTATTTTCTTATCCAGATTTCGCCTTTCATTTACTGATTTTTTGCGCAACTGTCAAAATGCTAGTGGCTTTCTTTTCTGAAAATTTTGAACCATCAATTCCATACTGATCTAAAGTTTTAAATCCATTTCTGGCTAACATTTCCCTTAGTTCTTCTGCGCTATAAATTTGCAGAGAAAATTTATTGTTAATTCTTATTGGTTTATCGGCGTTCTTTTGGATAGTGTAATTGTCATAAGATGTCAGAAACCCATTTTTTCTATCGATCGTTGAGCATTGAACATTGTGAATTTGTGTGTCACCAACTTTGCGATGTAAATGCATTGAGAAATCACTTACGACCTTGTCGGTCATGGCTTCTAAATTGAATATGTCGAACACATAAATTCCGCCATCTTTTAAATTATTACGAACGTTTTGCATCGCCTTTTCAAAACCAGATTTGGTCAAGTGTCCAACGGCATTGAACATAGTTATCGCTGCATCAAAACTGCCAACTTTAATTGTGCGCATATCGCCATCAATAAACTTCAAACTCAGCTTTTCTTTTTTAGCCTTTTCTCGCGCTATCTTCAGAAGAGCTGGACTGAAATCCGATCCAACAACTTGCATGCCACGCTTGGCAAGAAAAAACACTTGTGAGCCGGTTCCACAAGTTAAATCCAACACTGTCTTAACTTTGTGTTTTTTGAGTAACTTTTCAATCACGCCATTTTTTGCATCCGTATCATCACCGATATTGTGCACATCAAAATATTCCGGCAATTTTTGATATTCAAGCGGGAGACCTAATTTGGTTTGCGACATTGCTTTTTCTCTAAGATTAAAAATTTTAAATTTGATTTGATAAAATCAACTCATTCTGAAATCAGTTTTCATGCCAAAAAGGATAAACAAAAATTCAAAAAAGTCATTTTTTTTAATAAAAAGTTTAAAGAAACCAAATGCGAGAAGTTCGCAAAAAAGTAAAGAATATCACTTGAGATAGCACCTTGAGAAGTTCGAAGAAAAACCCACGAAGCCAGCATTTATCGATATTCACCTTTTCTAAAAAGGTAAACGTGAAGCGGAGAAACTTAAGAGAAAAATACCCCAAAAATGCAAAAAATTTTGCCAGCGAGAGAGAAGAAGGTAAGCGTGAAATAGAAATTTCAATATGGAGAGAAGCCGCAAATACAGGGCTTGGAGAGGGGTAGAGAAATTTGATAAAACCTATGAGAGATTCGGTTCGCAATAGTAGGATTGGCGGGGCAGCTGATAGAATTTGCGAACCATTCTCCAATCTCGCAAACCCTTGATTTTATTTGCTTCTCATGTGTACCGAAAAGTTAGAGAAAAATCAGCTGGGTGCGGTTGATATAACCTGCGAACTTTCTTCTACCCTTGTTAAAAATGCTCTGAAGCCTTGATTATGCTGCTCATTTCATGTTTACCGAAATGAAGTTCGATTTTTACTAAAAGAATCTCATGCAACTGTTCAAAATTTTTGCCTAAGTAATAGCTTTTTACCGAAAACTTTTTAAAATAATTTTAAGATTGGGAAGTAAATAAAGTGTGCTCATTTTTTCAATTTTTTAAAAAATAAATGACCAAACCTATGATTCGAAAACCTCTCAAAACCACTGATAAAGTGGTAGTTGTTGCAGGTGGTATGCCTTTTGAGTATCGTAACACAGAGAGAGATTTTGATAAATATAGTAAATTTTTACATGATGAATATGGGTTGGGAGATGGACAGCTTGAAATATTTCGAACAGAAAGAAATTATTATGGCATGTCTGATACGCCACAAAAACGTGCTGAATTCATTGTTAAAGCTTTGGCAGATGAGCGAGTAAAACTGATGTTCGATGGCGGTGGTAATGGCACTGATGAGGTGATAGAATATTTAAAAAAATATCAGAGTGAAGATCGTTTGCAAATGCGTCCAGATGTTGTGATGTGCGGTTTTTCTGATGGTGATCAGTTATTAAATTATTTAGGAGGAATTGGTGCGGTTTCTCCGGTTCAGGCCTTGCCAATTGGAGCTTTAACTACAGATAAAAAAGCTGCTGAAGCGATGAAAAAATTCTTGTTTGAGCAGAAAGTTGATGATGTAGGTTTGAAATGCTTTAATAGAGCTGCACTAGATGTAGGGAGTATTGATGGTAAACTTGTTATATTTAATGGTCACTCGCGACGTGCTGAATATTCAACAGCAATTGATGAGAAGTATGGATCAATTGTGTTGTTAGAAGCCACACAGCAAGCCAGCAGAAGAAATGTTGTTGAAGGTTTACAATTTGCGCTCGCTTCAATGAAGCAGCAAAATCAAAAACCAAAAGCAATATTACTCAGCCAATCAGACCTTTTGCATTCCACGGAACAAATCGAACAAATCAAAAAAATTGCTGAAGAATCGGAAATTCCCATATTCTCCGAGGCGCCTTTCGGTCATGCCAGAGGAATCAAGCAAACACCACTTCCGCTTCATACTCAGGTTAGAATTGCAGTTACCGATGCTGATGCAACTTTGAGTATTTCAGCAGTAAGAACAGCAGAAGATATTAAAGAGGTAAGAGGAATATTTGAATCACAAACTCCTTATTATGTAAGACCAACGCCAGTCATAAGTGAAGCTATTTCAATTCCGGATGTAACAGTTACATGCGTTTACAATAAATCAGGTGAAGAAAAAAAGGAGCGAGTCAGTCGCAGTCCGCTGATTTCAAAAGAAGATAAACTTTCTTGGTCTGATGTTGTTAAAGGCGTTAAAGAAGTTACTGATCCGAAGAAATTTTTATTTGCTCGCGCCACAAAAATTTGTCAAAGATGCGAGGTAACTGACCTTGATTGCGTTGACCTCTCCGGAAAAAATGTTATGATAGATTTTGAAGGTAAAGGCATGCCGCCTTTTCAAATATGGCAGGAAAGTGAAAGAAAAAGAAATCCCCAAGCATCAGTTACTCAAGAAGAATACGAGAAACAGAATCTTTCTCATGTAGTGCAAGATGCGCAAACAACGTTGATGGAATTATTAAAAACCGGACAATTGCAAAAAGCAGCGTCATTAATCTTTTTATTGCGCGACAAAGTTCCGAAGGGCTTTAACGATTGGCTCAAAGATTTTGCAAAAGGACATGATTTGAATCCAGGTTTTTTTACTGGCCAAGCTCCAGAAAATGCTGCGCTTTTTCCTGAAGGTCCGCCGAGAGTCATGGGTTCAGTAACTTTGATTGAAACTAGAATGAAAGTAGTTGAACCGAAAGAAGAATCAAAATCTGTTTCAATTGAAGGGAGAATATAATAACTCACACAAATCAATTGATGCAGAAAACAACTTACAAAATAAAGTATTAAGTTAAGTAATCTCCAATCCCCGTTTCACGTACACCGAGTTTTGATCAACAATATCAAGGCTTTACAGACTTCATCTACAACAAAAATCTCTGATTTTTTCTATCTTCTTTAATCTCTGAGCAAATTTCTCCGCGTAAAATCGATCAAAAAAGTTCGCAGGTTATATCAACCGAACAGGCAGATGATTACGAATTTTGAAGGTAAATATGATTGAGTCTGTGCTAGAGTGGTAAGGGTCATCCATACTGAGAGTTCGAACCTCATCTGGTTCAAAAAGTGGCTTGAAACCTTATGGCTGTAGGGGTGAGAGGCTAAAAAATTATGGCGGTGGATGGGGGTTAGTTTGCGAAATTGGTCGCACTTTTCTGAAACCAGTAAAATCAAGGCTTCAAAGCCACTTTCATCCATACCGAAAAGTTCGATAAAAATCAGATGCTTTCACCTCGCCCACTTTACGAAACTTCGTAGGGATTTTTGCCGTGAGTTCGAATCTTCCTGCGCTACACAAATTGGATATAATTGGACATTTTTGTGGATATTTGCTGATTTATTAAGTCGATTGCCTTATAGTAGCAAGATTGCAGAAATCGCAATGTTTCTACTATGACATGCATTGACTTTTGCATTTTTAATGATATTATAGTCGTATAATTACTATTTTAGCAATTTTTCTACTATGGCAAAGTTTTCAGAATATTTAAAAGATTTAAGAAAATCAGGGCGGCTTTCTTTCACAGTGGATGAGGCTGCGAGCGATTTAAAGATCTCGAAATATAATGCTTTATCTTCGATATGTCGCATAAAAAAACGCGGAGAAATTATCAGTCCTGCAAAAGGATTTTACGTGATAATCCCACCTGAACACCAATTTCAAGGTTGTTTGCCTGCGGCAGAATTAGTGCCAATTTTAATGCAGCATTTGCAAGTAAATTATTATGCGGGCTTGCTTAGCGCTGCAATGTATCACGGGGCAACTCATCAAAAGCCAAATTCATTTCAAGTAATTTCTGATAAGCAAATCCGCAAAAGTTTAAAATTTGGGCAAATAAGCATTGATTTAATTTACAAAAAATCTCTGGCAAACCTTCCAATACAGGAAATTGCTGTTGATAGCGGCTATTTAAAAATCTCCTCACCGGAATTAACTGCTATGGATTTGCTACTTTACCCTGAAAGAAGCGGCGGGCTAAATCATATCGCAACTGTTCTATCAGAGTTGGTGCAATCAATTGATCTTAAAAAATTGATCGAGCTGGCAAAAATTTCCAACCAAAAATTCTGGCTGCAAAAATTGGGCTATATCTTGGAAAAAATTGATGTCGAAAATTTTGATCAGAAGCAGGAAATCATTAACGGTCTGCAAGACTATCTATCTTCGGATAAAAAACTCGTTGCCCTCGCGCCAGAAATTCCAATTAAAGGTTATCCAAGATGTAAGAAATGGATGATTATCGAAAACACTTCAATTGAGAGCGACTTATGACAAATGACGCAGCGAAGCGAGTAATTTGCATAACTCAAAATAAAAATAAAACTTGTTATGATTCCAAAGATTTTTATAGAAAAATGGCAACAAAACGCTCCTTGGCAAAGCCTTGATATGGTTGAGCAAGACTTAATTATTAACAGGGCTTTGGTAAGTCTTTACCAAAATCAGAAAATTAAAGAAAGCCTGATTTTTCGTGGCGGAACTGCGCTCAATAAAATTTACCTCAAACCTTCAGCGCGTTATAGTGAAGATTTAGACTTTGTCCAAACCAAAGCGCAGCCAATTGGCGAAACAATAGACGCTATCAGAATCGCGCTTAATTGGCTTGGCGAACCAAACCGCCTTTTAACCGAGCGATCAGCAAAATTGGTTTACAAATATACCTCGGTTAACGGTCTGCCAATGAAGCTGAAAATTGAGATTAACACCACCGAACATTTTCAGGTAATGGATGTTAACAATGTAGCTTTTGGTTTTGAGTCGCAGTGGTTTAGTGGTGAGTGCCTAGTTGCGGTTAATCAGCTCGAAGAGTTGATGGCGACAAAGATAAGGGCTTTATATCAAAGGCGCAAAGGCAGGGATTTATTTGATCTGTGGATGGTCTTCAGCAAAAATTTAGCAAACATTGATGATACACTGAAAATTTTCAAAAAATATTGCGAACATGGTGGGTTAAAAATTTCCAAAGATTTGTTTTTAAAAAACCTCGAATTGAAGCGCTTAAACAAAGACTTCCAGCTTGATATGAATATTTTGCTGCCTCATCAGCTCCCGCCATACAATGTTCCATTTATTCCTAATCAAACCAACTGGAATTTTGACGAGGCTTTTGAGTATGTAAAAAGTGAAATTGTTAATCGGATTTAGATAAAAATTATGACATTCAAATTTGAAGAAATAGAAAAACTTCTTGAAAGCGCTAACCTTAATTTCTTAATTGGCTCTGGTGCTTCAAAGCCATTTTTACATACCTTGCAGGATATAGAAAAAGCAATGGATGCTTTTGATAAAAAAGATGGATTTAGCAAAGATCAAACGGATGAAAAAGTTTTAAAGATAATAGAAGCCTCGATCAAAAATCACTATTTCACAAAATGCATTGAGAAGAATTTGCAGTTAATTTTTTGTAACGATGATAATTCCTGCAATAAAGAATGTGAAAAATTTGAAGTAAAAAATAACTACAAAATATTTTTAGAATCGCTACAAACAATCTTATCAAAAAGATCAAATAATTACCCAAAACAAGTAAATTTATTTACCACCAATATTGATGTTTTTCTTGATGTGGCTCTAGAAGAATGCTCGCTAAGCTTTAATGACGGCTTTTTTGGTAGGATGAACCCGAAGTTTGGAACGGAAAATTTTCATAATATAATCAACAAGGTTTCAAGTCATTATGATTACCAATCAACCCTGCCTTTGTTTAATTTATTTAAGCTGCATGGAAGCCTGAATTGGAAATGTGACGAAGATAAAGCAAATATTTATTATGATAATCGGTTGAGCGTGGTTAAAGAATTAAAAAAAATTAATTTAGCAAAAGAAAGTTTGGTTGAATGCTTTGATGAGAAAGGAAAATTCTTAAGCAAAAAAGATGATAAAGATCATGGTTTTTCAGCGATTTATAGAGAAGCAGAGAAAATTAAAGATAGCGATTCAGAAATAGAAAAATTTATCACATTTTATGATAAGTTTGTGATGATAAACCCAAATAAAGACAAGTTCAAAGACACAACTCTTAAGCTTCATTATTATGAATTACTAAGAATGTTTTCTAATAATATTGACAAAGAAAACGCTGTTTTATTTGTTTTTGGATTTTCTTTTGCCGATGAACATATTCGTGAAATTGTGAATAGAGCAATAAAATCAAACCCAACATTGCTGGTGGTGATTTTTGCTTTCAATGAAGAAGCTGAAAATCAAATCAAAGAAAATCTAAAAATGAAAAGTTCAGAAATTCGAAATATAGTTTTTGTGCAGAGAATTAAAGAAGAATTGAATAAGGAAGAAGATAAAAAAGAAAAGGAGTTTAAAGAAAAAGATTTTGATCTTGCGATAATTAATAAAGAATTTTTTAACAAATCAGCTTAGGCAAGTCAAAAGATAAGAAAGAAGCAGAAAAAGATGCAAAATAAAATTGATAACAAAACAGCTTTATATATCGGAAAAGTTGAGGCAGTTCGCGGAAGGTCGGTTGAAATCAATGTTCATAAATCAAAAAATTCACCGCATTTAATTTTTAACGGTAAAATCATCAAAGGCGTTTCGGTTGGCAGTTATGTTAAAATTTGCAAAGGCTTTCAAGAGCTTATTGGCATAGTTGATGAAGAATTCATCACCGAAAATAAGCTAATTTCTCAAAAAGACTATAAGCAGGAAAAAGAAAAAATTAAAAGAGTTTTGAAACTTAGTTTGGTTGGCTATTTTGAAGGTGACAATTTTAAACAAGGTGTCAAAGAACTGCCATTGCTTGATAATGAAGCATTTCTTTTGGAAGAGGATGAGTTTAATGCTATTCATAATTTTATTAAAGAATATCCAGTTTTAGATGAAAATGGAAAGCAAGCCAAAGATGAAAATGACAATCCCAAAACAATTAAAGATACTCCGCTAAAAATTGGTGTTCTATCAAATGAAAAAGGTTTAGAAATAAAAGTTGGCGTTAACAGCTTATTTGCCAGCCATATTGGCATTTTTGGCAATACAGGAAGCGGAAAATCTTATACTCTCGCCAGTTTATATTATCACTTATTTCAAAAATATGATCGTAATGATGAATTTAAAAAGAATGCCAAATTTCTTTTGATTGATTTTAATGGCGAATACTCAAAAGCAATTACGGCAGACGGTAACAAAGATGTTTATGAG
>CANKYC010000020.1 GCA_947487845.1 Rickettsiales bacterium | reverse complement strand
CTTTTATGTTTTGCTTCAAACCAAATTTCATCGGTACGAATATCGATTAAACCTTTGTTGTAACGCTTTAATCCCAAAGCTTTGATGTAAATATCTTTAACGTCTTCTTCGGTTTTGGCGAGTTTGAGATTGTTGTATAAATTGGATGTCGTCATTTTTATAACTTAAATTAAATCTTCACCACCAATCCCGAGCCACGTTGCCTTTCCGAATCTGATTTTAACTGCCCGCAAGCTGCTAAAACATCATCGCCGCGCGTTTTTCTAATTGGCGCAATTAGGCCGGAATTTTTTAGAATTTGCTGAAATTTCAGAATTTGTTCAATGTCGCTGCGATCATATTCGCAGCCGTCCCACGGATTAAAAGGAATCAAGTTTATTTTTACATTCACATTGGCGCGGTTGATTAAATTAATTAATTCGCACGCGTGTAAATCTTGGTCGTTTACGCCTTTTAACATCACATATTCAAAAGTGATTTTTTGGTTTGGATTTTTGATGTTATAAGTTTTGCAAGCTGCTAATAATTCTTTGAGCGGATATTTTTTATTAATCGCCATAATATCGGTGCGCAACTTGTCGTTTGTAGCATGCAACGAAATTGCCAGATTGGTTTTTAATTCATCGGCGCAACGTAAAATTTCGGGCACCAAACCCGATGTTGAAATAGTGATTTTGCGCGCCGAAATGTCGAGACCATCAAGATCATTTAAAACTTTCACCGATTGCGCCACATTTTCATAATTAAAAAATGGCTCGCCCATGCCCATGTAAACTATGTTGGTGAGTTTGCGATTATTTTTATCCCAATCTCCAATCAAATCTTTGGCGATTAAAATTTGAGCAACAATTTCGTGAAATTCTAAATTTCTAACCCAAGTTTGCGTGCCGGTATGACAAAATTTACAAGCTAGCGTACAACCGACTTGCGATGAGATACAAAGCGTGCCGCGGGTTTCTTCGGGAATGTAAACAACCTCAACTTCTTTGCAGTCGGAAAATTTTACTAACCATTTTCTAGTGCCGTCACTTGATAAAATATCTTTGGAAATTTCGGGACGAGAAAGAGAAAAATTTTGCGCCAAAGCTTGGCGAATTTCTTTGGAAATGTTGGTCATTTCATCGAAAGATTTTACGCCGCGTGCATAAATCCAGTTCCAAATTTGTTTGGCGCGAAAAGACTTTTCGCCAAGCGCCACAACCGCTGTTTCGAGATTTTTTTTATTTAAATGTGTGAGATTTTTTTTGAGTTCAGTCACAAATTTTGTTTAGTGTTAATGATGGTTGTTTTGTAAAAGTGATCAGCCCGAGCGGACCCCGTCGTGAAGACGGGGTGACACTGAGTATGTTTTTTGTACATACTTACCACTTTTTCCTTCAGCGGGCAATTCTAAAGCATTGTCACCCCGTCTTCACGACGGGGTTCGCTCGGGTTTGCAACTTACTTATTAATCGCATTTTTTTGCATTTCAAAAATTTCAGCAGCAGCTTTTTTTGCCAATTCATACATTTGCGAAACTTGTTCAAAGCTCATTGCGCCTTGTTCTGCGGTTCCTTGAATTTCAACTAAATCAAAATTCTGGTTAATCACAAAATTGGCATCAACTTCACATTTACTATCTTCATCATAATCCAAATCTGCAACAATATTGCCGTTAAAAATTCCGCATGAAAGCGCGCAAACTAAGCCAATTAGCGGGTTTTCTTTGATGGTTCTTTTATCCATAATTTTTTTCACCGCTAAAGCCAAGGCAACATAACCGCCCGTAATTGAAGCGCAGCGCGTTCCGCCGTCAGCTTGAATAACATCGCAATCAATTATGATTTGACGTTCGCCCAGTTTTTTAACATCAATTACCGAGCGCAAAGAGCGACCGATTAAACGCTGAATTTCAATATTGCGACCATTTGGTTTCATTGGGTCGCGACTATTTCTGGTGTGAGTTGAACGCGCCAACATATTATATTCCGCAGTTACCCAGCCTGTGCCTTTATTGCGCAAAAATGGTGGAACTTTTTCTTCAATTGTGGCGGTGCATAAAACATGAGTATTGCCGAATTTTATCAGGCAAGATCCTTCTGCGTAGGCGTTAACATTGGTTTCAATTGAAACGTTGCGGATTTGACTTGGGGTTCTTTTTGATGGTCGCATTTGAGAATTGAAATTATTTATTTGTATAAAAAAGCGCCGGAGAAAATAAATTCTCCGGCGCTAAGGCGCCAACTACTTTTTTGTAAAGTAGAAGTTTTATTCTTCTTGAACGAAGTCAAATTTGGCTTCTTTGCTTCTTCCCAAGCGTTTGCGTTCGTTAGAATCTAAGAATTTTTTACGTAAACGTAGAGATTTTGGCGTAACTTCAACCAATTCATCATCGCCAACGTAAGTGATCATGTCTTCCAAAGTTAACTCACGAGCTGGAATTAAGCGAATTGCTTCGTCAGTTCCAGAAGCGCGAACGTTGGTAAGTTGCTTTCCTTTTAACACGTTAACTTCCAAATCACCTTGTTTAGAATTTTCACCGATCACCATTCCTGAATAAACTTTTTGCTGAGGCTTGATGAACATAGTTCCGCGATCTTGAAGGTTCCAAAGAGCGTAAGCAACTGCTTCGCCAGCTTCAGTTGAAATTAAGGCGCCGTTTTTCTTATAAGCAATTTCACCTTTGTAAGGAACGTAAGCGTGGAAAATTCTGTTTAAAACTCCTGAACCTTTGGTGTCAGTCAAGAATTCGCTTTGATAGCCGATCAAACCACGAGACGGAACATAAAATACTAAACGGTTTTTGCCGCCGGTAGATGGTTTCATTTCAATCATTTCGCCTTTTCTTGAAGAAAGTTTTTCAACTACAACACCGCTGAAAGCTTCATCAACGTCGACTACAACTTCTTCAACTGGTTCTAAAACATCGCCATTGGCTTCTTTTTTGAAAAGAACGCGAGGTCTTGAAACTGAAAGCTCGAAACCTTCGCGACGCATGTTTTCAATTAATACACCAAGTTGTAACTCGCCGCGTCCACCAACTTCAAAAGCGTCTTTGGCATCAGATTCTTTAACTTTGATCGCCACGTTAGTTTCGGCTTCAGCAAATAAACGTTCGCGGATCATTCGCGAAGTAACTTTTGAACCTTCCATACCAGCAAGCGGCGAATCATTTACGCTGATGGTGATCGCCATTGTAGGCGGGTCGATTGGCGTTGATTTGATTGGTTGAGTAACTGACAAATCGCAAAGAGTATCAGAAACTGAAGCTTTTTCTAAACCTGCAATTGAAACGATGTCGCCCGCTTGGGCTTCTTCAACAGGAACTTTATCAACACCGCGAAACACGTGTAACTTGGTTAAACGACCTTGTTCAACAACTTCGCCTTTAAGATTGATTGCTTTGAAGCTCATCAAATTTTTGGCTTTTCCCGAATAGATGCGACCAGTCAACATGCGACCAAAATAAGGGCTGCGGTCAAGCAAAGTTGCAAGCATCATGAAAGGACCATTAACATCGAATTTTGGCGGATTAACATGTTCCAAAATTAGGTCAAAAAGTGGTGATAAATCTTTGCGTTCATCTTTATCCATATCACGAACACACCAGCCGTCACGACCTACAGCGTAAAGAACTGGAAAATCTAATTGCGCTTCATTGGCATTTAGCGAAACAAAAAGGTCGAAAATTTCGTTGAGAACTTCATCGGGACGCGCGTCACCACGGTCAATTTTATTAATGATAACAATTGGTTTCAAACCAAGAGCCAAGGCTTTTGAAAGCACAAATTTAGTTTGCGGCATAACACCTTCGGCAGAATCAACCAAAAGCAAGGTGCTGTCCGCCATTGAAAGAACGCGCTCAACTTCACCACCAAAATCGGCGTGTCCGGGAGTGTCGATAACATTGATTTTGTGGTCTTTCCACATGATTGAAGTGCATTTTGCAAGAATTGTAATTCCGCGTTCTTTTTCAAGATCGTTGGAATCCATAACGCGGTTTTCAACTTGTTGGTTGGCGCGGAAAGTTCCACTTTGATGCAACATCGCATCGATTAATGTAGTTTTGCCATGGTCAACGTGAGCAATAATGGCAACGTTTCTGAAGTCAGTCATTTGTAATTTTTAATTTTTTTGGAAAAGAAACTGGATGTGGAAAATTTCAGCGAAAAATTCGGAGGCGGCAAAATATGAATCGAAAACTAACTGTCAACTTCAAACCTTGCGAAAGCAGGATTTAAGCGGTTTTTTAACAAAAATTGCTGGCTTAAAACTAAAGCAAATTTTCCGATGCAGGAAATTGTTTATTTTTAACATCTTGAGAAAATTGCTGCGCCGCGTTGGCAATTTGCAAAGCAATATTTGCGTAATGCTTAACAAATCTCGGCTTAAATTCCTGATTAATTCCTAACAAATCATCAATTACCAAAACCTGTCCGTCGCACTCCGCTGAAGCTCCAATGCCAATTGTTGGGATTTTTAGTACTGCTGAAATTTCACTCGCTAACTTTTCTGGCACCGCTTCAATTACCAAGCAAAAAGCTCCAGCTTCTTCAATTAATCTGGAAGTTTCTAAAATTTCACGCGCTGATTCTTCGTCACGCCCCTGATAACGATAGCCGCCAATTTCACGAACATGTTGTGGCATTAAACCAACATGCGCCATTACATTAATATTATTTTGAACCAAAAATTTTACTGTTGGAACTAATTCGCGCGAAGTCTCGATTTTAATGGCGTTGCAACCAGTTTCAGCAATTACTTTTTTTGCCGATTCCAAAGCTTGTTCTTTTGAATTTTCGTAAGTTCCAAAAGGCAAATCGACAACTACAAAAGATTTTTTTACCGCTTTCATTACTGCTTTTCCATGATTTATCATCATGTCTAAAGTCACGTCCAACGTATCTTTAAAGCCGTAAATTGTCATTCCCAGCGAATCGCCAACCAAAATTATGTCGCAATATTCGTCAATTATTTTTGCCATTGGAAAAGTATAAGCCGTTAAGCAAATAATTTTTTCGCGATTTTTTTTCTGTAAAATATTGGCAGTTGAACTTGGCATTATTGATTTGGGGTTGAAGTTGTGGCCGAATCTATTTGAAAGGGAGCATTTTCAATGGGCGCTCCATTTTCTTGCGGCGGTAAAATTCGTGACAAATCTTCTTTTGGCTTCTGCTTTGGCGCAACGCCAGAAAGACCGAGATATTGTCTTGCTTGATCTATATTTGTGCTTTGTGAAAGTGCGCTGATATTTCCTTTAAGATTAGTTGCGATATTGATTGGACTTTGTTTTTGGCGAGTTCCGGTCAGGAAAATAGCATTAAATAAAACATCAGCGCTGTTAGTTACTAAATTTACTGATCCCGAAATAATTCCATTAACCGCTGGCGCCGTAACGTTGATACGCAATTTTCCTGCTTTGCCATTAGCAACCTGAATCGTGCCGTTGGCTTGTTTAAAAGTGGTTGAACTATTTGGATTTATTAAAATCTTTTCCGGATCATTTAAACTGGCGCGATTATTTTCGGGATCGAACATTTTTTTAACTAACTCGCTCAAGCCATATCCCTCAACCGTCGGAGAATTAGCATTAAATTTTATTTCGGTGGTTAATTCTTTAGTAAAATCTTCTTTTTTGCCGGCCAAAGCGGTGACACTTGCAGAAATATTAGCGACACCGGAAACATTATTTACGCCAATAGTATTAGATAAAAGTGGTCGCAGAGAAGCATTATTAAACTGCAAATTACCATTAATGGCTTTATTTATTTTAATTCCTAACAAGCCTTTGTAGATCAACTTTCCTTCATATAAATCGCAGGAAAATTCTGAATCATTCAGATCGCCATTTTTTAATTTTCCGACCAATTTAAAATTTTTAATCTCCAAATCATCCAGATTTAATTTATCAAAACTCAATTTTACCTTCCCACTAAATCCTTCGAGAGATGGTATTGCGTAGAATTGATCGAAGAAATTTTTATTCGGTGTTTTACCAGAATTTTTATCCGCCAGCGAACTATTTTTTTGCAAAGTCTCATAATGAAAATTATTCGCCGTAATATTCATATCAAATTTCGGAATTTTATCACTAATATCAATCGCCAGACTGGCATTCATCTTAGTTTTATCTGACTTCAAATTAAGATCAGCAACTTCAACATATCCACGACCGAAACGCAATTTTACCGATTGATCAAAAAACTGTTCGCCTTTGTAAGACAATTTATCGAAGCGCAAATTAAGAGCGTTATTTGAAGAAATATTATTGAGCCATAAAAGTTTTTTTATCAGCAATCCCGGTGATAAATAAATATTTTGTCCCGAAGTCAGGAAATAGTCGTCAATATTGAATTCATTGGTTTGAAAGCGGCTGGTAATATTGGAAACCTTGTCACTATTATCGATTTTTATCTCACCTAAAAATTCGCTATTACCATCGCCCAAATTGAGATAAAAATTATTCAGCGTAACTTCATTTGGCGAAAGCAAAATGTCGGAATAAAGGCTATATTCCTTAAGATTATCGAATTTTAAATTTTGCGATTCGACCCTCAGCCAATTAAAAATTTCTTTTAGACTTTTGCCATTTACGTCAAATTTTCCAACAAATTTAGGAACCGCTCCAGTATTATCTAAAGCACCATTAACACGAAATAATCCTTCACCCGGAACTCTAAAAATCATCGGCAAAATCAGAATTTCTCCTTCCTTGGAAACTGTGGCGTAAAGATCAACATCCTTGATCTCGCCTTCAAAATATCTTACATTGTTAATTTTGATTTCAGCATTGAGTTCGAAATCATTGATTTTATTAGTGAAATCAAAATTGATCGGCTCAATTTTTTTAGAACCGTCAATTATTTTTGTCTTATCAATTACTTCTTTTTTTACACCAGCTTCATCTTTTAACTCGGGTTGCGGAGTGGCTTTAGCCAAAGTTTCGACTGATTCATCAATAATATTTCCTATAGTATTTGACTGTTTCACAGTTGCAGCAACTGATACCGGATCGCCGGACCAAATATTGTCGAGATCGAGATTTTCTAAAACTAAACTAATATCAATCAGCGGAATTTTATCGACAAAATTTACTTCTAGATCACCTTTTCCATTAACCAAGGCAGAATTAATTACAACATTACCAACCGAAATTTCCTTATCTTTATTTTTAATGTCAGCGCTTATTTTAACAGGCTTGGAGCTATATTTTAACTTATTATAAACAACACTATTTCCACTGATATAACTTCTATAAAATGATTTTAATTCCAAAATTTCTGCTTCCAACTTACCTTTAAAATCACTTTCTAAAAAGCCTTTATTTTCAGAAGGAAAATTTCCCTTGATGCGCATTTCCATAACCGGAGAAGTTATTTCTAGCAAGGAATCCGGGCCACCAGAAGAAGAATTGAACTTGGCAACAAATTTAAAATTACTGACTATTGATTCGCTGCTAAAATCACCTTGAGCCAAAATCTTTTTTCTGCTGACTTCAATTTCAGAATTAATTTTTTGCACTTCTCTTTTTCTTCCAATGTGATCATAAAAAATCGTCTGACCATTTTTAATCACAAGGTCGGGAATATTTTCAATTTTTAGATCTGCCGCCTTTAAATCAGAAACTGCAAACATTTTAGCGCTAATTCCTGAACCCAATTTTTTCTCTTCTTTATTGCCAGTATCTTTAGAAAATTGAGCGATTATTTCAGTAAATCGATCTTTGCGCTCCACAACAATATCGCTTTCGCCATAACTTTCCAAAACTGGATCAGTAAAAATTATTTCATCAATAACTGCATCGCTGGAAAATTGGAAAATCGGTAATTTTATTTTAACCGATTTAGCATAAAGGTTATAAATTTTTTGTGATTTATTTTCGATTTCTTCAGCAAAAATTTTTGGTTTATAATTTTGCAATAAAACGTCATTTGCTGTAATTGATGGAACCGGCAACAGCGCAATTCTAATATTACCGTTAATCACAAAATTAGCGCCTGAAATTTGGCTAACTTTTTGAACAATCTGGAATTTTAAAGCAGAATTATCGAAAAAAAATGGCAGGATCACCAGCAATAAAATCAAACCTAAAAACACTGACGCGCCAATCTTAAAAGCCTCGGATTCTAAAATCTTTTCCTTAAGGCTTTTCGGTTTTTCAAGTTCAATACCAATGTTTTCATGGTCCATTTCAGTCATCTAGGAATCAATATTCTCCAGTTCATGAATCAATTTTTGGTTAGTAATCAAAGCGTCATTATTTTGAAAAGAATTATATAATGATAGTAGCGCTAAAAATAACAAAATTGAGATCAATAAAAAATTAAAAACACTGTCTTTATCAGGCGACAATTGGTCGCTTTCACCAATATTTAAAAGTTGGTGTTTTTTATTTTCAGTATTGGAGGCGATTGGTAAAACTTTTATTTTTTCTTCAATAAGTTTTGAATCGATTTTCAAAAATTTAGCATAAGAACGAATAAGTCCCGGCACATATAAATGCTTGGTTATATGCTTCAAATCGTCATTTTCAATCGCTTCAATATCACGCGATTTAATTTTCAAATAAGTGCTTATTTCCAAAATCTCCATTTTCAAAAATTGACGTTTTTCACGCAAAATTTGGCCCAAAGAATTTTCAGCAGTTTGTTGGCTTTCTTCTGTTTTCATTCTACTAGTAAAGCAAGATTTTTAGTTGCATCAAGAACCGCCAAAGAAGCAGCATTATCCGACATCTTCTTTAGGGTTGCGTGACTATCAATCAGATTTTTTAAGAGTTCGTTTATTTTATTAATCGTAAATTCGCTTTCAGTTACCACAATCGCCGCACCGTTTTTCTCAAGATAACGGGCATTTTTTTCCTGATGATTATCTGCCGAAAGCGCAAATGGAACTAAAATCATCGGCTTTTTTGCCGCACAAAATTCAAAAATCGAAGAAGAGCCAGAGCGTGCAATTACAAGGTGCGAAGACTTTATTAACTCGGGCATATTCATAAAAAAAGAATCGATCATAATATTGATATTGAAAGATTTATATTGTTCAAAAGTTGCCGTCATCAATTCGGCGCGACATTGCTGCGTTATCTGAAGTTGCGATTTTATATTTTCGCTCAAATTAAAAAAAGCTTTAGGCAAAATTTCGCTGAAAATTTTGGCACCGCCAGAACCACCAATAACTAAAATGTTAAATAAATTTTGCGCTTTTTCCTTTTCTTCCTGATAAAAATCGGAAGCCAAAAGCACATCATAACCCATTTTATTATCCGGCTTAATTTCTTCAGGCTCTTGAACTGGCAAACTGTATGGAATTTGACTTAAATCTAGAATTTCCTGACGTACCGGATTTCCAACAAAAATAGTTTTCTTCAAATCATTTTCGGCAATTCCCGAAGTTTCAACAAAAGAAAGGGCAATTTTTTTGGCATATTTAGCAAAAATGCGATTCACTTTTCCTAAATGGGCATTTTGCTCGTGAAGAATAATATCAGTTTTGGTTAGAATCGCTGCAATCAACACTGGAAAGGTTGAATAGCCGCCAAAAGCCACCACATATTTCGGCTTGTCGCGCAAGAAAAAATACAATGATTGCCATATTCCATAACCAATTTTTAGCGCCGCTTTAATCAGCGCAATCGGTGATTTAAGCAATTGCGAAGAGCAAATAAATTCTGACTTAAATATATCCGCAGGCTTGATATAGCTGGCGATTTTTCTATCGCCCAAAAAAACCACTTCCTGCTTTTGCGTTGCCAAATATTCAGCCAAACAACGAGCAGGAATTATATGGCCACCCGTGCCACCGCTAACAATAAAAATTTTTCCCTTATGTCTCATAGACGTGCGGGATGAGGATCCCCGCAAAGCGGGGGGCGACTCGTGTCGTGTTTCCGTATCCCGAAGTGATAAGGAACAAATTTTTTTAGACATTAATGTATTTTTCAAATCTTGACAAATGGGAGTTGATTTCTACCTTCGCGGGCTTCCCCCAAAATTTCAAACAAATTTAAAAACATTTTTTGATTATCAAATGGTTAAGCACTTTATTGATCTCGATCAGATCCCCGCAAAAGAGCTACAAAAAATCCTAGCTTTAAGCAAAAAATTAAAAAAAGAAAATATCGCCAAACAAGTAAAATTATTGCCGCACAAAAATCTGGCGATGATTTTTGAAAAAACCTCAACTCGCACTCGCGTTTCTTTTGAAGTTGGAATTAACCAACTTGGCGGCCATGCTGTTGTCATGAATAAAAATGATATGCAGCTTGGAAAAGGCGAATCTGCTCAAGATACCGCCAAAGTTTTATCGCGTTTTGTTGACGGAATTATGATCCGCTCCAACTTACACAGCACAATTGAGGAATTAGCAAAATATTCATCAATTCCAGTAATTAACGCCCTTTCCGATTTTTCACATCCTTGCCAAATCATGGCCAGCATTTTAACAATTGAGGAACATTTGGGTAAAATTAAAGGCAAAAAATTAGCTTGGTTTGGTGACGCTAATAACGTGCTTAATTCCTACATTCATGCTGCAAAAGCTTTTGAATTTGAATTAGCAATTGCCACACCAAAAGAATTTAATTTTTGCAATTCTGAAATCAAAAAAGCAGTTAAAAATGGTGCCAAAATTTCTCATTTTTCGGATGCTAAAAAAGCTGCGAAAGATGCCGATGTCTTGATCTCCGACACTTGGTTTTCGATGGGCGATGAAGCGGAAAAAAATGATGCTTTAAGACAAAAGAAACTAAATTTACTCGAACCTTTTCAAGTTAATGCCAATTTAATGAAGCTAGCGAAAAAAACTGCGATTTTCACCCATTGTTTGCCGGCTTATCGCGGGTTTGAAGTTACAGCTGGCGTGATTGATTCAAAACAATCAGTAGTTTTTGATGAAGCAGAAAATCGCTTGCATGTGCAAAAGGCGATTATGATTTGGGCGATGGAGAAAATAGCCTAAACGGCTATTTTCGGCTTTCGCGCGATGGATCCTAAAAACAAGTTCGAGATGACGATGCGGAGGAAAGGACTTCAATAAGATTTCTGTCACTCTGAACTTATTTTAGAATCTATAAGCTTTCACACAAATTACTTTCTCAACTCCCGCAAAAATTCCCCAAAATGCGGCTTCTGCTTCGACTTTTCTTCCAAAAATTCTTCCAAACCTTTTTTACATTTCACAAAAGAATCTTTCGTCATCGAGCCATTGTGATGCTGATAAACCAGATAAAGCAAAAAAGTATTCAACACATCAGTTTCGCAATAGTCGCGAATTTCCTGCAAGCGCCCTTGATCGTAAAAATCCATCACCATCGAACCATCAACGCCAATTTTTCCCGGCAATCCAAAAGCGGCGCAAAGTTCGTTCATTTTAACTTTCGCCGAAGCGCCGAAATCTGAAAATGCTTCCGCCAAATCACAATGCCAATCCAAGCTATAGCGCTGATTATAATTATTCCATTTATCACCACTTTTATAAAGCCAACCGGCTTCAACTTCATGTTTCATTGCAGCATATTTTAAAACCGGAAGATCGAAATGTTTGCCGTTAAAACTAACTAAACGTGAAAAATTCTTTTTTAAATGAGCAAAAAAACCTTTTACCAAATCGGCTTCATTAGCAATTAAATCGCCGCCGGAGCGAATGTCGATAATTCGATAAAATTCGGTACCACTAAAATCGCGGATAATTTCTGCTTCCAAAAAACTAATCGCAATTATTTCGTGAAATGGCTGGCGCAAAAAAGCGTTTTTTTGGTCGGTTAAATCGAGGTGATATTTGGTCAAACCTTGGCGCAATTCATCTTTGGAAGCATTTGGCAAATCAAGCAAATTTTTTGCCGCTTTTAAATCGGGAATTGTTTCAATATCGAAAACGAAAAGATTTTGGTGTTGCATTTAGCGTAAGTTTTAATTGGAATAAATTTTTTTCATAAACTCCTAAACATCCAAAAAATGCAAGCAATTCTTCTTCGTAAAACTGGCGATGCCAGTAATTTAAAATTGGAAAATGTTGATAATCCAAAACTAAGAAAAGGTGAAGTTGTAGTTAAACATACTGCAATTGGGGTGAATTTTTTCGATGTTTCCTTTCGCCGCGATCAATATAAAATCAGTCAAATGCCTGCGATTCTAGGCATGGAAGCTTGTGGAATAATTGAATCAGTTGCCTCGGATGTTACCGATTTTAAAGTTGGCGATCGCGTTGCTTACGCCACTGGCGGCATTGGCGCTTACGCTGAAAAACGCGCAATTAGCACTCATCATTTAGTTATTCCGCCGGCAAGTATGAGCGACAGTCAAGTTGCAGCCACTTTATATAAAGGCTTAATGGCGCATGCTTTATTGCACCGCGTTTATATTGCCAAAAGAGCTAGAAGAATTTTAGTTCATGCTGCCGCTGGCGGCGTTGGACATTTGCTTTGTCAATGGGCGCGTTATTTGGGCTTAGAAATAATCGGAACTGTTGGCGATGATAAAAAAATTTCGGCAGCAAAAATTAACGGCTGCAATCACGTGATAAATTATAAAACCCAAAATTTGATTGAAGAAGTTGCTAAAATCACCAATAACGAAGGTGTTGGATTGGTTTATGACGGAGTCGGAAAAGACACTTTGGAAAAATCCTTGGAATGTTTGTGGCCAATGGGAATGTGCGTAAGTTTCGGCGAAGCTTCGGGAAATACCGACAAACTTGATTTAAATTATTTAGTCACCAATTCACTTTATTTAACTCGCCCAACTTTGGCACTTTACAAAGCTAATCGCATAGAACTGGTTTTGTCCGCAGCTGAAGTTTTTGCCGCCATGGAACAAGGAATTTTAAAACCGCAAATTACTACTTTTAATTTTAAAGACGTCGTCAAAGCCCATCAAGCGCTAGAAAGCCGCGCCACAACTGGATCTATTGTACTTACATTCTAAATCGCATGAACCCCGTCGTGAAGACGGGTTTCACTCGGACTCACCAAATTATTCGTAACGAAGAATTTCCGCCGGATTAGATTTGCTCGCTTTATAAGCGGGATAAAGCGTTGCTAAAAATGATAAAACCAACGCCATTCCAACAATCACCACAATATCCGAAACAAATATTTTTGAGGGCAAAGTTGAAAGAAAATAAATTGTCGGATTAAACAAAGTTGTATCAGTTGCCGATTCCAACCACATTTTAATATTGTTGATATTGGCGGAAAAAAGCACGCCAATCGCGAAACCCAAAAAAGTTCCAACCACGCCAATTGATGATCCGCAAATCAGAAAAATTCTCATAATTCCACCTTTACTCATTCCCAAAGTTCGCAAGAGTGCGATGTTTTTATTTTTATCATTCACCAACATAATCATGCTCGAAATTATGTTGAACGCCGCAACCAAAATAATCAGCGCCAGAATTAAAAACATAACCGTGCTTTCAACTTTTAGCGCATCGATAAAGCCTGCATTAGCCTGTTGCCAATCCGTTGCGTAAAGCCCTTCATAACCTGACAAAACATTGTAAAGCTGGATTTTTATTTCTTCGATTCGCGTTGGATCTTCAGCAAAAATTTCAATCCCCGAAGCAGTTGCAGGAAAACGAAAATGAATTTGCGCCATATCAAAATTCATGAAAATTGTTGTTGAATCATATTCATACATTCCGCTGTCAAACACGCCGCCAACTTCATAAGTTTTAATGCGCGGAATTGAGCCAATAATGGTTTCAGAAGTTTCGGCAGAAATAATTTTTATCGGATCACCAACTTTTAAATTCATGTTTTGGGCAACGGCGGAACCAACAATTACTGAATTTTTATTTTCTAAATTTTCAATTTTTCCAGCAGTAATATTTTGCGAAATTAATTTTTTATTTTTCAAATCATCAAGTTTCACACCTTTCACCAACCCGCCCAAATTCTTGCCCGCAACCGATAACATCGCCTGACTTTCGGCAATAGGATTTACATATTTCACACCGGGAATTTTTTGAATTTCCGAAATAATTTTTTCATATCCACTAATTTGATGCGCGCGACTATAAATTGTTAAATGCGAATTAATGCCCAAAATGCGATTCACCAATTCATAGCGAAACCCATTCATCACCGACATCACAACAATCAAAGTGGCAACGCCAATCATAATTCCGACAAACGAAAAAATGGCGATTACCGAAATAAATCCCTCTTTGCGCTTTGATTTGAGGTAACGAAGTGCGATTAGAAATTCTAGCTTGGAGAACATATTATTTAATTTTAAATTTGTTGCGGATTCCGAGACCCAGAAGAAAAATTAGAGTCACATTAATCAAGGATTGAAGAGTTAGAATTGCATTAGAATCGACGCAACCAATATCAAGCTTCATCAATGGCATTATGGTTTTGGCAAAAGAGTCTGAGAAAGAAGATTTAAGATCGCATTCAAGCGGAAATAAAAATATCCAAAGAAAACAGAAAAACGAAATATATAGCCAAAAAAGTGGTAATTTAACTTCCATTCCAAAGCCACTAAACCATTTGTAACACTTGAACAAAAACCAATCTGCTCCATCTTTAATACTTAACTTTTTCTCTCGCGCCATCATTTCGTAACCAAAATATTCAAACTCTTTAAAATGATTTCCTTGTTCGGCGAAATATTTTTTAAAGAAACGAAATTTTGGTTCGTCGTTCTTATCAATTTTTTCCTCATCAATTTGCCAAGTTTCTTTGATTCGAAAAGATTTAGTCAAGAAGTGAGATTCTGAAAAATCAGGACACGCATCAAATTTTAAATCAAATTCTCCAACGGTTGAACTTTGAAAAATCGTATTTTTTAGAGATACTTCTTTTAACCGATAGTTCTTAAAGGTTTCTATGTCTCGATTTGCGGGACCAACTACAAAAACCTCTTCTGATTTTGGATTCGACAAAAAATTGATTTTATCTCCCCCAAATAAAACTCCATCAAGCTTTAATTGCGTATCTTGTTGAGAAAAAATAATATTTCTGAAATCGACATCTTTAAGAAATTTAGCCCGATCAAACAAGATTTCTTTTGGAAAAATAGTAGCGAGAAACCTTGCGCCCCCTGCAAAAGTAACATCACTAAAATCAACTTTTTGCGAATAAAATTTTACAAGAAGAAACTCTGTAAATTTATTAAAATAACTACGATCGAAAAAAACCCAGCCTCCAAAATCTACCGACAAAAATTTAACTTTATCCAAAAACCTCACTTTCTCAAATCTTGCTTCACCGCTAATCTTTGTATTCCGGAAATCTACAGAAGCATAAAAAGTAATTTGTGGCTCAGAATCGCTATCGAGAACTCCACAAAAATTAACTTTTTGGAAATTTCCCACAAACTCAACCTTAAAATAAAATTCCCATAAACCCACATTGCAAATAACAGAATCAATCTGATTAACGGAATCAATCGGATTAGAATTTATTCTTAATCTTAATTGCCTGAGATCTTCTTTTGTTTGAAAGCCATAAGGATATTGCTGTTTTACTTCTTCAAAAAGCTTGTTGGTAAACTCATTCCAAACAAAAGCTTTGTCAGCGTCATTTTTCTCCTTCTGAATTCTAATAAATTCCGAAATAATTCGGTCTTCTAAACTTCTTATGATGTCCATAAATTTCCACAATTTTTAAACCTGCGCTGGACGGAGTTTGCAACTCCGTTCACATATTAATTTTTGTTGGTTGGTTTGGTTTTGTTTCTCAAGGTTTTAATAATTTTGTATGAACATTAAGACGGAGCCAGAAGACCCCGTCTTGCGCTAGAAGAAGTCTTGCGTTAATTAATTTGTTACAAGCCCGAGTTGACCCCGTCGTGAAGACGGGGTGACAGTGTTTTTAGTTTATCTAACTAACTATTAAATTGCTCATTCGGGAATGCAAAAGACACTGTCACCCCGTCTTCATGACGGGGTCCACTCGGGCTTGTAACAAATTATAAAATCCCTTTGCTCGTTGAATATTCAAAGTGGAAAACTTCGTCGGGATGAACGATTTTGCGAATGTCGTGGCACGCGGCGGCGGCTTCGGCGAAACCCGTCAAAATTAACTTTAATTTATTTTTATAAGTTGCGATGTCGCCAATTGCGTAGAT
>CANKYC010000019.1 GCA_947487845.1 Rickettsiales bacterium | reverse complement strand
AATTTATACTCCCATCCAACTTCGTCTTTTTGGTAAAAATTTACTCGAAGAATAACACTGTATCACTTGATACAGTTTTTATTCTTTGTCGCAATTTTTCCTCAAAAATCCTTTGTTGGATGGGAGTATAAATTTATGTTTTGGTATATCCAAAAAATCTATCTCTTGATAGCGCTAACGAAGTATTTTTGAGAAAAAATTGCGACTGAAAATATAAGCTTTATCAAGTGATATAGCGTCATTTTCTGAGCAAATTTTTACCAAAAATACTTCGTTGGCTCTATCAAGAGATAGATGTTTTAATATAGATATGCGTGCGTTTGAAAAAATCAGAATTGCAAAAAATTCGACGAAAAGTTTGATTTACGCGACAGGCTCCTTCTCTATTCAAGTTACCAATTTTATACCAAAGTAAAAACTGCGTCTTCGAGATGATGGCTCGATCGCCCAACCAGAATTTCCCCAACCAGAATTTTGACGACGCAGGTTCGATGATCCGACATAAAAAAAACCGACTCCTCATTTTTGAAGAGTCGGTTTTTTAATTTTTTGCCTCAAGAAAAACTAAGCAGCTGCTTTCGCTTTAACTGCTTTTTTTGGAGTTTCTTTTTTAACCTTAACAACTTGAACTTCGTCAAGCTTACCAAGTTTAATCAATTTTCTTTTGATTTGTCTTCTAATCTTTTGAGCTGATTCGCTAAGTTTGTTAGAACGATAATTCACTAAGAAGTTATCAATGTTACCATACTTGTTGATTGTTCTAAGAGTAGAAGTGGCAACTTTCAAAGTAAGTTCAGATCCAAGAGTGTCGCTCTTGAAAGAGATTGTTTTTAAATTTGGTAGAAATCTTCTTCTGGTTTTACGGTTTGAGTGAGAAACTTTGTTTCCAACCATAACGCCAACAGAAAGTAAATCACATCTTCTAGACATGGAAAAACCTTATTAATTAAATTTTATTATTGACCGCAGTCGTAAGCACCTTTACCGCTGATTGCAGAAACAATTGAAGGAGCGCCAAACATTGCAGCAATACCAGCCGCAACACCGATCATCAAACCCCAAGAAACTTTACCAGTGAAGAAACCGATACCAACTGAGATGATTGCAAAAGCTGCGAAAGCTTTACCAGCGTTTCCCGTAACGATCTTCATAGCATAGCACATGGTGTCAACTAATTGGTTTGAGCTAGCTGAGGTAGTAATTGTACCGGCAGATTGCGCATGAGCATCAGACGACAAAACAGGCACAATTGCTGGTGCGATCGCTAGAAAGAAAAAAGACAAAAGAGCGATTTTTGCCAAAAAAGAAGAGAATTTTTTCATAGTTTTTTAATTTATTTAAAAAAAATTTTTAAAGGAAAGTCTTTATAGAACCCAGTGACAGGTAAAGTGAGGCGCAACTTGCCTGAGTTGTTTTAAAATTGCAACAGAGAATTTTATTTAATCTGTTAAAATTTTTTCCCGACCCAAATTGAAATCGGATAACTGCAGGAGTGATATTTTAAAACAGGTTATTTTAATTTGGCAGCAAGAATTTTAATTATCCTAAAATTTTAATTTCCCATTCCAAATCTATTCCCGATTTTTCCTTCACTAATTTTTTCACCTTATTTCCTAAATCAATCAAATTATTAGCCGAAGCCTTGCCACGATTAATCATAAAGTTGCAATGCTTCTCAGAAATTTGCGCGTCACCCTCAATCATTCCGCGACAACCTGCTTCGTCAATTAATTTCCAAGCGCTGTTATTTTGCGGATTTTTAAAAGTACTGCCTCCTGTTTTTGCACGAATTGGCTGCGCTTGTTCACGCTGTTTATTTAATTCAGAAATTTTTTGAGACACAATTTCTGCAGTTGATTTTTCGCCTTTTAAAACCGCTTCCACAAAAATAAAATTTTTAGAAATTTTATTACCGCGATAAAAAAAACCAAAATCAGAATTTTTTAACTCAATTAAATTTCCATCAAAATCAATTACCGTTGCGCTAATTAAAATCTGCGACACATCAGAACCATAACAACCGCCATTCATTGCGATTGCGCCACCAATTGAACCGGGGATTCCGGTTAAAAATTCTAATTTATCCAGCGCGGCATTTCGCGAAAATAATGCCACATTGCCACAAAGCGCGGCGGCACCAGCGCGGATATTTCCTTCTTCTTGCACGATCTTTGCAAACTCGCCGCTTAAGCGAATTACAACACCTTTTACGCCTTCATCACGAACGATTACATTAGAAGCAGCACCGAGAATATTAATTGGAATTTCTTTTGGACAATTTTTTAAAAAATCCCGCAAATCAGCAATATCAGCGGGACGAAAAAGAATTTCGGCTTTTCCACCAACATCAAACCAGCTTTTTAATTCAACATTTTCGCGGTAAACTCCGCGAACCTTTGGCAGTTTTTTTATGAGTTCTGACATGTGTGTGTTAAATTAAAAATTACTGATGTGCGGCCTTCTTGTGCAGCCTTTTTTTGATATTTTGTAGTTACCCAATCTTGAGGAAAAACCTGCCAATCTTTTTTAGATTTTGCATCCCAAGTAAATTTTTTACTATTGGCAATTTCAGCTAAAATCCAGATTTTGTATGAATCGTGATCGGTTGCAATTGTAAGCTTAGAGCCCGGTTTCATTTTTGAAGATAAAACTGTATCAAGAAATTCTGTATTAATTAAACGGCGTTTAAAATGTTTTGATTTTGGCCAAGGGTCGGGAAATAAAATATAAACTTGGTCGAAGAATTTTTCAGGAAATTTAGCGAGTAAAAGTCGCGCATCTTCGCGAGAGATTTTTAAATTTGGCAAAGGCTCAATTTCAAGCTTGGAGAGCAAATTTATAACGCCATTAATGTGCGGTTCAGAGCCAAAAAAAGAAATGTCGGGATTTTGTTTGGCTTTTTCAAATGTAAAATCACCGAAGCCAAAGCCAATTTCTAATGAAGTTTTTGGCGTAGAAATATTGAAATCACTGATTTCATAAAGTGTTGAAAAATTTTCAAGCAGGAAATTCTTATGATCAGAAAGCTTGCGGCTTTTGATGCGGCCGAAACTGCGGATTAGACGATTATTTTGAGAGTTTTTTAATTCTTGCTGCATGTCTTTCGCCTTCAAATTCTGTAAAAAAAAAGGCTTTCACAATTGCCAAAGCCATTTTGCTGGTAATAACTCTAGCACCAAGACAAAGCACGTTAGCATCATTATGGGCGCGCGATGCTTTGGCGGATTTTACATCATGACAAAGTGCCGCTCTGATATTTTTAAAACGATTAGCCGCAATTGAAATGCCAATGCCACTTCCGCAAATTAAAATTCCGTTATTTTTTTCAGTTATTTTTTTGCAAAGTTTTTGCGCGTAATCAGGATAATCGACTGATTTTTCAGCAGAATCACAACCCAGATCAATTGGCTCAAATCCAAGTTTAATAATTTTTTCGATAAGGAATTTTTTTAAGACAAAGCCTGCATGATCGGATGCCAAATAGACTTTATGGGAGTTTTTGGAGAGGTTTTCTTTAGTATTTTTTTTTACGGATGGGTTTTTCATCTGCTACAAAAAAAGTAAAGGCGGCTCTGGATCAAACCAAAACCGCCAATACAAATACTATCTCTTACGGTAAGTTTGAGCTTTACGAGCTTTTTTCAAGCCGTATTTCTTGCGTTCAACAACACGTGAATCACGAGTCAAGAACCCGCCAACGCGTAGAGTTTTATGAGTTGTCGGATCGAAAGCAACAAGTGCTTTGCTGATTCCGTGAGCTAGAGCACCGGCTTGACCAGATTTTCCGCCACCAGCAATCGTTGCAACAACGTCAAATTTATTTTCATTGCTAGTCGCGCCAAATGGAGCTTTTGCAATGTTGAAAAGAATTTCTCTTCCTAAATAAGTTAAACCGTCGCGGTCATTAACCGTGATTTTTCCGGTTCCCTTTTTAATCCAAACGCGCGCAGCAGCATTTTTTCTTTTGCCTGTTGCGTAAGCACGACCTTGAGCATCGATTTTTTTCTCTCTAGGAAGAGCCACGTTTTCTTGGTTTTGGGTTCCAAGAACTTCGAGAATTTTTTCTTTTAAAACTGAAGACATAATTAATTAGTTTTTTTGTTTTTGCGGTTCATAGAAGCAATATCCAAAACTTGTGGATTTTGTCCTTGATGTTTGTGCTCTGCGCCTTTGTAGATATGCAATTTAACCATGATATCGCGCTGTAAAGGTCCGCGAGAGATCATGCGAGAAACTGATTCTTCCAAAATTCTTTCCGGGAATTTTCCTTCAAAAATTTGACGAGCAGTTCTTTCTTTGATTCCACCTGGGTGGCCGGTGTGCCAATAATACATTTTTTCAGCGTATTTTTTACCGGTTAATTTTAGTTTTTCGGCATTGATAACAACAACGTGATCACCGCAATCCAAGTTTGGAGTGAATGTAGGTTTATGTTTACCACGTAAAAGGTTAGCAATGATTGTAGAAACTCTACCAACAACTAGGTCCTCGGCATCAATCAACCACCATTTTCTTTCGATTTCGCTTGGTTTAGCGACGTAAGTTTTAAGCATATTTTATTTCCTATCGTTTGAACTGAAATTTTATTAAAAAGTTTTGGGAAACTGTAAGCGGGAAAAGAGGCGGCGCATTAAAATCAGCAATTGCCAAAAGTCAAATTAAATTTTTAATTACTAGTTAAATTTGCAAAATCACTTTTGAGTAAACTGAATGAATAAACGTCAACATAAGCTCCGCGATGATATCTATGCTGGCGCAAAATGCCTTCTAAAACGAAACCACATTTCGTCAGCAAATTTTTTGATGGCAAGTTGGCGGTCGAAACAAAAGCTTCAACTCGATTTACTCGTCCATAATAAAATTCTTTAAAAGCATATTTTGTAACTGCTTGAATTGCTTTGGTCATGATGCCGCGATTCCAATATTGATGAGCTAGATCATAACTTATTTCAATTCGACCTTGATAAGCATTGTAACTTGTAAGACCAATTGAGCCAATTAATTTATTGGTTTGCTTGTCGGCAATTGCGAAATAAATTCCGTCATTTTGGTAAAAAACATTGCGCCAATAATTTAATTCACGCCTTGCTTCTTCAAGCTCGCGCGGAATTTCGCAAAGAATATATTTATTAACTTCTGGATCAGAATAATAAGAAAAAAAATCTGCCACATCTTCATCGCATTTTTCACGCAAAACAACATCACCAAGATCAATTATTGGAAAGGTTTTTGGGGGGATTTGCATATTATTCTTCGCTTATTTTTGATATTTCAACCAATTTTACTACACGATTATCGGCATCAATAATTTTGAAATTAAGACCATATTTTTTAGCCTCTTCGTCAATTTCAGGAACGCGCTTAAATACTGACATTGCAAGACCGCCAACGGTTTCAAATTCATCATCGTCGTATTTTATTTTTTGATCGAGAATTTCTTCAACTTTCTCGATTTCAACGCGGCCACCAAAATGAAATTCTTTTTCGCTGATTTTTTTAATGCGAAAAAATGAACTATCCGACGGCAAATCATGCTCATCTTCAATATCGCCAACTATTTCTTCCATGATATTTTCAATTGTTACAATGCCGTCAACACCACCAAATTCATCGAGCACAATTGCAACGTGAATGCGCGCCATACGCATGCGCAGCATCACATCCACTAATTTCATTGAACCGGGAACGAATAAAATTTTACGCAAAATTTTGGTAATCGCAAAATCCTGACTTTCATCACATAAGAATTTGGCCAAATCTTTACTGTGAATAAAACCAGTTATTTCATCAAAATTTTCTTTAAAAACTGGAATTCTGGTGTGACCATCAGTCGTGATTAATTCTTTCACTTCTTCCAAACTCGCACCCTGTTTGATTGCAATAATGTCGCTTCTTGGGGTCATTACCGCCGCAACTCTTTTATCACCAAAAGAGGCAATATTTTTAAACATCTTTTTTTCTTCGGCACTAATCAAGCCTTCTTTTTCATAGCCATCAAGTAAATGAGAAATAACCGAAAAAAATGATTTTTTGGTTTTTTTACCAAAGAGATTCAGCAAAAAATTTAGCAGGTTTTTACAGCGTAATTGTAGTTCTTTATTTCTCTTTCTCGACGCACCTTCCATTGATTAGAAATTTAGTTGATATGGATCTTCGATTTTCAATTTCTTTAAAATTTTCACCTCAAGATCTTCCATAATTTTTGCCATTTTTTCTTCTTCATGATCATAGCCAATCAGATGCAAAATACTGTGCAAAATTAGGTGAGTTAGATGATCGTGAAATTTCTTTTTTTGTGCAAGAGATTCTTTTTTTAGAGTTTCAAAAGCAATTATAATATCGCCAAGAAACAAGTATTCACAAGCTCCAACGAGTTCTTTAAGACCAATTTGGCGAATTAAATTTTCATCCAAAGCTGGAAAAGATAATACATTCGTTGCTTTATTTTTGCCGCGAAATTCCAAATTTATTTTCTTCATCTGCGAATCTGAAACCAAAGAAATCGAGACTTCGAGAATGAAATTTTTTTTGAGAATTATTTTTAGATCAGTAAGTGGAATTATTTTTTGAATGGTTTTTTTAACAAAATTTTCGACATTTTTTATTTCCGCCCATTTTTTGCTTTTGACAACAATATCAATCATACGGGGCAACTGTTTTGATTAGGACAAAACTTAAAATTTTTCGGACAAATTCTGGCTGTTTTTTGCCCCGAAAAAATCGTCGCGTCATTGCCGTCAACCGCTTTGCAAATTTGTACCAAGCTTTTAATAAAATGCCCTTCAACATTTAATGCTGGCACGCGCAAATAATCTTCTACTCCCAATTTTTGCGCCATGTTTTTATAATCGATATCCAATTCTACCAAAGTCTCAGAATGATCGGAAACAAATGCTACGGGAATGATTATTGGAATTTTTTTATCCAAAGCGACTTTTTTTATTTCCTGATCCAAACTTGGACCAGTCCACTCCAATGGACCAACTTTGGATTGGTAGCAAATTTTAAAATCAATTTCACTTTCTGGTTTTTCAAGAATCTCCGCCATATTTTTTAGAATTTCTTTGGTAGTTTTTTCCACCTGAAAAACATAAGGATCTCCATCATTTATCAGTTTTTGCGGCAAACCATGAGCTGAAAATAAAAAACGAAAATCGGATAAATTATTTTTATAAGTCTTAGCAATTGTTTGTTTTATGAGAAGACTGTGCGACCTTATAAATTCTACCTCGGAAGGATAACAACAAACAATTTTTATCGTAGCTTGTTTTAAGTCAGACAATGATTTTTTCAAGAAATCCTGAATTGATGATTCCGAAGTAGTGCTAGAAAATTGTGGATAAAGCGGCAATAAAATTACTTGGCTTGGATCATATTCTTTTACTTTCTTAATCACTTCTTCGCTGAAGGGATGGAAATAACGCATCGCCACAAAAACCTTGAAATTTCCACTAAATGAAAGTTCTTTTTCTAGGGCATCAGCCTGTGCTATTGTAGTATCGAGCAAAGGAGATTTACCGCCAATTTGTTGATAAATTTTCTGCGCTTTTTTTACTCTTCTTTTGGAAATAAATTTCGCCAAAAGAAAACGAAAAGGTTGCGGAAGACCGATAATTGCTTTGTCGTTAAAGAGATTAAACAAAAATGGCTCAACAGATTCTAACTTGTCCGGACCGCCCAAATTGAATAAAATTACTGCGGTTTTTTTATCAAAAGATTTCATGAACGAATAAATTTTTTAATTAGTAGGCTGGAAATAAAAAGCAGTGAAAATATTGCAATAACTGTAGAACTAACCGTTAAATCATAATTCCCCGCAACCTTGAAAGAAAAGGCTGAAATAGAGATTCCGATTATGACACTAAGTAACATCATTTGCTTGGCAGAAATCGAAAAAATACGCGCAATTGCGGCCGGCAAAATTAGCAGCGCCGTCATTAAAAATACGCCGACAATTCGTACAGACAATGCAATTACAAGAGCTAGTAAAAATAAAAATGAAAGATTCCAAAATTCGGTTTTTATTCCTTCTATTTTTGCTAAATCTTGGTTGGTATTAATCAGCAAAATCTTTTTGAAAGCCAAAATTGTGTAAATTATTGTTGTTATTGTAACTGCGATTAAGGCTTTTATTTCGCTGTTTCCAACAGTTAAAACATCGCCGAAAATATAAGAAGTAAAGTAGAAATTTTTAATCCAAATATCATTGGCAATAACCGCGAGCGCGACGCAGAAATAGGACATTATCACGATTATAGTGTCTTTTGAAAAATAGCGGTTTTGCGAAATCAATCCGACAAAAAATGAAAAAATCAGCGCAAAAATAATTAATGCTGAAAGTTGATTAGTTTCAAAAATTACACCCAAAACTAAACCAAGAAGAATTGAGTGCGATAATGAATCGCCGAAATAAGATAGTTTTTTCCACAAAACAAAAACCCCGAGCAAAGAACAGGAAATTGCGATTAAAATTATGGCAAAAAAAGGCTTGATGAGAAAAGCTTCTAACACTTATAACTAAAAAATTGTTAATATTTTAAAATAACCTGAACGAGAAAATGTCTGAACAAGCTAAAAAATCGTTACTTCATTTCATGAAAAAGCAAATCAGTGAAAAATCTAGCAAAATAAACGCGGATCATAAATTAGCAGTTTCGTATCATAAATCGCATGATGAAAAACATGACGAGTCAAAAGATGAAGAGGAAATAACTGAAGAAGAAGAGTTGGAAGAGGCAAAAAAAGAATCGATGAATAAAGCCGCAGAAATTAACCAAACTGAAATGATGAAAAAATTAGCTTTGGAAACTGTTGTCAAATATACAATATTAGTCGCCGTTTGCGTTATTTTCGCCATCGGCTTAATTCAATTTGGCCCTGCCATTGCTGAGTTTTTCAATGGCGTTGTTTTTAAAGCTTTAATGGCGACATTGCATAACTAGAGTCTGTATTCAAAATAAAGTGAATCCGATTTTGACATATTTTTAGCGCTTTTTTAGTAAAAATTAGGACGAAATATGAGTTCATTTTATTTTGAATACAGGCTCTAAAGACTAGCTCGTTTGACTTTTAATTTTGCCAAACTATCTAGCCCGTTTCGTTTCATCTCTATTCACTTCATGACTTAATTTTCCTTTTTTAATAATGGTAAAAAAATCTGAACCAAAACTGTTTCATAATTTAAAAAAAGACGTTGAGGAATTTTCTAAAAAAGAACTTCTGAGTTTCTATCGCGAAATGCTTCTAATCCGCCGCTTTGAAGAAAAAGCCGGACAACTTTACGGCATGGGTCTAATCGCAGGCTTTTGTCACCTTTATATTGGACAAGAAGCAATTGCTACGGGCATGCGTCACACAATGATTGAAGGCGACAAAGTTATAACAACTTACCGTGATCACGGCCACATGATTTCAGTTGGCTCTGACCCAAAAAAAATCATGGCCGAATTATTGGGACGCGCTGATGGTTCATCAAAAGGCAAAGGTGGTTCAATGCATCTTTTTGATTTAGAAAATCATTTTTACGGTGGACATGGAATTGTCGGCGCTTCAGTTCCAATCGGCGCCGGTCTTGCTTTTGCTGATAAATATCGCGGCACAAATAATGTAACTTATTGCTATTTCGGCGACGGCGCCGCGCATCAAGGTCAAGTTTACGAAAGTTTCAACATGGCAAAATTGTGGAATTTGCCCGTTCTTTTCATCATCGAAAATAACCATTACGCAATGGGAACTTCGCTACAACGCTCTTCGTCAGTTGATGAACTTCATAAACGCGGCATTGGCTTCAACATTCCGGGCGTAAAAATTAACGGCATGGATGTTTTTGATGTGATTCGTGATGCTCAAAAATGCGTAGATTACGTTCGCGCTGGCAACGGCCCAATGATTTTGGAAATGGATACTTATCGTTATCGCGGTCATTCAATGTCTGATCCGGCGACTTATCGCTCGAAAGAAGAATTAAGTGGTAAAAAAGAAAAAGACCCGATCGATTCTTTGTGTTCCCATATTTTAGGCGAAAAAATCGCGTCCGAAAGTGACATCAAAAAAATCGACGATGAAATTAAAAATGAAGTTAATGAAATCGTAGAATTTGCTAAAAATAGTCCAGAACCGGACGAATCTGAACTTTTAACCGAAATTTATAAATAACATGTTGAGAAAATTAACCGTTCGCGAAGCGCTAAGAGAAGCAATGGCAGAAGAAATGAGAACAACTCCGGAAGTTTATGTTATGGGCGAAGAAGTTGCTGAATATAACGGCGCTTACAAAATCACTCAAGGTTTGCTTGCTGAATTCGGACCAAAAAGAGTAATCGATACTCCAATCACCGAACAAGGTTTTGCTGGTTTGGCAATTGGTTCGGCTTTTGCTGGTTTAAAACCTGTTGTTGAATTTATGACTTTCAACTTTGCCATGCAGGCAATTGATCAAATTCTAAATTCTGCCGCCAAAACTTGCTACATGTCAGGCGGACAAGTGAGTTCTCCAATCGTATTTCGTGGACCAAATGGCGCGGCTTCACGCGTTGGCGCACAACATTCTCAATGTTATGCTGCTTGGTATGGCGCGATTCCGGGTTTGAAAGTTGTTGCTCCTTACAGCGCTGCTGATTGCAAAGGTTTATTGAAAGCGGCGATTCGTGATCCTAATCCGGTAGTTTTCTTGGAAAATGAAATCACTTACGGCCTCTCTTTTGAAGAAGAATATGATGAAGATCACATTGTTGAAATCGGCAAAGCCAAAGTTCTTCGCGAAGGAAAAGATGTAACAATTATCGCCTTTTCTTTAGTTGTTAAATATGCCCTTGAAGCCGCAGAGGAATTAGCCAAAGAAGGTATTGAAGCAGAAGTTATCGATCTTCGTTCAATTCGTCCAATTGATCGCGAAACCATCGTTGAATCAGTTAAAAAAACCAATCGCTGCGTTACGGTTGAAGAAGGGTTTCCATTCGCCTCAATCGGCAGTGAAATCGCTTCAATTTTAATGGAAGAAGCTTTTGATTATCTTGACGCTCCAGTTAAAAAATTGGCATCAGTTGATGCGCCTCTTCCTTACGCCGCCAACCTCGAAAGATTGGCGCTTCCAAAAACCAATAACATTATCGCCGCCGTTAAAGAAACTTGTTTTAGAAGCTAATGAAAGAGAATTTTCTCTATCAATTTGTCAGGAAATATCGCATTAAAAAACCGCTTTTCATTGGCTATTGCGTTGCTTTGTCGATTATTTTTTATTTCGGCTTTTTCACTTTTTTCGGCGACAAAGGTTTAGTCCAACTTTTCACCTTAAAAAAACAAATCACCAATAAAGAAATTGCAAAACAGGAAATTTTTGCCCGCATGCAAGCCAAAAAAAATATGGTTTATGGCATGAATTTAGAATCTTTAGACCTCGATCTTCTCGATGAACAAGCCAGAAAAGTTTTAGGCTACGCTGGAAAAAATGAAGTAGTAATTTATCGCGAAAAAAACCCAGAAAAAACTGATCTTCAAATCAAAAAATAAAAATAAAATGGAACAAATTTCGATGCGAAATGAGTTAACTCGCAAAGCCCTGCATTTCTTATTAATATTGGTTCCAATCGGCTATTGTGTTTTAGGAAAATGGCCGAGCCTGATGATTTTCGCCATATTGACATCAATAATTGCCATTCCCGATTATTTACGTCGCACCAATCCCAAAGTTAAAACTATTTTCGCCAAAATTTTCGGCATAATTTTACGCCCTCACGAACTTACTGGCGATAAATTCTGCGGAGCAACTTGGGTTGGAATTGCATCTTGCTTAACTTTTCTACTTTTCAAAAAAGAAATTGCCGTTACTGGCTTTGCCATTTTAGTAATTTCTGATGCTTTGGCGGCGATTGTTGGTCGCAATTATCCCAGCCAGCCATTTTATGAAAAATCAGTTTCAGGTTCTGCGGCATTCGCCGTGAGCGGATTGATAATTCTAATTGCTTGCGGAATGATTTTTCATGTTCGACCGTGGTTTTATATTTTCGGACTTTTCGCATTATTCTGCGTGACTATGTTTGAATCACGCCCAAGTTTTTTGGAGGTTGATGATAATTTTACAATTCCCATTGGATTTGGAATTATCATGACATTTTTTGATATTGTTTGGAATTACACATATTAGACACCGTTAGCCAATCAATCAAAAGCAGCTTTGGTTGATTAACAATTTTTTAGTTTTTGTTTTATTGATGCTTTTCCCTAAAGAATTTCCAGAAAAATTGCGTTCCAGCATTTTGACTTCGGAAGTTATTGGCAAAAAAGTAAAGTTGAAAGCCCGTGGCCACGAATTTCAAGGCCTTTGTCCTTTTCACAATGAAAAATCTCCGTCTTTTACCGTTAATGATTTAAAAGGTTTTTATCACTGCTTTGGTTGCGCCGCCCATGGCGATATCATTAGTTTCGTGATGAATAATGAAGGATTAGATTACAAAGATGCTGTCGTAAAATTAGCTGATGATTTTGGTATTCCAGTTCCGCGAGTTCAAGTTGACGAAGTCAAAGAAAACAAGCTGGAACGCGATTTTTTAATTTTAGAAAAAGCCTGTCAATTTTTTGAAAAAACTCTTTACGAAGAAAGTGGTTTTGAAGCGCGAAATTATTTAAAAAAACGCAGTTTAAATTCCACTATCGCTAAAAAATTTCGTCTTGGCTTTGCGCCCAATTCCTACGAGGCTTTAAGCAATTATTTAAAATCCGAAAATTTCACTGATTTAGAAATTTCGCGCACCGGAATTATCGGTCAAAATGAACGTAAAAAATTCTACGATAAATTTAGGAATCGCGTGATTTTTCCAATCACCGACAAAAAAAATCGTGTTATCGCCTTTGGCGGCAGAACGATTGGCGACGATATGCCGAAATATTTAAACTCTTCTGAAACCGACGCCTTTAAAAAAAATCAAACTCTTTATAATATTTTTTATGCCCGCAAAGCCATATTTACCAAGGGTTTTGCCGTTGTGGTCGAAGGTTATATGGACGCGATCGCCCTTTTTGCAAATGGCGTTGAAAATGTAGTCGCCAGCCTTGGAACCGCGCTTGGAGCGGAACATTTAAAAGAGCTTTTTTACATCACCGATAAAATCGTAATTTGTCTTGATGGCGATGTCGCGGGAATCCGCGCCGCTAAACGCGTTTCAGAAATTGCGCTGCCATTAATTAATGCCAAAAAAAATATCACTTTTGCAATTTTGCCCAACCAAATGGATCCCGATGATTTTATTAAAGAATTTGGCGCGCGCGCAATTGAAAAAGTTTTTAGCAACGCCACGCCGCTTTCAGAAAGCCTGTTTGACTTTGCTTTGATCGATTTGGGAATTGAAAAAAATCAGAAAATTTCTGCCGAAAATAAAGCTAAAATTGAAGCTAATTTAGCCACAAAAATTGCCACAATTTTAGACGCTTCCACCAAAAAATATTTTTCATTTTATTTTAAAGATTTGCTCTTTTCGCTTGGTCGCAATCAAAAAAACCCAGCTAAAAATTTTAGCAATTTTGCCAGCAAAATTTATATAAAACCGGCAAATAATTTAGCCGATTCTTTAGCTAAAAATATTATAGCCTTTATTGTCAAATTCCCTGAATTGGCAAGGTTTCGTGATAAAGATTTTGATGTGCATGAATTGCATTTTACCAACGATAATCTCACTCATTTAAAAGAGTTAATAATTGATAAAATTGACGAAGGTGAAATAAATTTGCTTTCCGCCCTTGAAAATCCTGATTTTCATAATGATATATCGGATATCAAAAATATCCTTGCAAGGCTTGGTACAAGTGATTTAGACTCTGCTTTAATTAAATTTCGCGTTCTACTTCTAAGAGATTTGTTACTTCAGGTAGATCTGCAATATAAAGATTCTTTAAGCCGAATCGACGAGATTGAAGCTCATCAAACCATTTTTGATTACAGAACTTCTCTGGAACATAAAATTTTATCTTTGGAAAAAGAAATAACTTAACAAAACTTGAGGCACTATGGTAGCTAAGAAAAAACCAGTAAAAAAATTACCTGCTAAAAAAGTGGTTGTAAAAAAGCCGATAAAGAAAGAGGTTAAAAAAGAGGTTAAAAAAACCGTAAAGCCAGTAAAAACGCTTAAAAAAGCTGCTATTAAAGTGGTTAAGAAGGTTAAAGTTGTAGAGCCAAAAAAGAAGATTAAACCAGCTGAAAAATCTAAAAAAATTGAAAAAAAATCAGTTAAACCTGAGAAAAAAGTTAAAGCCGCAAAACCAGTTAAAATTAAAAAAGCGCCGAAAGCAAAAAAAGAGCCAAAGCCAAAAAAAGAAAAGAAAGTTAAACTTGCAGTTAACGACAGAACTGGCGCACTTGCAGAACGTTTTCAATTAATTCAGGATGTTCGTAGCGCTCTTTTGAAAAAAGATGATGACGGCAAAAAATTATCCAATGATTTAGCTGAAAAATTAAAAAAACTTTTAGCACTTGGAAAAACCCAAGGCTTTTTGACTCACGAACAAATCAATGAAAATATCGACGCCGATATTGATCCGCGTAAGCTTGATCGCATTCTTGATATTTTAACCGAGTTCAAAATTCAGATCGTCGAAAAAGAAGATGATCTTGATAAATTAACCGAAGATGGTTTGGCGGCAAAAGACGAAGAAAAAAGCCAAAAGCGTTCGGAAGATTCGGTAAAAACCTATCTCAAATCAATGAGTACGGTGAAACTTCTTACTCGCGAAGATGAAGTTGCAATCGCGATGCGCATTGAAGAAGGTCGCAATAAAACTGTAAAATCTCTCTATCAAAGTCCAATTATCATGCGCCACTTTATTGAGTGGTATAATGGCTTGGCGAACGGAACTATCTTGCTTCGCGACATCATCAGAATTGATGAAACTTACAATTCTGAATTAGAAGAAATTATTAAAAATAACGATGCTCAAGCCGCCGAAGAAGCTGCGGCGCAACCAACTGGCGAAGAAGATTTAACTGCAATTATTAACGATCAAGTTGACGCTTCAGCTGAACCGGCGGAAGAATCTTTATTTGAAGATGAAGAGTTAGAAGAAATCGATGAAAGCGTGGTTTCTTTCGTTTCGATGGAGCGCATTTTGATGCCGAAAATGTTGGATTTATTCCAAAAAATTTCGCATATCTGCCAAAAAATTCTCGATAAATCAGACAGCAAAACTTACGAAGAAATTAAAACCGACAAAGACATCAACAAATTAAAAGCTGATTTTGAAAAACTTTCACTAGAAGTAAGTTTCAATGATTCCTTGATTAAAGCCCTTGTTGATCAGCTTTATGAAGCGCAACAAAAACTTATTGCAATCGAGCTTGATTTGCTAAAAACCGCAATGTCTTACGGAATCGACAAAATTGATTATTTAAAACAATATCCCGGAATTGAAGAGGGTGAAAAATGGTTGAATAAAATCAGTGAATTAAAAGATAAAAAATGGCAGGCTTTTTCTTCGCAAAGTGTCGAAAAAATTCGTGAAATCCAAACTAAAATCGGCAAATTCACCAGAATTATGGGGCTTGCGATTGCTGATTTTAAAGTCTTAATCAATATTTTACGCCGCAGCCAAGAAGAAGAATTAAAAGCTAAAAAAGAAATGATTGAAGCCAACTTGCGTTTGGTGGTTTCGATTGCAAAAAAATATACCAATCGCGGTTTACAATTCCTTGATTTGATTCAGGAAGGCAATATTGGCTTGATGCGCGCCGTTGATAAATTTGAATATCGCAGAGGTTACAAATTTTCAACTTACGCCACTTGGTGGATTCGCCAAGCCATTACCCGCGCAATTGCCGATCAATCTCGCACGATCAGAATTCCAATTCACATGGTGGAAACAATTAACAAAATTGTTAAAACTTCGCGTCAATTAACTCAAGAATTGGGTCGCACGCCCGACGCGCAAGAAATTGCCGACAAACTTTTAATGCCAGTTGATAAAGTTAGAAAAGTTTTAAGAACTTCAAAAGATCCCGTAAGCTTAGAATCTCCAGTTTCGGGCGATGATGAAGACAGCGTTCTTGGTGATTTCATCGAAGATAAAACCGCAGTTTTGCCTTTTGA
>CANKYC010000018.1 GCA_947487845.1 Rickettsiales bacterium | reverse complement strand
GTCTGTCGGTTTGTGTTATGAGAGCGGTAGAAGTCGCTAACAAATCTAAATCGAGAATGTTTACCTTTTTTTACAAGCAAATATTCTTGGATAAGAAACTGCCATTTTTGAATGTAGTTCTTCTCAATGGTTTTATCTTTACCGATGTTGCTAATCTTTTGCATGTTATTACCTCGTTTTGTTGATTGAAAAATCAAATAAAGTTAGAGACTTTATTTGATTAATCTGTCAGCGAATTAGGTAACCTTTACAATGCTTGTCGAAGCATGATTCAAGAGCATTTACCACAATCATGCTTCGACAAGCTCAACATGACATCGAGTTTTTTTGGATTGGATTTTTTATTCTAGCTCGAGTTTAAATTAGCTTTAGCAGATTAATCTTCCTAAAAAATAAATCCATTGCGGATGTTGCGATTTACTCGCCGCCCAGCAATTCAAAATAAACCCAAGTTCGACGAAAGTCGAATTTAATTAAATATAAAATGATTATCTTTCCCGCGATCGATTTAAAAAATGGTCAATGTGTTCGCCTGTTTAAAGGCGACATGAATCAAGCTACAATTTTCAACGACAATCCCGCCGCGCAAGCCAAAGAATTTGAAGATCTCGGTTTTAAATTTTTACATATTGTTGATTTAGACGGCGCAATTACGGGAAAATCGGAAAATGAAAATTCGGTAAAAGAAATTTTAAAAAATATCAAAATTCCTACTCAACTTGGTGGCGGAATTCGCACGATTGCAGCGATTGAAAAATGGTTAAATTTGGGCGTAAGCAGGGTGATTCTTGGAACTATTGCCGCAAAAAATCCGGAATTGGTAATTGAAGCTTGTAAAAAATTTCCTGGAAAAATTGTGATTGGAATTGATGCTAAAAATGGTTTCGTTGCAACTGAAGGTTGGGTTGAAACTTCAGAAATTCCGGTTTTAGAATTAGCTAAAAAGTTTGAAGATTGCGGCGCGGTTGCAATAATTTACACTGATATTTCTCGCGATGGAACCTTAACTGGCGCTGATTTAACTGGAACAAAAAATCTGGCTCAAAATTTAAAAATCCCAGTAATTGCTTCCGGCGGTGTTTCTGATTTAGAAGATGTTTTAAAAATTAAAGAATTAGAAAAATTCGGCGTAATCGGCGCTATTGTTGGTCGCGCCATTTATGATAAAAAAATTTCTGCGGCAGATTTAATTAATTTAACTAGTAAGTGAAGGAGTGTTTGACTTTTTTCTATCATTTTCTAAAGTGCCGCCGCCCTTTAAAAGGCTCCTCATTTTTTAAAAAATAATTACACAAAATGCGCTATCTAGCCTTGACTGAAAAGGATCGTCAAGAGATGCTTAAAGCTATTGGCATCTCCAATATCGATCAACTTTATGATGCAGTTCCATCAGAATTTCTTTTAAAAAAGCCAATCGAAAATTTACCAAATCATCAAGGTGAAATTGAAGTTGAGACAATTTTAAAATCTTTTTCCGATAAAAATCGCGCCGCTTCAAGTGGGCCATTTTTTCTTGGTGCTGGCTGCTACAAACATCACATTCCAGCTACTGTTGATCACATTATTCAACGTTCAGAATTTCTAACTTCTTACACGCCGTATCAGCCAGAAATTTCGCAAGGAACTTTGGCGGTGATTTTTCAATTCCAAAGCATGATTGCGCTTTTAACTGAAATGGAAGTTGCCAACGCTTCAATGTATGATGGCGCAACTTCAACGAGTGAAAGCTGTTTGATGGCGCTTCGTATTAAATCTGGTCGCAAAAATATTGCGACAATTGGCAATATTCACCCCGATTATTTAGAAGTTACCAAAACTTCACTTGCTTTGAACGATTCAAAATTTGTATCGACAATTGACGAAACTTGCGCTGCTGTAATTGTTCAATATCCAGACTTTCAAGGCGAAATCAGAAATCTTGACGACGTTAGAAAACAATGCGACGCCTCTGGCGCCTTGATGATTGTTGTAACTAACGAAATTTTATCACTCGGACTTTTAGAAGCCCCAAAACAAGCTGATATCGTGGTTGGCGAAGCTTCATCTTTAGGAGTTGGTCTAAATTTCGGCGGCCCTCTTCTTGGATTTTTTGCCTGCAAAAAAGAATTTGTTCGCCAAATGCCGGGCAGAATTTGTGGCGCAACTAATGATGTTGATGGAAAACCGGGTTATGTTTTAACCCTAAATGCCCGCGAACAGCACATACGCCGCGAAAAAGCAACTTCTAACATTTGCTCAAATCAAGGACTTTGCGCAACGGCTTTCACAATTCACACTTCTTTGCTTGGTGAAATAGGTTTCAAAAAACTGGCTTTAATCAATCACAAAAAAGCCTGCGATTTGGCTGATAAATTAGCAAAAGTTAAAGGCGTGAAAGTTTTGAACGAAAGTTTTTTCAATGAATTTACAATCGAACTTTCAAAAGACGCAGCTGAAGTTAACAAAAAATTACTAGCTAAAAATATCATCGGTGGATTTGCGCAAGGCGATAAAATGATTGTAGCCGCAAGCGAATTAACTAGTGAAAAAGATATGGAAATTTTTGCTAGCGAATTAGAAAAAATTCTGAACTAATTTTTACTTTTGAGTCACGTCTCAAAAGTAAAAAAATTAAACCCAAAACACACCACAAAATGCCCGAAATAAGTCGTTTTCTAGGGATTGTTATTACAATGTACCACAGAGACCATAATCCACCTCATTTTCATGCTAAATATGGAAAATTCGAAATTGAGGTTTTTATCGAATCTGGAATCATCCAAGGTCAATTTCCAAAAAGAGCATTGAGATCAGTTCTTGAGTGGCTTGATATCAATAAAGAAGAATTATTAAAAGATTGGGAACTTGCTATGCAAAGAAAACCCTTAAATAAAATTCAACCTTTGGAGTAAATATGTTCCGACACATAGTGGAAGCAAAACATATTCAAGATTATCAGGTTTGGATCAAATTTGACGATGGAAAATCCGGTAAAATTAATCTAATAGATGAAATTTGGGGAGAAGTTTTTGAACCTTTGAAAGATATTGATTATTTTAGAAATTTTAAAATCGAAAATGATACTTTGTCTTGGGCAAATGAGGCAGATCTAGCTCCCGATTTCCTTTACGAATTACTAAACCAACAAACTAAAAAATAATAACATGTCATTCACTCCTAAAGAAATCGGCGGCTTAAATCACGAAACCGAAATTTTAATCAAACAAACTCGCCCCGGAGCTTGCGGCGTTGACCTTCCTGAAGTTGCACCATTTTCGCTGCGTACTGGTCAAAAAAACCGTGAAAAAATTGGTTTGGCTGAAGTTAATGAACCGCAAGTAATTCGTCACTTTGTGCGTCTTTCAAATCAGAATTATTCAATCGATAGCGGCTTTTATCCGCTTGGTTCTTGCACGATGAAACATAATCCGCGCTTGAATGAAAAAATGGCGCGTCTTCCGGGGTTTGCTGATATTCATCCTTTGCAAGATCAATCTACGGTTCAAGGTGCTTTGGAATTGATGTATAATCTTCAAAACTGGTTAGCAACTTTAACTGGTTTGGGCGCAGTTTCGCTGGCTCCAGCCGCTGGTGCTCAAGGTGAGTTTTCTGGCATGTTGGTGATTAAAAAAGCTCATGAGAAAAAAGGTGAAGGGCAAACAAGAAAAATTGTTTTAATTCCCGATTCTGCTCACGGAACCAATCCTGCAACTGCCGCAATGTGTGGTTTTCAAATTAAAGTTATTCCTTCTGACAAAGAAGGTTTAATTGATTTAGATTTATTCAAAAAATTAATCGAAGAACACGGCACAACAATTGCCGGAACCATGATTACCAATCCAAATACTTGCGGCAAATTCGAAAAAAATATTAAAGAAATCGCCGACTTAATTCATTCAGTTGGGGCATATTTTTATTGCGACGGCGCTAATTATAACGCAATTGTAGGCAAAGTTCGTCCTGCTGATATCGGTGTTGACGTGATGCATTTCAATTTACACAAAACTTTCTCAACTCCACATGGCGGCGGCGGACCTGGTTCTGGACCAATCGCAGTGCGCGCAGAACTGGCAGAATTTTTGCCAACTCCGCATGTTGAAAAAGATGGCGACATATACAAATTAATTGCTCCGAAAAATACTTGCGGAAAAATAAAAGGCTTTAACGGTCAATTTGGAATGCACGTTCGCGCCTTGACTTATATGTTTTCACACGGAGCTAATGGTTTGCAAAAAGTTGCCGAAGATTCAGTTTTAAGCGCCAATTATATTTTGACAAAATTGAAAAATCATTACCACGTGCCATTTGAGGGCAATTGTATGCATGAATGTTTATTGACTGATAAATTGCAAAAAGCGCAAGGAATCGGCACGCTAGATATTGCTAAAGCTCTTGTTGAATATGGCATTCATCCGATGACGGTTTTCTTCCCGCTTGTAGCTCAAGGTGCGATGTTAATTGAACCAACCGAAACTGAAACTCGTGAAACTATTGATGATTTTATTAACACTATGATTTTCATAGCCGAAGAAATCAAAGCTGGGCGCGGCGACAGGTTCCACGAATATCCACTTCATACTCCAAGAAGAAGATTGGATGACGTGAAAGCCGCTAAAACTCCGGTAACAACTTGGATGGCAGCAAATTAATTTGCCCATCCAAACCGTCTTTAATAAACAACAATAAAATGAAAAAAGCCTTCACGCTCACTGAATTATCAATTGTTGTTTTAATTATCGGCGTGTTAATCACTGGCATCACGCAAGGCTCGGGCATGATAAAAACAGCTCGTCTTGCCAATGCCCGCTCTATGACTTCTAGATCACCTGCCCTTGAAATTAGCGGGCTTATCGCTTGGTACGAACCAACACTTAAATCTTCATTCAAAGATTCTGAATCAATTGAAGCCAGCCAAACTACGGAATGGCGCGACAACAGCCCCGGATCAAACATCTTAGCTAAAAACAAGTTAATTCGAAGCGCTGGAAGCGCTGTAACTTATGAAGAAAACGGCATCAATAATATTCCAACTTTGCTTTTTAGCGGCGAGTCTTCAGCCAATATTGCACTTGCTAATTTCTATCAGGGTTCTTCAGTACAAAACACAGTTTTTATTGTTTTCCGTCCATTATTTGCAACCAGCTCAACTGCTAAAATTTTACTTGATTCTTCGAGTGCAAATTCAACCAGCTCAATTGGTATCAAAAATACTGCGGTAAATCTCAATGCTGGAACTTCTGTTGATACCGCAACCGCAACTAACCCCGCTAGTTTTGCCAATGGCAATGATTATGTAGTTGCAGCTTACTTTAACAGCAGCTCATCGCAAGTTTTTGCAAATAATGCCGCCACCAGCGCTGGCAGCGGAACAATAAATCCCAATAGCAATCAACTTGGCGGCCTGACAATCGGCACAGATAAGTCAGGAATTAATGGTTTTAAAGGCTATATCTCCGAAATTATTATTTATAACCGACCTTTGAAATTACAGGAACGCAAAGATGTTATGAGTTACTTGTCCAAGAAATATAAAATTTCAGTTACCGGACTTTAGAAATTTACGAGCCAAATTTCGGTAATTATCCCTTGATTCACAAAAAAACTCGATGTCACCCTGAGCTTGTCGAAGGGTGATTCTAAGATCGAAGCCTTAAATCACCCTTCGACAAGCTCAGGGTGACATCTATTGTGTCTTAAGGGATAATCACCCAAATTTCTAATTCTCAGACCTTGATTTTATTGCGCCACTTCCCTAAATATTATTCCTCAATCACAAATTCAAAAACCCAATAATCATTTAAATCTATGGAGGAAATATGAGTAATTTAAGCGCCTCTTTTCCTGTGAAAAAAATAGGCTACATTCGTTCTGACCGAAATGGTTTTTTACAATATTTACGCGAAATCCAAAAATTCCCAATCTTAACCGCCGAAGAAGAATATAAATATGGCGAAAGATATGTTAAAACCCAAGATAAAGAAGCCGCTAAAATCCTGATCCAAAGCCATTTACGTTTAGTCGTAAAAATGGCTTCTAAATTTAAAAATTACGGTCTGCCAATTATCGATTTAGTTTCGGAAGGAAATTTAGGTTTAATGCAAGCCGTAAAAAAATTTGACCCGCGCAAAGGTTTTCGTTTTTCTACTTATTCAATGTGGTGGATTCGCGCTTACATGCAGGATTATATTTTGCGCTCTTGGTCGCTGGTAAAAATTGGAACCACCGCCGCACAAAAAAAACTTTTTTTCAATTTACACAAAATTAAGAAAAAGCTTAACGCCACGTCGGACAAAGCTTTATCTGCTGAACATGTCAATTTAATTGCACATGATTTAAACGTTTTGCCCAAGGAAGTTGTTGATATGAATTCGCGCCTTTCGCAATCCGACACTTCGCTAAATAATTTAGTCGGCAACGAAGATGACGGCTCCGAAGTGGTTGATTTAATTGCTTCAAGTGATGATAGCCAAGAACAAACTGCCATTGAAAATCAGGAAAAATCGCGTCAGGAATCAATGTTTAAAAAAGCTTTTATGCTTTTAAACGATCGCGAAAAAGATATTTTGCACAAACGCCAACTTTCGGAAAATCCGATGACGTTGGAAGATTTGAGCCAACTTTACAAAGTTTCACGGGAGCGAATTCGCCAAATTGAGGAAAATGCTATTAATAAAATCCGCAAAGAAGTGAAAAAATTACAATTAAATTTTGCCTAATGTTCACCGGAATCATTACCAATTTTGGCAAGATCAAATCACTCAAACACAATACTACAAAAGACCTGCTTCTTGAAGTTTCATGTGATAAATCTGCGATTAAACGCGCTTTAGAAATTGGCTGTTCTATTGCTTGTAACGGCATTTGTTTAACTTTGATTGAGAAAAAAACTGCGGCAAAAAAAATTATTTTTTCCTTTCAAGCGTCAAATGAAACTTGCGAAAAAACCACTTTGAAAAATTGGAAAATTGGCGAGTTAATTAATCTCGAATTCGCCATGCGCATGGGCGATGAATTCGGTGGCCATATGGTTTTGGGGCATGTTGATGCGACAGCAGAAATTAAAGAAATCAAACGCGTAAAAGATTCGCGCAAATTCATTTTTGCGACACCAAAAAATTTGATGAAATTTATTTCGCAAAAAGGTTCTGTAACTTTAGATGGCGTTTCCCTTACAGTGAACAGTGTCGAGAAAAATATTTTTACGGTTAATATTATTGAACATACACTAAAAAATACAATTTTTGGCGATAAAAAATCCGGCGATTTAGTAAATTTAGAAATCGATACAATCGCGCGTTATGTTTCAAAATTAATAAAATAAATTTTAAAAAATGACCAAAGAACAACAAGATTACCTCGCAACAATTCCAGAAATAATCGCTGAAGCTAAACAAGGAAAAATGTTTATCTTAGTTGACGATGAAGGGCGCGAAAATGAAGGCGATTTAGTAATTCCGGCCTCAATGTGCGACGATAAAAAAATCAATTTCATGGCGCGCTTTGGCCGCGGACTTATTTGTTTAACGCTTACAGAACAGCGCGTTGCCGAACTTGAATTGCCTTTAATGTCTTTCAATAATGAATCGCGCAACAAAACCGCTTTCACAGTTTCAATCGAAGCACGAGTTGGAATTTCCACCGGAATTTCCGCCTTTGATCGCGCCAAAACCGTTGCTGATGCGATTGATCCCAAAAAAAATAAAGATGCAATTGTTAGTCCGGGTCACATTTTTCCACTAAAAGCCCAAAATGGCGGCGTTCTAGTGCGCGCAGGACACACCGAAGCTGCGGTTGACATTGCCAAACTTGCTGGTTTAAACCCTTCTGGCGTAATTTGCGAAATCATGAATGATGATGGTTCGATGGCGCGCATGCCCGATTTAATTAAATTCGCCACAGAACATGATATGAAAATCGCCACTATTGCCGATTTGATTGAATATCGCCGTAAAAATGAAAAATTAGTCGAAGTAATTGAACATAAAAAATTCATCAGCAAAGCCGCCGGAGAATTTGCCGCGACAATTTACAAAAGCAAAATTGACGGCATTGAACATATTGCTTTGGTAAAAGGTGAAATTGATGAAACCTCGCCAACATTGGTTAGAATGCATCATTTAAATATTTTGAGCGATTGTCTTGATGACGCACAAAATCACAGAACCGGTTCATTGATTGAAGCGATGAAGGAAATCGAAAAAGAAAAAAATGGCGTTATAGTTCTAATCAGACAACCAAATGAAGCAATTTCGCACTTGCTTGGCGAAACAAAAAACCTACCAATAAATAGAGAAAAAGAATTAAGAAATTATGGAATTGGCGCGCAAATTTTATCAGATTTAGGCGTGAAAAATATGATTCTTCTAACCAATGCGCAGAAAGCAGTAATTGGGCTGGAAGGCTATGGAATTAAGATTTGTGGGTATAAAAAAATATAAATTCCTAGCTGTTCAGTCCCCTTGAATAATGGCGCTGTCGCGTAAATCAACTTTTTCGTCGAACTTTTCGCAATTCTAAATTTTTTGAAACGCACGTAAATCCAGATACACTTACCTTTCAAAAAATTTATAATCACAAAAATTTCTTAGAAAAATTTGATTTACGCAACAGCGCCATAATGGATGGGATTTTGGTAAAAATTTGCTCAAAAATACTTCGCTATCACTGTCAAGAGATAGATTTTTTGGTATATACCAAAACAAGAACTTCAAGTCAGGATAGGATTTGAAAGATACTATTTTTTCTCATTTTCTTCCACCACTTTTCTTCTCATCAAATTTTTCCGCAGCGCATCAGAAAGATCTTTTTTCTTCTGCTTTTTCTCACGCAGTTTTTGTTCTTTTGGCGCTAATTTATTACTCATAAAGTTTCACTAATTTCGAACTGTTTCAAATATAAATTGGAATAAGCTCCGCCTTTATCCAGTAACTCTTTATGCGTTCCTTCTTCCACAACTTTGCCATTTGAAATTACCACAATTTTATCAGCGTGAATTACGGTTGAAAGCCTGTGCGCGATAACCAATGAAGTTCTGCCTTTCATCAATTTTGCCAAAGCATCTTTGATTAATTTTTCTGAAATTGGATCTAACGCAGAAGTTGCCTCATCTAAAAGCAGAATCGGCGCGTTGTACAAAATGGCGCGAGCAATTGCAATTCTTTGGCGCTGACCTCCGGAAAGACGAATACCATTTTGCCCAACTTTGGCATAATATTTTTCCGGCAATTCCTGAATAAATTCATCAGCTTCCGCCATTTTCGCAGCGTTAATAATTTGTTCTTCAGTTGCATCAACTTTACCGTAACGGATATTTTCAATGATTGTGTCATCAAACAACATAACTTCTTGATTCACGACCGACATAGAATTGCGCAGCGATTTTAAAGTGATGTCGCGAATATCACGAGAATCAAGCTTAATCGAGCCTGAACTTGGATCATAAAAACGCAAAATCATGCTCATAATTGTAGATTTTCCGCCGCCCGAATGTCCGACCAAAGCAACGGTTTTTCCAGCCGGAATTTTGAAACTAATATTGTTCAAAGCCGATTTTTCATCAACATAACTAAAGCATACATTTTCAAATTCGATATCGCCTTTCACCGCGTTTGAAGAAACTGCATTTGCTTTATCGATAATTGTTGGTTTTTCATCAAATAATTCATATAAACGGCTCGCCGCAGCAAGACCCATCTGAACTCCCGAATTCATGTTTGAAACAGATTTAAGTGGTTTATAAGCCATCATCATCGCCGCAAAAAATGAGAAAAACGCACCCGGAGTTGTTTCGCCAGTAATCACTTGATGTCCACCATACCAGATAACAGCCGCAACGCCAATGCCCGCAAGACTTTCAACAAATGGAGATGCAATTAAAGAAATGCGTGAAATCTTTTTACCCATTTTGAAAATGGCTTCAATGATCAAAGACATTCTACCAATTTCAAAATCTTCACAGTGATAGGCTTTTACAAGTTTAGAATATTGTAAAGTGTCGCTCATTTGTGACGAAAATTTAGAAGCAATTTCCTGATTTTTAAAAGATAATCTGCGCAATCTTCTTCCCAATTTATAAATCGGATAACCCGCCAAAGGAAAGCCAATGAAAGCAACAAGCGAAAGCTCCAAGCTTTGATAAAACATCACAATAACTAACGCAATCAAGGTGAATAGTTGTTTTACAAAACCGTTAATCGTGGTATTAATAACGCCAACAACGGCACCAATTTCATTGTGGATGCTTGCCATCATGTCGCCGGAAGATTTGCTGTGAAGTTTGGAAATATCAGATTTTATAAAATGCGAATAAAGGCGAATGCGCATGTCAGACGTGATACGAAGCGATAAAACGTTCATCGTTAAAAGTTGAAAATAGGTCGAAAAACCCTTAATCACCGTAACTATCAAAACCACCAAAGGAATCACCACCAAAGCCATGGTATTTTTATCAACAAAAACAGAATCGAGCGCCGGCTTGATTAACCAAGCATTAAGCGAAGTGGTTCCCGCAATTACCAACATCAAAGCCACAGAAATTAAAAAAGTTTTCCAGTTTGGAATGATATATTCTTTTGTGATGCGTTTGGCTAAATAAATCGTGCTCGCGTAATTAATTGGCTTTGATGGCTTCGACATGAAAATTTAAAAAATTAGGAATTAAGATTTAAGAATTTGGAATTTAGAATGACGTTTGTTTAATTAAAATTGGTAATTTGATTAATATCTGGCAATTTCATCTTGTCTGGCAATTTCATCTTGCGTTTCAAAAAAACTCGATGTCACCCTTCGACAGGCTCAGGGTGACATCGAGTTTTTTTAATACATTATGGCGCTGTCACGTAAATCAAGTATTTAACCAGCTAAATTCTAACTCTACTTACAATCTCCGTGATTAACATATTCAACTCTTTCAAAGAAGTTTTTGCCGCGACCGTTCAAAAAATCGCTACTGAAAATAACCTTCAAATCGAAGAAAAAGACTTAAAAAATTTTACCGTCGAGCCAGCAAAGGAAAAGTCGCACGGCGATTTGGCTTGTAATATTGCGATGATTTTGACCAAAAAATTCGCCGCTGTTGAAGCTTTAAATAACCCAAAAAAATTAGCTCAAAAAATTATCACAACTATTCAAGATGAAAATATCACAAAGCTTGAAATCGCAGGTCCGGGCTTCATCAATATTTTTCTAAAACCGCAAATTTTTTATAAATTATTGCGCCAAATTGTTGAAGAAAAATATACTTTTCCTAATCTCGGAAATGGCGAAAAAGTTAACCTTGAATATGCCTCGCCAAACCCGACCGGACCAATTCACGTTGGCCACACGCGCGGCGCAATTTATGGTGATGTTTTGGCAACTTTACTTTCCAAAGTTGGTTATGATGTTTTGAAAGAATATTACATAAATGATGCCGGAAGCCAAATTAACACTTTATTAAAATCGGCCAATTTGCGCTATTTACAAGCTTGCGGACAGAAAATTGAAATTCCTGAAGGTCTTTACCCCGGCGCTTATTTGATTGATGTTGGCGTAAAATTAAAAGAAAAATTCGGTGAAAATTTAATTGAAAAATCTGAAGAAGAAATTCTGCCACAAATTCGCGATTTCGTGGTTAATTCGATGATCGAAATGATTAAATCTGATCTACTGGCTCTAGGAATAAAACATGATAGCTATTTTTCAGAAAAAACTAATTTACACGACACTAATAAAATCGCCAAAACCGTAGAAATTTTGCGTGACCAAGGTTTGATTTTTGAAGGAAAACTTGAAGCCCCAAAAACTGAAAAAGGCGTTGGCGCTTTGCCGGAAGATTATGACGATAAAAACCAAACTTTATTTCGCTCAACTTTATTTGGTGACGATCAAGATCGCGTTGTCCAAAAAGCCGATGGCAGTTTCACTTATTTAGCCGGCGACATGGCTTACGTCGCCAGCAAATTTGAACGCGGCGCCAAATATTTTATCATGCCTTTGGGCTACGACCACGCTGGTTACGTAAAAAGATTAAGCGCAGTTGTTGATGCGTTAACCGATAAAAAATCACAGTTAAAAGTGATTTTATGCCAAATGGTAAAATTCGTAAAAAACGGCGAGCCTTTGAAAATGTCGAAGCGCGCCGGAAATTTTATCACCGCGCGCGAAGTAATCGACGAAGTCGGCGCTGACGCTTTGCGTTTCATCATGCTCACACGCAAAAACGATGCGCCTTTTGATTTTGATTTGGCGAAAGTAATTGAACAATCAAAAGATAATCCAATTTTTTATGTGCAATATGCGCACGCTAGATGCTGTTCGGTTTTGAGAAATTTAAAATCTGAAAACATCACAGTTCCAGAAAAAATTGCAGGCAATATTTTAGAAAATCTGCGCGATGAATCTGAAATTGATCTCATCAAAAAAATGGCGAATTTTCCTCGCGTTATAGAAATGGCGGCAATTAGTTTTGAACCGCATCGCATTGCTTTTTATCTGCAAGAACTCGCGGCTGAATTTCACGCTTTGTGGAATAAAGGTTCTGATAATCCCGATTTGAAATTCATCATTAAGGATAATTTGCAAGTTACAACGGCTCGAATTTATTTGGTTATGGCGCTTAGAAATATAATCGCCGAAGGTCTCAAAATTTTTAACGTCAAGCCTCTTGAGGAAATGAGATAATGGAAGATTTTGGCTACCAAAAAGACGATTCACAAAATAAATTTTCGGGTCTGGCTAAAAAAAGTTTTTTAGTTGGCGCCACTTTATTTTCGATCGCCGGATTTATTTATGTCACGATCAGCGCTTATTATTTTGTTTACCAAGATAAAAACAGCGACATTGAGGTAATTAAAGCTGAAGAAGGCCCCATCAAAGTTTTGGAAGAAGAAAAACCTAGTGAAAATGCGATGCAAATTGATAGCTCAATTTACGAAGATATTTTCGGCAATAAAGGCATGAAAAAAGAAAATATCCGCCAAGCAATTCCAAAAATCAAAACTGCTCCCGAACCAGTATTACCGCCATCAAATTTAGCACAGAAATCTTTAACCAAAGAATCAATTATTAATAAAGATCCAAAACCAGTTAAAGCTCAAGATCAAAAAATCATCATCTTTTCTGATGCCGCTAAAAAAGAAGCTCCTGCAAAAGATTTATTAACCAACAGCGATAATCAACGCAACCAACCTAAAGTCGCACCAGTTTCGGAAAAAGAGAAAAAAAGAGCGGTTCGCGTTCAAGTCGCAGCAATGACTTCCAAAAATGCGGCAAATGAACATTGGGATAAATTAAATCATCTTTACCCCAATTTATTTTCGGGACTTCGCTCTTACACTGAAGAAGTGAATTTAGGAAAACGTGGGATTTTCTACCGCTTGCAAATCGGCAATTTTTACAACCAAATTGAAGCTGAAGAATTTTGTGGGAAATATGTTACGCAGGCACAAAAGAGTAAGGCTGATTGTATTATTGTGGAGTAGTATTTAATTCAATAATAAGAATTTTTAGCAAGATCACCATCAATCCTGAACTCGTTTCAGGATTGATGGATTTTTAGATTTTGTGAAATTTTTTGATTTCCGTTACAATGCCAACATATTTTTCTGGTTCTTTATTTTTTCCTAAAATCCAGTCGTAAATTTCCCAATCATCTTCTTCCAAAAAATTTCCAAACAATTCCAAATCAGAAATTTCTCCCAACTTTTTTTTGGCAAATTCACCAATTAAAAAATCGGTTTCTTTACAGCCGCGATGTATCGAGCGGTAAAAAAGTTGTTTTACTAAATTTTCATTATTCATTTTTTAAACTTCTAAAAGAGATTGAATTTTTTTGATTAAATCTTGCGCCGCTTTTTCTTCGTAAGGTTTGACCGCAGCAAATTCCCAGATTGGTTTGGGGAAAGCGATGTCGTTTTTAAAGCGACCGATTACGTGGATGTGAAGTTGTTTTACCATATTTCCTAAAGTGGCGATGTTTAATTTATCAATCGCAAAACCTTTTTGCAAAGCTTTGGAAACTTGGTTTATTTCACGCAAAATTTCGGTTTGATCTGCAAAATCAAGATCGGTTAATTCAACAGCATCAACCTTTCTTGGCACTAAAATGAACCATAAATAATTAGCGTCATTTTTTAAAAGCAGGCGCGAAATTTTAAGTTCGGCAACAATAAAACTGCCAGAATTTAATTTTGGATCGATTGTGAACATAAATTAAATTAGAAGTTAAGAATTAGAAAATTAGAATTTAAACTCAATGTCACCTAAATAGAATTTAAACTCAATGTCACCTAAAATGTCGCCTAAGCCTGTCGATGTCACCCTAAAGCCCGTATGGTCATCTAAGCCCTTATGATCCTAAGCCCGTATTGTCACCCTGAGCCTGTCGAAGGGTGATTCAAGCCCGAGAACAGAATCACCCTTCGACAGGCTCAGGGTGACAATACAGGCTCAGGGTGACAATACGGGCTTAGGGTGACCAATACGGGCTTAGGGTGACCAATGCGGGCTTATGGCGACATCGTGAATTTAATAATATTAGAACCGCAATCTTAATTCTTAAGCCTCGAAATTGCTCAAACATCTTTCAATTCAAAATATCGTTTTAATCGATAAAGCTGAAATCAACTTTGCGTCGGGCCTTTGTATTTTAACAGGCGAAACTGGCTCGGGAAAGTCGATTTTGCTTGATGCGCTTGGTTTGGCAATTGGTTTTCGTTCCAATTTGCGGTTGATTGGCAATGATGAAAAAAAGGCGCAAGTGGCGGCGGAATTTGATATTTCAAAAAACCAAAATTGCCAAAATATTTTAGCAGAAAATGAATTGCTCGATGCCGAAAACCCAAGTGCGCTGCGCATTCGCAGGTCAATTCAAGAAAGTTCATCAAGCAAAGCTTTTGTAAATGATGTTGCAATTGGAGTGAATCTTTTGGCAAAAATTGGTGAATCTTTGCTTGAAATTCACGGACAACATGATCAGCGCGGGCTTTTAAATCCAAGTGCGCATGGCGATATTTTGGATGAATTTGCGCAGAATCAAAATCTCTTGAAAAACCTCAAAAAAAATTACGAAGAACTAAAAGAAGTTGAAGAAAAAATTGCTGATTTTAAGTCGAAAAAAGAAGAGACAAAAAGAGAAAAAGATTATTTAGAACATGTTGTAAAAGAGCTTGAAAATGCAGTAATTGAAAGTGATGAAGAAGAAAAATTAGTAGCGCAAAAAAATCAGCTTTTGGGCAAAGAAAAAGTTCTGAATTTTTTAGCAGATTTTAAATCGCATTTAACCGAAGCTAATTCGCAATTAATTTTGGCGCAGCGAATTTTTATTCGAAATCATAATGTGATTGATAATTTTTTAGGCGATAAAAAAGATGATTTTGAAAATTTAAGCGAAAGATTTGATCGCCAAAATAATGAATTGGATGCAGGAATTTCTAGTGTTGATGCCACAATTAGAGAAATTGCAAATTCGGAAAATAATCTCGAAGAAATTGAAGAAAGATTATTTTTTATCAGAAGTTTGGCGCGTAAATACAATGTCAAAGCTAATGAACTTGAACAAATTATTTTAGATTCAAAAGAAAAATTAAAACTTTTGGTTAATGAAGAAGAAATGTCTGCCGATCTTGAATTGAAGCAAGTTGAACTTAGTTCTAAATATCAAAAAACTGCGCAGGAATTAAGCGAGAAAAGAAAAAAATCGGCGCTGATTTTATCGAAAAAAGTTGAGGAAGAATTACAATTTCTAAAAATGGGTGATGTGAAATTTGTGGTCGAAATATTGGATTCAGCGCCTTCTTTCAAAGGTCGCGATAAAATCCGTTTCATTTCCTCGATTAACAAAAACGGTTTTGACGATATTTCCAAAATCGCTTCCGGCGGCGAGCTTTCGCGTTTTATGTTGGCATTAAAAGTTGCCTTGATGAATGTAAAATCGGTGCCAACAATGATCTTTGATGAAATTGACACTGGAATTGGCGGAAGCACCGCTGACGCGGTTGGAAAACGTTTGAAAATTTTATCGGAAAGATTGCAGATTTTGGTGGTGACGCATCAGCCCCAAATTGCAGCGAAGGCAGATTTGCATTTTAAGATTAGTAAAGTTTCAAATTCACAAAAAATTAAAACGGTAATTGAAACTTTGGGTGAAAAAAATCGTCAGGCCGAAATTGCGCGGATGCTGTCAGGAGAAATTGTGAGTCAAGAAGCGATTGCGGCGGCTTATAA
>CANKYC010000017.1 GCA_947487845.1 Rickettsiales bacterium | reverse complement strand
GATGGCACAACGCAAAAACAAGTTCGCGACTTAATTCGCCCTTACGTAGAAAAATCTTTGCCCGCAAATTGGATGTGCGCTGAAGAAAAATTTTTGGTAAATCCAACTGGAAAATTTGTTATTGGCGGCCCCGACGGCGACGCTGGTTTAACTGGCCGAAAAATCATTGTTGATACTTACGGCGGCGCAGCTCCGCACGGTGGTGGCGCATTTTCTGGAAAAGATCCAACCAAAGTTGATCGCTCCGCCGCTTATATGGCGCGCTATTTGGCAAAAAATGTGGTGGCGGCGGGTTTGGCAAAAAAATGCACCATTCAAATTGCTTACGCAATTGGCGTTTCCAAGCCTTTATCACTTTATGTCAATAATCATAAAACCGGTGTTGTTGGTGAAGATTTGGTTAAAATTATCAACGAGTTAGTCGATTTAAGCCCGCGCGGAATCAGAAATCACTTGCAACTAAATCGCCCAATCTACAAACGCACCGCAACCTACGGCCACTTTGGCAGAGAACCCGAACTTGACGGCGGCTTTTCCTGGGAAAAAACCGATTTGGCAGAAAAGTTGAAGAAATTGGGGTGAATCAAATTCGACTTATAGTCGAATTTGGCAACCTTTGAATTGCTTCGCGACAAGTGAATTGTCGGATCCGCAATAGATTTTTGATTTTTATGAAAATCGAGATCTTGAATCAGTTTGGGTATAGATTCAAATTTGAGCTACGAATAAAAATTGCCTTTTATGATTTACTGAAAACAAGTTGGAAGAGAGATTTGCTACCAAAAACCTCAAAACTAAAAAACCTATGAAAACACTAGAACAAAGACGTGCCGACTATGAAAAAGTTTCTAAAAAAATTAAAGAACTAGGCGACGAAGTAGTTGCCGAAATGCTTAAAAATGCAACCCAAATTCACTCTGGAATTGGCGGCACCGCCGTAAAACTTGAGATAGAAGGAGTTCCTATTTTTGCCAAACAAATTGCCTTGACTGATTTGGAAATGGCTAATCCAGAATCAACGAAAAATCTATTCAACCTACCAACATATTACCAATATGGCGTTGGATCGGCAGGATTTGGTGCGTGGCGCGAATTAGCAGCTCACAAAATTACAACCGATTGGGTGCTTAACAATGAATGTCCAAACTTTCCCGTGATGTATGGATCAAAAATTTTACCCAAAGAAAAAGCCCCGCCAATGAACCACAAAGAAGAAGAGCTTTTTGATGGTCAAATAAAATATTGGGGAAATTCAGCTGAAATTAGAAACAGAAATGCAGAAATTCGCAACTCAACCAATAGCTTGGTGGTTTTGATGGAAAGTATTCCACAAACTTTGGCTTCATACATTCATCCTCAAGCGTCTAACGGAAACACCAAATCACCAGACATGGAAATGGTTCAAAGAGATTTGAAATCAACCTGCGCTTTTATGGAAAGCAAAAGCATGATACATTTTGACGCCCATGGCGGCAATATTCTTACAGATGGCGAGCGGCTTTATTTTGCTGATTTTGGTTTGGCGACTTCTTTGGATTTTGACTTATCGAAAGCAGAAAAAGAGTTTTTTGAAAAAAATCGTGGCTACGATCGTTCTTTGGCAACTGCTTGTTTATGTTGGCATCCATGCGCTGAGTCGGGAGAACCGTTGCCGATATTGCCAGAAGTTGCAAAAGTTTCAAATCGCTACCAATCTGTTTCGCAAAGATATAGCCTTTTTACAGGAAGTTTGAGAGATGATCTAACCAAAACTACAGCTTATCCAATGGAAGAAATGCAAAAATTACATCAAGAAGTTGATTCGCCAGAAAAAGAAAAAGCCAAGAAAAGTTTTGTTGAAAGGGTAAGTCAGGAAAAACCTAATGAAAAAGATAACAATGGTCGAATTTGATTTAACATGAACCTATTTCTAATCGCCGTTGGTGGCGGGTTTGGCGCGGTGGCTCGGTATTTGTCGGTTGAGGCGATTACCAAAATTTCTGGCGGCGTTTTGGCAAAATTTCCGTGGGGAACTTTTGGCGTCAACGTTTTGGGATCAATGTTGGCGGGCGTGCTTTATTATTTTGTGATTAAAAATTTTGATAATTTTGACCCGCGTTTAAAAAACTTTTTATTCGCCGGATTTTTGGGCGGATTTACCACTTTTTCGGCGTTTTCGCTCGACTTTTTTCGCCTTGCAACCGCAGGGCAAATTTTACAAGCCTTTATTTATGCGGCTTCAACCGTGTTATTGGCAATTTTGGCGTTATTCTTTGGCTTTTACGCCAGCAAATTAATTTTTTCTTAAAAATCGTGGCTTTAGTTCAAGTAAATCAAGAGTTTGAAAACCTTCGTCTGGATAAATTTTTGTGCAAAAAATTTGATATTTCTTTTGGGTTGGCGCAAAAAGTAATCCGCGAAAAAAAAATCAAAGTCAATTCTACGCGAGTTGATGCGGCTTACAAAACCAAGATTGGCGACCAAATTGAAATTTTTGCCGAGTTAAAAAATCGCCATTATTTAACCGCTAAAAAACCACAAATTTCGGCGGCAAAAAGACAAAAATTTTCTTCTTGGATAATTTTTCAAGACGAAAATTTAATCGCCATTAACAAGCCATCAGGCCTTGCCACGCAAGGTGGAAGTGGAATTGAAATTTCGGTTGATGATTTTTTAAACGACACCGAATTGCAACTGGTTCATCGTTTGGATAAAGATACCAGCGGCATTTTGTTAATTGCCAAAAATGCTAAAGCCGCAGAATTTTTGACTGATGGTTTTAAAAACAAAACTATCAAAAAAACCTATCTGGCGTTGGTTCGCGGCATTGTTAAAAAACCGGAAGGTACAATTAATATTCCGCTGCGCAAAAAACTTTTAGGCAAAAATGAAAAAGTTCAGCCTGATTTTATCGAAGGAAAGGAAGCAATTACCGATTATAAATTATTGCGTAGTTTTTTTGATCATTCATTGCTCGAATTAAAGCCATTAACTGGCCGCACGCATCAGTTGCGGGTTCATTGCAAAGAAATAGGCCACGCAATTATTAATGATGTGAAATATGGCGGAAAAGAAGTTTTGCGCAAAGATATTTGCAAACGACTTTGTTTGCATGCTTATAAAATTGAGATTGATGATTATTTCGGCAAGAAGCTGAAAATTGAAACCGAGCAGCCGGAGTTTTGTTGGAGAAAATAGCCTATACCAAATTAACTATCTCTTGATAGCCATAACTTCGTCTTTTTGGTAAAAATTTGCTCAGAAAATGACGCTGTATCACTTGATACAGCTTACATTTCCAGTCGCAATTTTTCCTCAAAAATACTTTGTTAGCGCTATCAAGAGATAGTTAATTTGGTATAAACGGCTATTTTCGGCATTCACAAAGCAGAAAATTGTAATTTAAAATTTTCTAGTATTTTTCTAAAATATTTCTTAAAAAACCGTCACGAAATACCAAACACCTCATAATAAAAACCCGAAAACCCATGTTTAAAAAAAGTCACCACTTTTTAGCATTTTGCTGTCTGCTATTTATTACCAATTCCGCCAAAGCCGTTACTCTAACTTCTGGCCAAACTGATTATACAACTCTGTCTGATATCACAACCAGCGCCAGTGGAATTATAAGTTCGCTTTCTGGAACCAGCTCATCTTTAAATAAAATCAAAAACACTTTTACTATCACCACTGGAAATTTTGGCGCCACTTCTAGCGCTTATGGCATTAGATCTAGCGGCAATTACAATCAGATTACAAATTCTTTAGGTGCCACAATTTTAACTACGGGAAGTTCGGGGCGCGGCATTAGTGTTAGTAATTTTTCAATAGTCACAAATGCAGGAAACATAAGCACGCAAGGCACGAGTTCTTATGGAATTTATTTGGGCGGCAATAGTAATTCTGCCAATAATTCTGGCGTAATTTCTACAGCAAATAGCACTTCTCACGGCGTATATTTAAATGGAGATGATAATTCAATTACCAATTCAGGCACAATAACTGCTACAAAATATGCAATTTATAATTCCGGCGCTAATTCAATAATTAATAATTCGGGCACTTTAAACGGTGACATTCATTTAAACGGCGGTACTTTAAATATTTATGGCGGAAGCATAAATGGCGAGGTTTTAGGCGACTTGGGAAATATAAATATTACTGCAGATTTTAATCAAAGCTCGGCATTTTCTGATTTAACAAATTTAACCGTAACTTCGGGCGCCACTTTAAATTCAGAAAATAAAATTGAAGCTGGCGCAATTTTTCTTGATAAAAATTCGACTTTAAATTTAAGCGATCAATCTTCGATAAACGCCACAATTCAGGGCCTGTCTAATTCCAGCGGAACTTTAAATATCAGGGAAATTGATTTTGCGCCGACAAATTCACTTGGAATTGCGGGAAATTCTCTCGCTAATTTAAACATAAATTCCGACGCTTCTTTGACTTACGCTAACAATATTTACGTCGATAATATTCTAGTTGGCGGTGAGTTTGATTTTTCTGCGAGTGATAATTTAGAAATCTTTGGAAACCTTATTGGAAGCGGTTCTGGCGTGATTAATATTGGATCCAATAATCAAATAATCAGCGGCAATTTTTCTTTATTAAGTGGCAATATTTTATCTGTTGCGCTGAAAGAAAATGCTGTTGGAAATTTTACAGTTTTAGGTGCGGCAAATATTGATGCAAATTCCAATTTAGAAATTATTACAAGTGCCAACCAAGGATATATTGCAAATGGCACGCAGCTTACAATTGTAAGCGCTAGCAGCGGATCAATAAATGCGATTAATGATAAAAATATTTCAGTAAATGGTACAAATTCCAATGTGTATGGTTTGTTAAAATTCACCACGCAATCAAGCTCGAATAATTTGATTTTAAACATTGATCGTCTTGCGGCATCCGTTGTTACCAGCAATAAAAATTCTCAAAATATTTATCATAATCTTAATGAAATTGGCGCTGATTCTGCGGGTAAATTATTGGCATTTCAGGAATATTTAGGAAGTAGCGCCGAAATAACAAAATCACTAAATCAACTAGCTCCACAATCAAGCAAGGCAATGATTGCCAATAATATTAATATTGCGACAAATTCCATAAAAACTGCCGAAACCCGCCTGCGAAAAATTCATGCCAATAGTGATTTGAAAAGTGGAATTTGGACGCAAGCTTTTGGTAATGCTAACACTCAAAATGCGGTTGAAGATGATGAAGGTTACAAAGTAAATACAATTGGATTGATAGTTGGTTTGGATCGCGAACTTTCAAGCTCATCCACAATTGGAGCGGCTTTAAGCTATGGACGTTCAAATTTAAAATCGCTCGATTCATCAAAAAATAATGTAATTGATACTTACCAAATTAATTTTTACAGCGGTTATAACTTTGATAAATATTTTTTCGACAGCCTTGCTGGCATTGCATGGAATCAATATAATTCTAACCGTTCAATCGTTTCTGTTGATGCAAATGCAACTGCAAAATTTAATGGTCAAACTTATATCGCTAAAGCCAAAGCTGGATTTGCACAAAAGTTAAAACATGGTTTTAATTTAGGGCCTGAAGTTTCGATGAGTTTTGTTCGTACCAATATTCAAGCTTACAGCGAGAAGGGTGCGGATAGTTTAAATTTAAATGTAAAAAATATTTCTGCAGATTTTTTAGAAAGTCGCATTGGTGCAAATTTAGGTTTTGTAACGACAAAAATTCCAGAATTTCCCGAGTTAAATAAAGTAGATTCGCTTTTAAAAATTTCTTATGGCTATAGTTTTATAAATGATGCACCGACTACGGTAAGTAGCTTTGATGGTCAAACAAAAAGTTTTGCCACGCAAATTTCTCATGTTGATCGCGGCAGTTTAAAACTCGGCGCAGAAATTGAGGCGCATCACGAAGAAGATATAATTTTTAGCCTAGAATATGGATTTGAAAAAAGGGCGACTTTTCAATCGCATTATATGGCGGCGAAGGTGAAGCAGAGGTTTTAAAAAACCAAAAACTTTATTGCGGATACTCCGATTTACTCGGCGCGTAGCAATTCAAAATTATCCAAATTCAAACAAAGTTTGAATTTGATTAAGTGTAAAAACCATAATGCTTCAAAAACCTAGCATCATTTTCAAAAAACATCCGCAAATCGGTGATGCCATATTTCAACATCGCAAGGCGTTCAACGCCGATTCCAAAGGCAAATCCCTGATATTTTGTCGAATCAATATTGCAGTTTTTTAAAACATTTGGATGAATCATCCCGCATCCCAAAATTTCCATAAATTTATCGCCTTTGCCGATTTTAATGCGGCCATTTTCTAGCGAATAATTTATATCAACTTCCGCCGACGGTTCGGTGAAAGGAAAGAAGCTCGGTCTAAAACGCAATTCAACATTTTTCACTTCAAAAAACTTTTCTAAAAAATTTTCCAAAGTCCATTTTAAGTGACCCATATTTACATTTTCATCAACCACAAAGCCTTCAAATTGATGAAACATCGGCGTGTGAGTTTGATCAGAATCGCGACGAAAAACTCGACCCAAAGCCGCGACTTTTAAAGGTGGTTGCGAGTTTAACATTTTTCTGATTTGCGTATTTGAAGTGTGCGTACGAAGTAAAAGTTCGGAATTTTCTAAATAAAAAGTATCTTGCATTTGGCGCGCCGGATGATCTTTCGGCATGTTCAACGCTGTGAAATTATGAAAATCATCTTCAATTTCTGGGCCTTGGGCAAAATCAAATCCTAAATCGCCGAAAATTTCTTCAATTTCTTGCATCACTTTATTGATTGGATGAATCAAGCCTTGATTTTGCTTGCGAGCTGGCGCACTTAAGTCAATTTTTTCGCCCTGTAATTTTTCATTTAATTCGGCATTTTCAAAATCATTTTTTGCGATATCAATTTTTTTAGTAACTTCATCGCGAACCTGATTAATTGCCGCGCCAAAAGCTTTTTTCTCTTCATTGGCAACGTTTTTTAACTGCAAAAAAAGTTCGGTAACAAAACCTTTTTTGCCTAAAAAATTAATGCGAATTTCTTCTAATTGTTGTTTGTTTTCAATTTTTGAAATTTGCGAATTGAAATCGGATAAAAGTGTTTCTAAGTTAGTCATGATTTAAAAATCGGAAAATGAAATTAATTTTTTATTTTGCTGCGATGAGATCGAATTGATCCTGAAACAAGTTCGGGATGACAGATCTGATAGATATTTCCCTAATCGTAATCCTGAAATTGTTTCGGGATCTTAATCAAAACTTAACAACAATTCTATGTCAATAAATTGGTTTGGTGCCTTCACGCTGTTGAAAAAAGAAGTATGGCGTTTCTTGAAAGTTTATCACCAAACTTTATTTTCGCCGGTAGTAAATATTATTCTTTTTTTAGCGGTTTTTTCACTTTCGGTTGGCAATCATATTGCTGAGATTGAAGGCGTTCCGTTTGCTACTTTCATGGCTGCGGGGCTAATCATGATGGCATCAATGCAAAATTCTTTTGCCAATTCTTCTTCCTCTTTTGTGATGGGAAAAGTAATGGGTCATTTTATTGATTATTTAATTCCGCCACTCGGCGCTTTTGAATTGCTTTTTGCTTTTACCTTTGGCGCAATTTTGCGCGGAATTTGCGTTGGTATTGTAGCATTTTTAGCAATCCTGATTTTTGTGCCACTGAGTTTTCATTCATTTTATTACGCCTTTTTCTACCTTTTTGCCGCCTGCATGTTTCTTGGTTTGCTCGGTGTTTTATGCGGCGTGATATCAGAAACTTTTGATAACATGTCGGCGATGACCAGCTATGTAATCACGCCCTTAACCTTTCTTTCCGGAACTTTTTATTCAACTAACGCTTTGCCAGAATTTTGGCGCGGCGTTTCGCATTTCAATCCATTTTTTTACATGATCGACGGATTTCGTTTTGGCTTAACCGGACATCATGATGGAAATTTGTTGACAGGTATTATCTACATCATCACCATTAATTTGACCTTGGGAATTATTCTATTTTTCCTCATCAAAAAAGGTTATAAAATAAAAAGCTAAAAGTTTTAAATTTTCACCAAAAATTAAACCCAAATACCATGATCGAGAAGCTCAATTGGCTGCGTCTTGCCCGCAGTGAAAATATTGGTAAATCAACTTTTTTCCGTCTAATCGAAATTTTTGAATCAGTTGAAAATGCTCTCGAGCAAGTTGCTGATTATGCGGCGGCGGGAGGATTGAAGCGCAAAATTAAAGTTTGCACTTTAGAAGATGCTGAAAATGAGATGATAAATAGCGAAAATTTCGGCGCTGAAATCCTGATTTTTTCGGAAGAAAAATATCCCAAATTATTGCGAAAAATTCCTGATCCGGCACCTGTTTTAACGGTGCGAGGCGATATTGAATTTTTTAATCGCGATACAATTGCTATTGTCGGCCCTAGGAATGCCTCATTTAATGCCATTACTTTTGCCAAAAAAATAGCTCTGGAATTAGGGCAAAATTCCGTCATTACAGTTTCTGGAATGGCGCGCGGCGTTGATTCTGCGGCTCATCAAGCTTCAATTCTAAGTGGCACAATCGCGGTGATCGCGGGCGGAATTAATCACATTTATCCCAAAGAAAACGAGCATCTTTATAGCGAAATTTTAAAGCATGGTTTGTTGGTTTCAGAAAATGCTTTTGGAATGCCGCCCAAAGGTGGAAATTTTGTGCAGCGCAATCGCATAATTTCAGGGCTTGCGCTTGGCGTAATTGTGCTTGAAGCGGGATTAAAATCGGGAAGTTTAATCACCGCAAGATTTGCTCGCGAACAAGGTCGCGAAGTTTTCGCGATGCCGGGATCGCCTTTCGATCCGCGCTGTCACGGCACAAATCGTTTGATAAAAGACGGAGCCAAAATGATTGAAAATATTGCTGATATTTTGGATGAATTACCAAAATTAAAATCACAATTGAGAGGCTCTAAAATATTGCGCGAGCCTGATTCAAAGCCATTCGCGGCTCCAGCTGCAAAATTACCAAGCGACGATGATGTAAAAAAAATACGTCAGGAAATTTTCTCAAGATTAAGTGTCGCGCCAATTGCGATTGATGAAATTATCGGGCAAATGCAAGTTCCAACCAAACTCCTAAATATCGCCTTGGTGCAATTAGAACTGGCAGATAAAATCGTGATTAATTTCGGTAAAGTTGCGTTAAAAATAGATGCTTAATAAAGTTATAATTACCGTAACAAAATGGGTGATTATATACTTAGCGCAAATTAGAATGTTGTTGAATAAATTTTTTATTCTCGACGATAATTTTAAAAAATTTTCAAAATAAAATCTTATGCCAGAAAATAACAGAGAAGCATTTGCTGCCGCAAATTACATCATAGAAAATTTAAGCAAAAACAAGATTAACGATCTCACCAATCTTAAATTACAGAAATTGATGTATTTCGCCTATGGTGTTCATTTATCACTTTTTGGCGAGCGACTTTTTAGCGATGAAATACAGGCTTGGAAATATGGCCCAGTTATACCATCGGTATATAAAGAATTTCGATGTCACGGCAGCAATCCAATTGGCACTAACTCTCGCGCCACCATTCTAAAAGATGACGATTCTGGAGAATTTGAGGAGCCGCCAGTAATAAATGAATTCACCGAGGAGAATAAGGCTAAAAGTCTATTTATAGCCTGCGCTTCATATGGTGAAAAATCAGCATGGGATTTGGTTGGCATGCTTCACAATGGCGAGAGATCAGCTTGGAAAAAACATCATGACGAGAATAGAAGGGGAATAGTGATACCCGACAAGGATATTTTAGCTGAGTTTGAAAACTCAATGGATCAAGTCGCCACATTTATCTTGGGTTAAGTATGTCTCATAAAAAACAAGATTTAAAAACTCTTTCCCTGAAGGAAATAAAAAAAGAAAATTGTAAGATCGCCGAGTTAAGGAAAAATGAAATTGATAGTATAAAGCACCAAGGCAAAAAGATTTTTTACTCCATATTTTGGAATCCTCTGGCCATCTTTTTGATTATAGCATTTCTTTTGTTGTGTTTTTACTACAAAGATGCGCGCATTGCTCTGCAGGTATCAAGTACCTATCTTCTTGAGTATTTCATAATTCGTGCTTTTGATAAAAAATAACTCAATTCTTAGGGTCTGTCTAAAATTACCCAAATTCAAACGCAGTTTTGCTTTGATTTAGCAGCGTTCTTTTTCTCCAAAATTTTAAAAAAATTCTCATGTCAAAATTCGATAAATCAAAATTGCCATCGCGTTATGTTACAAGTTCTCACGGTTGCGAAGGTAGAAAAACCATGCTTTACAACATCAAAACCGACCTTTATCCGCAAGGTTTAACAGATGAAGATTTATCGTCACCATTCGTTGGCGTTGTAAGCGCTTGGAATGAAGCGGCGCCTTGCAATATTGCGTTGCAACGTCAGGCGCAACCAGCCAAAAAAGGTGTTAAAGACGCAGGCGGAACGCCGCGCGAATTTACAACAATTACAGTTACCGACGGCATCGCCAATGGTCATCAAGGTATGAAATCTTCACTGGTTTCGCGCGAAGTTATCGCTGATTCAATCGAAGTCACGGTGCGCGGACATTGCTACGACGCGCTAGTCGGAATTGCCGGTTGCGATAAATCATTACCGGGAATGATGATGGCGATGTGTCGTTTAAATGTGCCATCAGTTTTTATGTATGGCGGTTCAATTTTGCCAGGTAGATTTAAAGGAAAAGACGTGACGATTGTTGATGTCTTTGAAGCCGTCGGACAAAGAGATGCTGGAAAAATGTCAGAAGAAGATTTGAAAATTTTAACCAAAGCCGCTTGCCCAAGCGCTGGCGCATGTGGCGGTCAATTTACCGCCAACACCATGGCGTGCGTAAGTGAAGCAATTGGTTTGGCGCTTCCCGGTTCTTCAGGCGCTCCCGCCCCTTATGAATCGCGCGATGAATATGCTTATCAATCAGGAAAAGCGGCGATGAATTTGATCGCAAAAAACATCAAGCCTCGCGACATTGTAACTCGCAAATCTTTAGAAAATGCCGCAGCAATTGTTGCGGCAACTGGCGGTTCAACCAACGCCGTTCTTCATTTGCCAGCAATGGCGAATGAATGTGGAATTGATTTTGATATTTTTGAAATCGAGAAAATTTTCAAAAAAACTCCCTATATCGCCGATATGAAACCGGGTGGAAAATATGTCGCCAAAGATTTATTTGAAGTTGGCGGCGTGCAAATGATTTTAAAAGTTCTACTTGATGCGGGCTACATCCACGGTGATTGCTTGACCGTAACTGGAAAAACCATGGCGGAAAATTTGGCTGATATAAAATTTAACGAAGATCAAGATGTAGTTTATCGCCCAGAAAAACCACTTTCAAAAAGTGGCGGCGTGGTGGTTTTGCGCGGTAATTTAGCTTCTGACGGCGCGGTTGTAAAAGTTGCTGGAATGCAAAATGATGCTTTGGTTTTTACAGGAAGTGCTTTGTGTTTTGATTCAGAAGAAGAGTGTTTTAGCGCCGTTGAGCATAAAAAATATAAAGCGGGCGACGTTTTAATTATTCGCTATGAAGGCCCGCGCGGCGGTCCGGGAATGCGCGAAATGTTGGCAACAACTGCGGCAATTTATGGGCAAGGAATGGGCGGCAAAGTTGCTTTAATTACCGATGGCAGATTTTCTGGTGGAACTCGAGGATTTTGTATTGGTCATGTAAGTCCGGAAGCGGCGGTTGGCGGCATGATCGCGTTTTTAAAAAATGGTGATCAAATTACGATTGATGCAATTAAAGGCACAATTGACGTTGCTTTAAGTGACGCAGAAATTGCGGCGCGCAAAGCGGCGTGGAAGCCAAGAGAAAACGATTACCAAAGTGGCGCGCTGTGGAAATATGCCCAAACCGTTGGAAATGCCAGACTTGGCGCGGTGACTCATCCGGGTGCAAAAAAAGAAAAAATTTCTTACGATAAAATTTAACATCAAAATGACTCAACAAAAAACCTCGATTCTTGGTCTGAATTGGCAACAAAAAACTTTTGACGAACGCCACGCCAGCACTATTTATCAGCGTTTTGGCCTTTCTGAAGTTTTAAGCAATTTGCTTTCTAGTCGTGAAATTTCTTTAGATGAAATTGAAAATTTTTTAGAACCAAAAATAAAAACTGCGCTGCCCAATCCTTTTGAATTAGGCGATATGGAAAAAGCCGTCGCTCACGTGATTGAAGCGGTTAAAAAAAATAAAAAAATCACCATTTTTGCTGATTATGACGTTGACGGCGCAACTTCAGCCGCAACGCTCAAACGCTTTTTTCGTGAAGTTGGAATTGATGTTGGAATTTACATTCCTGACCGCGTTTTGGAAGGTTACGGCCCAAATTCGCAAGCGCTTTTAAACCTCAAAAAAAATGGTACCGACCTTGTAATTACAGTTGATTGCGGAACCGTTGCTTTCAAGCCTTTAGAAGATGCGGCGGCGGTTGGTTTAGAAATAATTGTAATTGATCATCATTTGGGAGTGCTTGAAAAACCTGATGCCATCGCGGTTATCAATCCCAATCTTTTAAACGAAATTTTTCCGCATAAAAATCTTTGCGCTGCTGGAGTTTCGTTTTTATTCGCGGTTGCGATTAATAAAAAACTGCGCGAAGAAAATTATTATTCTCAAAGAAAAGAGCCGAATTTATTAAATCTTTTAGACTTAGTCGCGCTTGGAACTGTGTGCGACGTAATGTCATTAACCGGCTTAAATCGCGCTTTCGTGAGCGCCGGTTTAAAAATTTTAAAGCAGCGCAAAAATTTAGGCTTGCGCGAAATTTTTGATTTGGCGGGACTCGATGAAGAACCAAGCGCTTATCATTTGGGATTTATAATTGGCCCTAGAATCAATGCTGGAGGTCGTGTAGGAAAATCAGATTTAGGAGCCAGAATTTTATCGAGTGAAAATGAAGGTGAAATAAAAGAAATTGCAACGCAGTTAGAAGTTTTAAATAAACAAAGAAAAGAAATTGAAGTGCAGGTTTTAGAAGAGGCTGTAAAAGCTTTAGAAGCAGGTGCTGGCGGTTTTAAAACTACCGATCCAGTTATTTTTGCTGTTTCAAAATATTGGCATCAAGGAGTTATCGGAATTGTGGCATCGCGCTTAAAAGATTTATATAATAAGCCAGTCGCAGTAATTGCAATTGACGATGAAGGCAAGAAAGGTAAGGCTTCGTGCCGTTCAATTTCGGGAATTGATTTTGGCGGTGCAATTTTAAAAGCACGTTTGGAAGGCTTATTACTTGAAGGCGGCGGACATGCGATGGCGGGTGGATTTTCAGTTTTGCCAGAAAAAATTTCTGAGCTTCATAATTTTTTTAACCAAAATTTAGGTGAAAAAATCATGGAACTTTCAGCTAATAAAAAAATGGAATTTGATATTGCTCTCGATTTGCCGCAAGTGAATATTGAATTATTAAAAGAGCTGGCAAAGCTTGAGCCGTTTGGCGTTGGTAATGCGCGACCAAAATTTATTTTGCGCGATGTGCAAAAAGTAAAAGCCAATATAATTGGCAAAACTGGTGAACATATTAGTGGAATTTTTTGCACAAAATCGGCAGTAGGTTTTACTGGACAAATTCAAGCTGTGGCTTTTCGAAGCGTTAATACTGCGCTGGGAGAAATTTTACTCGATCCAAAATTTACCAAGTCTTTAAACTTGGTTGGAACCTTGAATATCAACAGTTGGATGGGTGTTGAAAAAGTGCAAATGTTGATTGAGGATGTGTTAATTTAAATTTATCCAAGAAAATTTACTCAATATTTCTCATTACTCGTCTCATGAAATCATCAAATAGAGGTACGGTAAATTCGGTATCTCCGTAAGAGGGGCTGTGAATCATTCCCTTCTTAATCAAATTATTTCTGGTTGGTGAAACTGTTTGCTGCTTTACATTTAATTTTGCAGCAATGTCTCCCGACCTATGAGGTCCGCTTCCTAGTTCGGCTAGAGCGCGAAGATATTTTTTTTCATAAGGAGTCAGGCGATCAAATCTTACCCTAAAGAAGCTTTCATCAAGGCGTTGTAAAGATGTTTTTGTTGCCTCGTGAATATTTTCTAAATTAATTTCATTGGTTTCAGCGATATTCCAAGAGTGATAACCCCACTCTTGAATAAAATATGGATAGCCCTCTGTTTTTGATATTATTTCATCTAGCGCTTCGGCTGTGAAGTTTGCCCCTTGTTCTTTTGCTGGCTCTTGAAGAGCAAGAATTGCATCTGATTTGTTAAGTGGTCCGATGCTAGGATAATCAAATAATCGTTCTGCATAAGATTTTGATCTACCTGCGAGCCCTACAAGTTGAGGAAGACCGGCGCCAATTAATATTAATGGAAGTTGTCTTTGTGAGATTCTGTGCATTGCCATGATTAAAGAACTAAATTCTTTTTCAGATAAATATTGAATTTCGTCTATCATTATTGCTACCGCAGTTTCTCTTCCTTGAGCCGCTTCGGCAATTGCTTCAAATAAAACTGGCAAATCAGATTCTAAATCTCCGCTATCTGCCGCTCCCAATTCCGGATCTACATCAAGACTAATTTCTAAATCACCAATTTTCATTTTTATTCCGTTTAAGAAGCTTTTTAAGACTCTAAATCCCTTTTTTACTTTTTGATTTAAATCTTTAATTTGATCTAAACTGAAAAGAACCTGTCTGAGCTGTGGAATAAGAAGGGCTGGCAAACTCTTTCCTTCATGCGCTTCTACCAAAATAGATTTAAATCCTTCACCTTGCGAATGCTTGTATATTTCATTAAGCAGAACAGTTTTTCCAACGCCGCGAAGACCAACCAGTAAAAAACTCTTTTCAGATCTGCCTGCTTTTAGTCGGCCCAAAATTATTTTTGACCGATCTAATATATTTTTACGACCAACTAATTCTGGAGGTGGCGATCCAGCTCCGGGGGAGAAAGGATTTTGTAAGGGATTCATAGTTGTATGGAGTTTATAAAGTTATATGAAGATTGCGCTATAACATTATAAACTAGTTATAAGATGCAACATTAAAAACTGATGTGCAAAGTTTTTACTTGGCAAAATTCGGCAATTCCCAAATGCGATCCTTCGCGACCAAATCCCGAATGTTTAATGCCGCCAAATGGGGCAACTTCGGTGGCAAAAGATGGTTCGTTGACGCCAACCATTCCAAATTGTAATTCGTCGCAAATGCGCCAGATTCTTGAATTGTCTGACGTGTAAAGATAAGAACCCAAGCCATAGTCGGTGTTATTGGCAAGTTCGATTACTTCTTTTTCGGTTGTGAATTTTTGAATTGCGGCAACCGCGCCAAAAATTTCTTCATTGGCAATTGCCATATTTTGCAAAACCCCAGTTAAAACGGTTGGAGCAAAAAATTGTTTTCCAAGATTAGCAAGTTTTGTTCCGCCAATTTTGCATTTGGCGCCGTTTTTTAAGGCGTCTTCAACCAAACGCTCAACTTTTTTTATTGCTGCATCAGAAATCATCGGACCCATATTTGACAAAGCTTCAAACCCATTACCAACTTTGATTTTTTTTACTTCTTCAACAAGTTTTTCAACAAATTTGTCGTGAATTTTTTCTTCAACAAAAATGCGATTTACGCAAGTGCAAGCTTGTCCGCCATTGCGAAATTTGGCGTGAATTAATCCAGCAATTGCTTTGTCAAAATCGCAGTCGGCAAAAACAATAAAAGGTGCCGAACCGCCAAGTTCTAAGGAAACTCGCTTTAAATCGTCGGCGCATTGTTTGTTGAGTAATTTTCCAATTTTGGTTGATCCGGTGAAACTGATTTTGCGCATAATTTTGTTGCTACAAAACTCTGCGCCAATCATTTGGGCGTCGCCCGTAATTACATTAAAAACGCCGTCAAAAATTCCCGCTTCACGCGCCAAAACCGCCAAAGCTATGGCAGAAAATGGCGTGAGTTCGGAAGGTTTTAAAACCACCGCGCAACCAGCGGCAATTGCGGCGGCAGCTTTTCGTGTAATCATTGCTGAAGGAAAATTCCATGGCGTAATTGCTCCAACCACGCCAACTGGTTCAAGTTGAGTAATTATTTTTTGATTTTGTTTTGGTGCCAAAATATTGTCGCCGTGATTTCGCTTTGCTTCTTCGGCAAACCATTCAACAAAATTGGCGCCATAAATAATTTCGCCGCGCGCCTCAAACAAAGGTTTTCCTTGCTCGGTTGTAAGAATAACCGCTAAATCTTCCAGATTTTCTAAAATTAATTCATACCAGTTTTTCAGAATTTTTGCCCGCTCTTTTCCAGTTAGTTTTTTCCATTTTTCAAAACCATTTTGCGCGGTTTCGATTGTGTTTTTTATATCAGCCAAGTCGCAATTAGGAACTGCGCCAATCAGATTTTGTGTAGCTGGGTTAAAAACCTTAATCTTAGAATTTTTATCAAAAAATTTGCCGCCAATAAAACTTTTTTCTTCAAATAATTTTTGGTTTTTTAACTGCATAAATTTGGTTTTTTTAACGTTTCAATTGGTTCGACCGTTATT
>CANKYC010000016.1 GCA_947487845.1 Rickettsiales bacterium | reverse complement strand
CTACTCCTCATCCTCAATATCGCTGCCGCCGCCGAGAACTTTGTAGAGGTTAATCAAGTTGGCGATATATTCTTTTTTCGCGCTCATTTGATCTTGTTTTGCCGTTAAAGCCGCAATTTTAATATCCAAAAGCGTTAGTCCGCTCGCAATTCCAGCGTTACGGCGATGTTCATAAATTGATAAAGATTTTTCTCGCGCTTTCAAAACATCGTCATAAGCCTTTAACTGTTTAAGCGCCGCATCTCTTGCCGCCAACTCATTTGATGCTTCGCTAAAAGCGGTTTGAATTGTTTTTTCATATTGTGCGATTTCGATTTTTTTCTCGATTTCGGCAACTTTCAAATTGGCAATATTTTTGCCGCCAGTAAAAATTGGCAAATTAATTTGTGGCGTAAAAACCCAAGTTCTTGAATCAAATAAACTATTCATTTCGCGCGAAGCATAACCATAACTTCCAGTTAAAGTAATAGATGGAAAGAATGCGGCGCGAGCAGCGCCAATATTGGCATTGGCGCTTTTTAAAACATGTTCCGCCTGCTTAATATCAGGTCTTGAAAGTAGGGCATTTGAGGGAACATTATCCAACAAATCTTCGTTAATTTTTATGTCGTTAATATCAGTCAATTTCGGCAAAGATTTTTCATCAAAAATTCCAGTCAAAACCATCAAGGCGTTTTTATCTTGAACAACTAATTTAGCATAATTTTCACGAGTAGAAATTGCGGCGGAAAGCAAAGTTTGTGCCACCAATAAATCTGCCGTTGAATCAATGCCATTTTGTAAGCGCAATTCTGTAAATTTATAACGTTGAGTTTGCGCGGCTAAATTTTCTTCAGCTAAATTTAAAATTTTATTATCTAGTAAAAACTGGGCGTAAGAATTGGCGGTTTCGCTGATTAAAGCAATTCTGGTAATGTTGCGCGCTTGCTTTGTTGCTAAAAAAGTTTCCAAAGCGGCTTTTTTTAAACTTTGTAATCTGCCAAAAAAATCAATTTCGTAAGAAGCGCTATTTAAGTTAGCGCGAAATTGTTTTTTGGGAGTGAAAGCAGCGAAAGCTCCCGGAACTCCTTGACGCGCTGTATTGGCTGTGGCGTTAATTGTGGGAAAAAGATTAGAACGAGCAATTGCGTGAGCTGCTTTGCTATTTTCAATATTAAGATTGGCGATGCGCAAATCGCGATTATTTTCCAGCGCCAGCCTAATTATTCTTTGTAAATCGGGAGTATCAAAATATTGATCCCAAGAAATTGTGGTGATTTTTTCTTTGTTTTTATTTTCTTCTTGAAACGAAACTGGCGCTTTTGGCGTGATATATTTGGGCGCCATAGTGCAAGAAGTGAAAGCTGCTAAAGTTAGAAATAAAGTTGGAAAATTTTTTGTTTTCATAAATTTAGGCTTTTTTTCTTACGGTTTTTTTAGCAAGTCTTTGCACTAAAACGAAAAACATGGGCACAAATAAAGTTGCCACAAATGTAGCGGCGAACATGCCGCCCATTACGCCAATTCCAATTGCTCTTTGGCTTGCAGAACCAGCGCCAGTTGCGGTTGCAAGTGGAATGATGCCAAACATGAAAGCCATTGATGTCATGATGATCGGGCGGAAACGCAGTTTGGTTGCGATCAATGTTGCTTCAACCATATTGTGACCTTCGTCGTAAAGGCTTTTGGCAAATTCTACGATTAGAATCGCATTCTTGGCTGAAAGTCCGATTGTAGTTAAAAGACCAACCTGAAAATAAACGTCATTACTCATGCCGCTAATTTGCGAAGAAATCAAAGCGCCGATAATTCCAAAAGGCACAACTAAAATTACTGAAAACGGAATTGACCAGCTTTCATAAAGCGCTGCGAGCGATAAAAAAACCACGATCAAGGAAATTATATAAAGTCCTAAAGTTTGTGAGCCGGAAGTTTTTTCTTCGTAAGAAATTCCCGACCAAGCAAAATCAACTCCTGCGGGAAGATTTTTAATCATTTTTTCCATTTCATTCATCGCAGTTCCGGTGCTAATTCCCGGAATTGCAGCGCCTTGAATATTTAACGAAGAAGTTCCGTTAAAACGCTCTAATTTTGGTGAACCAAAAGTCCAACGCGCTGTAGAAAAGCTGCCAAATGAAACCATTTTGCCATCTTTATTTCTGACGTACCATTTTGTGATATCAGTCGGATTCATGCGATATGGCGCGTCAGATTGCAAATAAACTTTTTTGATCCGACCTTTATCGAGGAAATCATTAACATAAGTTGAACCCCAAGCGGTTTGCAAAGTTTGATTGATATCAGAAATTGAAACTCCGAGCGCGGCGGCTTTTTCAAAATTAATGTCAATTTTATATTGCGCCGTATCACTTAAACCATTGGGGCGAACGCCGATCAAAAGTGGATTTTTTGCAGAAGCACCCAGAAGTTGGTTTCTCGCACCCATTAAAGCGTTGTGACCAAGCCCGGCGCGATCTAAAAGTTGCAAATCAAAACCGGAAGCATTTCCCAATTCACGAATTGGCGGCGGGAAAAAAGTAAAAACCATAGCATCTTTCATAGTTGAAAGCGCGCCCATGGCGCGACCAGAAATTGCAGCAACTGATTGATCCGGTCTTTTGCGAAGATCCCAATCTTTTAAACCGATGAAACCGAAACCAGCATTTTGTCCGCGACCAGCAAAGCTAAAACCGGCAATGGTGAATAAGTGATCGATATTATCTTTTTCTTTTTCGAGGAAATAATTTTCAACTTTTTTCAAACTTTCAGTTGTGCGCTCGAGCGAAGAACCGCTTGGCGTATTGATCATCAAATACATCATACCTTGATCTTCAGTTGGTAAAAATGAAGTTGGCATACGCATGAATAAAAATACCAAACCACCAAGCATCACAATATAAATCATGAAGAAGCGAAATAGTTTGCCGATAATTTTATTAGCGCTGTTGGTGTAAAAATTTCTTACTAAATCAAGCTTAATATTGAAGAAGCTGAAAAATTTATTTTCATTTAAAGAGTGACCTTTTTTAACTGGAGTTAAAATTGTAGCACAAAGCGAAGGAGACAAAATCAATGCTACCAAAACTGAAAGCACCATTGAAGAAACGATGGTGATAGAAAATTGGCGATAAATCGCGCCCGCCGATCCGCCAAAAAATGCCATTGGAATAAATACGGCAGAAAGAACCAAAGCGATACCAATCAAAGCGCCGGTGATTTGTTTCATTGATTTGCGCGTGGCGTCAATTGGCGAAAGACCTTCTTCGCTCATAATTCGTTCTACATTTTCAACAACAACAATCGCATCATCAACCAGCAAACCAATCGCCAGAACCATCGCAAACATTGTCAAAGTGTTAATCGTAAAACCAAAAGCAAATAAAATTGCAAATGCGCCAAGCAAAACCACGGGCACGGCGATGGTTGGAATTAAAGTGGCGCGAAAGTTTTGTAAAAAAAGCAACATCACTAAAAACACCAGAAAAATCGCTTCTAGTAAAGTTATAAATACACCTTTAATTGAAAGTTTAATAAATGGCGTTGAATCATATGGATAAACCACTTTCACCCCTTTTGGCAGGTTTTGAGTTAGTTCATTCATTTTTGATTTTACGGCATCTGCCGTGTCCAAAGCGTTGGCGCCGCTGGCTAAAATTACCGCCATTCCCGAGGCGGGATGTCTTTTATAGCGAGCGCTGGTGCTATAACTTTGCGACCCAAGTTCAACTTTTGCCACATCTTTTAAGCGAACTTGCGCTCCATTTTTATTAACGCGTAAAATAATTTTTTTAAAATCATCGACCGTTTTTAATTTTGATTGGGAAGTTATTGTGGCGTTTAATTGCTGGCCTTGCATCGCCGGAAGTCCACCAAGTTGACCCGCAGAAACATCAGCATTTTGCGCTTTAATTGCGGCAATAACATCTGCAGTTGTAATGCTGTAACCAAAAAGTTTATTTGGGTTAAGCCAAATTCTCATGGCGCGCGGATTGCCAAAAAACGTTACGTTGCCAACGCCGTTAATGCGCGAAATATTATCTTTAATATCAGTTAATAAAATGTCGCCAAGCACGCTTTCGCTGGTTGAATCATCTTCTGAATAAAGCCCGATCACCACCAAAAAATTATTATTGGCCTTTAAAACTCGCACGCCTTGTTGCTGAACTTCTTGTGGCAATAGCGACATCGCCGCTTGCAATTTATTTTGCACTTGAACTTGGGCAATATCAGGATTGGTTTTTGGCTCAAAAGTGAGGGTGATCATCACGTTGCCGTCGGAATCACTTGTGGAGTTGAAATAGCGTAAAGAGTCAATACCAGTAAGGCTTTGTTCGATTACTTGGGTTACACTATTTTCCAGAGTTTCGGCAGAAGCGCCGGGCATTGAAGTTGAAATTGAAACTGAAGGTGGTGCGATATTTGGATATTGCTCAATCGGCATTTTAAGCAGCGATAAGCCGCCGGCAAGCATGATGATTATTGCAAGAACCCAAGAAAATATTGGACGATCAATAAAAAAATTGGACATTTTTATTTTTTCTCCTCGATGCTTGGCGCAACCACTTCTACAGGATTTACTTTTGCGCCGTCAGCAATTTTTTGATAACCTTCCAAAATCACAACTTCACCATCTTCCAAGCCTTCGATAACAACCCAATTATCATTATATATTTGTTCAGCCTTGATTGATCTGGCTTTGGCAATTCCTTCTTTAATCACAAAAACTAGCAAATTACCGTCTGGCGTACGCATTGTAGCTTTTTGCGGAACTATAACTGCTTCAATTGGCTTTAAATGCAATTTAGTGGTGACAAACATTCCCGGAATTAGTTTGCCGTCTTTATTTGAAAAAACAGCACGAAGGCGCACAGAATCTGTGCTTTCATCAGCAAAAACTTCTGAAAATTTTAGAGTTCCGCTATTTTTATAAGTTGGATCATCAGTTAAAACTGTGACTTTAATTTCTTTTTGTTTTCCAAGCTTAATCATGTCGCGCGTTGGTTGCGCCATATCAACATAAACTGGATCAAGTTGGGTAATTGTAGTTAAAACATCAGCTTGGTTTGTGGTTACAAGGCGACCTTCGGTAATATTAGTTTTGCCAATATATCCCGAAATTGGTGCCATAACTTTAGTATAATCCAAATTATTTTGCGCTGCTGCGGATGTAGCTTTGGCCGATTCGTAAGAGGCAACCGCATCATCATATTCTTGTTTACTAACCGCATCAAGTTCAACCAAATTTTGATAACGTTCTTTTTTCGCCTTCAAAGCTTTAAGATTTGCATCAGCAGTTTGTTGAGCAATTTTATAAACTGTGGGATCAATCTGGTAAAGCTGTTGGCCTTCTTTTACAAAAGAACCTTCAATAAATTTTACCTTTCTAATAATACCATCAACTTGCGGACGAACTTCTGAAATTCTTAGAGCTTCAACGCGTCCCGGCAATTCTTGGGTGAGTTGAATTTTTTGTTTTTTAACCGCGACAACATTTACTTCTGCAACATTTGCAATTGTCTTCATTGCATTTGTCTGACTGTATTTTGGTTTAAACACTAAAAAAAGCGCCACCACTAATAAGCAAACGGCAATTATTGACTTCTTATTTTTTTTGATTTTTTTGGGCATAGATTTTGAAAAAAAGAAAATGAATTTATTTTGTAAAGCTATCTCTTGGCGCTAGGTGATTCAATATTTTTTTTACAAAAATCTTTCTTTCAATTTCACCATTTCCAAACAAACACCAGCTGTAAAACCACCTTTATTTTTTTGCTTCGGATCGGCTCTTACAATAGCTTGAGCTTCATTTTCAGTAGTAATAATTCCATAACCAATCGCTAGTTTTTCTTTAAAGGCTAATTCATTCAAACCGCGCGCGCTTTCGAGACAAACATAATCATAATGCGTAGTTTCGCCGCGAATTACGCAGCCAAGCGCAACATAGCCGGCATATTTTTTACTAGTTTCGGCAAAGGCGATTGCAGCAGGAATTTCAAAGGCTCCCGACAAAGTCACTATTTCATATTCATAGCCCGCAGCTTCTAATTTTTTAATCGCGCCTTCTAAAAGCATGGCAGAAATTTTTTCGTAAAAAACAGCTTGAACAATCAGAATTTTTTTCATTGTGTTTGAGGATTTTTTTAAAGAGAATTTATTGCATAAATCATTCTTAATTTTCATTTGATAAATGTTAAACATTTTCAACTTATTTTTATTTCTCTTCGCGCTTTGGATCATGTTCATGGTCGCGGGTGGACATATTTCATGGCTTTACGTTTTTTTTGGAATATTGGCTTCAGGCGTTGTCAGCATTGCTTCTTATCGCATCAACATCATCGAGAAAAAAAGTGAATTACTTTATTTAAGCTTTGGTTTTTATAGCCATTTTTTTAAATCTTTTTTACGTAATTTTTTTAGCGCCGTAAAACTGGTTGTAAAATTAGCAATTAGTAATGAGCCGCTTTATCCAAGGGTTTACGTAATAAAACTTCATGAAGAAAATCATTTTAATCCGGCGCTTTTAATGTCGAGTTTCAATATGACGACTGGGCTTTTTTGTATTGGCATGAAAGACGGCGAGGTCTTTGTTCACGCAATTGACGAAGCTTATTTCAAAAAATTCGATCTCCAAAAAACTTATAAAAGTTTGAATAATGTGAATGATGATAATCTAGTTTAAAATGGAAAAAATTTTGCTCGAAATCGAAAATCTAAAAGCCGAAATAGCCAAACACGACGCGGCTTATCACACAATGGATGCGCCGTTAATTTCAGATTCTGAATATGATGAATTAAGAAAAAAACTTGAAGAATATCGCCAAAATTATCCGCAATTTTTTGATCAACAAAAAGAAAAAGTCGGCGGAAAAACTTTAGATAATTTTTCTAAAATTCGCCATGCAAAACCAATGCTGTCGCTTGCAAATGGCTTTACGCGGGAAGATATTTCAGATTTTATCGATCGCGTAAATCGCTTTTTGGGATTAGATAAAAAAGATGAAGTTAAAGATTTATTCAGCGCGCCAAATCCCAAACTTGAACTTTTCTGCGAAGTAAAAATCGACGGACTTTCTTTTTCAGCGCGTTTTGAAAATGGTAAATTAATTCACGCCGCAACTCGTGGCGATGGCTTTGAAGGCGAAGATGTTACGCAAAATATAAAAGTTATCGCCGGATTTCCGCAGGTTTTAAAGATCTCAAATCCACCAAAAATTTTTGAAATTCGCGGTGAAATTTATATGGGTAAAAAAGATTTTGCAGAACTAAATATTAGACAAGAAGAACAAGGTGCAAAAATTTTTGCCAATCCTCGCAACGCAGCAGCCGGTTCGCTTCGCCAACTTGATTCAACAATTACAGCTTCAAGAAAATTAAGTTATTTTGCTTACGCGGTTGGCGAATTTTCTGATGATTTTATTTGTGATTCGCAATCACAACTTCACAAAAAATTGCAAGAATTTGGCTTTAAAAACGAACCTCATTCCAGAATTTGCGCTGATATTGATGATGTGATAAAATTATATGAAGAAATCGCCGATTCGCGCTATCAGCTTGATTACGATCTCGATGGCATGGTTTACAAAGTGAATGATTTTGCATTACAAGAACGTTTAGGATTTGTTGCTCGAAGCCCGCGCTGGGCGATTGCGCATAAATTTGCGGCCGAAAAAGCTAAAACTGAAATTGAAAATATAATCATCCAAATTGGCAGAACGGGCGCGCTAACTCCAGTCGCCGAGCTTCGTTCAGTGAATATCGGCGGCGTTGTGGTTTCGCGGGCGACACTTCATAATCAAGATGAAATTGCCCGCAAAGATATTCGTATTCACGATATAGTTTTGATTCAACGCGCTGGCGACGTGATTCCGCAGGTTTTAGAAGTTGATTTTAGCAAAAGAAAATCTGATTCAGTTGCTTTTACTTTTCCAAAAAATTGTCCGGTTTGCGGTTTTGAAATTGTTAAAAATGACGATGATGTAATTTTGCGCTGCAATGGCGGTTTATCTTGCGCGGCACAGTTAAAAGAAACTTTAAAACATTTCGTTTCCAAAGACGCTTTTGATATTACCGGACTTGGAAAAAAACAGATCGAGAATTTTTTTATTGAAGGAAGAATCAAAAGTTTTGTTGATATTTTTAAGCTCGAAGAAAATGAAAAAAATTCTACAAATCCGCTTAATGAAAAACCAGGCTGGGGCGAAAAATCAATTGAAAATCTGTTTTTGGCAATCAATCAAAAGCGTAAAATTTCTTTAGAAAAATTTATTTACGCGATTGGAATTCGCCATGTTGGCGAAACAACTTCCAAAGTTTTAGCGCAGCATTTTATTTCTTATAAAAAATTTATCGAAGTGACGTTAAAGCTTGCAAAACTTGCATCGGCACAAGATCAGGAAGAATATCAAACCTTTGTCGCAATTGATGGAATTGGCGAAAAAATGGCGCAGGCGGTTTTGGATTATTTTCGTGATGATCGAAATTTAAAAATGGTTTTGGATCTAGAAAATGAGTTACAAATTGAAGATGCGGTGATTAAAAATTCAGATTCAAAATTTGCCGGAAAGTCGATAATTTTTACCGGAACTTTAGAAAAAATGACTCGCGCTGAAGCCAAGAAAAAAGCCGAAGATTTAGGGATGAAAGTTGTTGGTTCAGTTTCGAGCAAAACTGATTTTGTAGTTGCGGGAAATGAAGCAGGATCAAAATTAAAAAAAGCGAATGAACTTGGTTTAAAAATTTTGAATGAAGATGATTGGCTGGAGATGAGCAATGAATAAATATTATAAAATTTTCTTTATTTCCTTAATCAAACTTTATCGCTTAATTCTCTCGCCTTTACTCGGTCAACATAAATGCCGGTTTTCTCCGACTTGTTCTAATTACATGATTCAAGCAATTGAGAAAAAAGGGTTGATTAAAGGTTTAACTTTAGGAACATTTCGAATTCTTAAATGCCATCCTTTTTCAAAAAAAAGTGGTTTTGATCCAGTGCAATAACCCAATTATGTTTCAGATATTTTTCATTACTATTTACTTTGTTTTTTGCTCGTCGCTTCATGCTGCGCAAGGAACTAACAATAGCAAAACTCCGCAAAGTATGGAAGAAATGGCTGAAGTTTTGAAGGCGAAAAAAGCAGCGCTGGAACCGTTTGATCCTAAAAAAGTTAAAATTGATATCGAATCTTTAGGGCTTGATGATCTTGATAAAAAAACTGAAGCGCAAAAGCAGGAAGAAAAAGAGCTGGCAATAAAAAATCCGCCTGAAGTTAAAGTTGACAAAGCAAAAGAACCTGAAGTTAAGGAATTGCCAGCGGCGATTCCGGCTCCGACAATTACGGATAAAGCCAATTCTTCAGAATCAAATCCAATTGTTCCAGCAGCTGAATCAAGTAAAGTTGGAGCGACTATTGATAAAGTTCAGAGCCTGAATCCAATTTCCAAAATTCAAAATTTCTTAAATAAAAAATCTAATAAACCTGAAGAAGAAACCATTGTTGCACCGAGAAAATTCCAAAAATCTAAGACTGAAAAACATATTAATTCCGCCAAAAAACAAAGTTTAAAAAAACGTCTGGCCGCTGAGGAACAAAAGAAATTAAATGAAAAAAAGCGCGAAGAAAAATTAAAAAAACTTCAGGATTTGCGGGAGAAATATTTAATTCAAATCGAGAAAAATTCTTTGCAATTATCGGATGAAGATTTCGATGAAAGTGATCAAAAAATAGTTCCGCGCCCGAAAGAAATTAATCGTTTTATTAGTGATGAATTGCCAGCGCCACCAATTTTAAATCATTATCGCACGGCGGATAATCTTCATATTCCTCTAGTTCCAAACATTCGAGAAAGAATCGAAGTTTTATTTAATGCCATTTCTTCTGGCAGTGTTTCATATTTCAACAGTGCTTATAAAGATGTAGAAAATTCAAACATAAGAAACCAAAATGGTGACACTATCTTAACTTATTCTGTACTTTTACAAAAGGCGGCTATCATGGCTTCAGTACTTGCTAAAGGCGCTGATCCAAATCTGCTAAGCGGTCTTGGATATACCCCGATTGATATTGCAATTGAAATGCTTGATATAAAAGCGCTCGAACTATTAATCGACAACAAGGCTGATCCCAAATATATTGACGCTTTTGGTAGAACTTACCTGATGCACGCATCTCGCGTTGGCTTTTTGCCCGCGGTTGAATTGTTTGTTTCCAAGGGTGTTGATGTTAATGCGATGGATAATGACGGATTTACGGCGCTTTCAATTGCATATCGCCACAAAAAAGAAATTGTGGTGAAATATCTTTTGCAAAATGGTGCTAAAACTTGGATTGAAAAACCTTATGAACCGGGCGATCAATCCTTGATTAAAGAGTTAGAAAATCGCTGGAATTAACACTAAATAAGTTTTTATAACGAATATAAAGTTGACAAAATGACTAAGAAAAATTTTGGAAAAAAAAGCCTTTTATTACTTGGAATCTCTTCTGTTGCCCTAACAATTTTTTTCAGCAGCGAATCAATCCGCGCACAAATTCAAGGGCTTTACGACAATTCAAATAATCAATTTGTTGGCGTTAGTGCTTTGATGTCGGCAGTTACCAGCAATGACATAACTGGCGTAAAATTTTTCAGCAAAGCGGGCGGTGCGACGGTAAATCAAAAAAATGTTGGTGGCGCAACCGCTTTACATATGGCTTGCCGCGAAAAGAATTTTGAAGTCGTAAAAATTTTAGTAGAAAACGAAGCTGAAGTAAATGCCACTGACAATGAAGGCTGGACTCCGCTAATGCGCGGCGCTTTGGCTGGCGACAAAGATATTGTAGATTTGCTTTTGGTTAAAGGTGCGCAAGCAAGCAGCGTTAATTCATCGGGAGAATCAGCAATTATTCACGCTGCAATGTCTGACTGTTCAGACTGCTTAAACTCAATGTTTGAAAAATATAATTTCATCAAATTGATGGATGTAAGATTATTAAAAGAACAATTGACCGAGGCTTTTGTTATCGCAAGAAATCGCGAAAATCAGCCAGCTCAAGTTATTATCGAAGCTTATCTTGATCGCGTTGTGAAAATGGATTTATTTATTGAATCTGATGTTGGTGGTTTAAGCGCGGCGCAATCTCAAAGAATTTTTAAATTTTCTTCTCCAGAAGGTAAATCGCGGCAATTTAAAGAAGCGGTTCCGATGATTGCCAAAAGATCTCCCTCTACCGCAATTGTAACTAAAAAATTTAAATTAGTTTCAGCTGAAGATGGAAAATCACTTCACGATTATACTGATCAAAATCCAAATGCGATTTCAATTGAGAAGCAAGGTAGTACAAAAAATTATGGCGCAGTTAGATATAAACTCGTAGCGCCAGCTGCAGCAGCTAATTCGGAAGTTTCTAAAAATGCCGTAACCAGCGACCAAATTAAAAAAAGCAACCGAGTAATCTATTTACTTAAAACCCCAACTGGCGATAAATCCGAAGTTGCAAAAACCGTTGCAGCTGCGCCAGTAGAAATAAATAAAGAAAAAACAGCAGAATCTTTTTCATCTTTTAAATTTAACAAAGGTGAAGCAGGGAAAGTTGTAAAACACAAAAAACCAGCTGTTAAAAAAGTTGAATTGGTCGTTCCAACTCCAAAACCAATTGTAGCCGCTCCAACTCCAGCAGCAGTTAAAGTTCAAACCACCACAACCGTCACGCCAGTTGCAAATCAAGTAGCAAAACCAAAAATTGAAGCCAATGACGATAAATCAATAGTTATCGATTTATCAAATTCATCTAAATAATAACTATTTCAGAATTATATTAGCCGAGTTTAAAAAGTGACGACTTAAGCCTCATCTTAATTGACAAATTTTTAAGATATGAAACAAAATCTTGTGACAGAAAATAAAGAAGGCGATTTTAGTAAATCGAATCAACAAGGATATATTTCATTATCTGAGAGAAGGGGAAAGCGCCCAAGCCAGCAAGACTCAGGCTTTATTGGTATTTTACCCAATGTTAGCAAGTCACAAGATGCTGAGAAATTTCTACAAGAGACGATAGCGGCAAGTGAGTTAAAACATAAGAGTTGTCTATATGGGACAACTGTATGCAGTGCAATTGTTAGCGGAGAAGATATTACCGTCGCCAATCTTGGAGATTCGCGAGCGGCTCTAATCTTTAGATATAAAGGTAGGCTGCGCGATAGATATATTTCTGTTCTTTTAACTCAAGATCATGATTTTGATGTGCCAAGAGTTAGAAATTATGTTAAAGGTATGGGAGGGAAAATTATTCCTGACCAAGGAGCTGATGTGGTTAATGGAATATTGGAAATGGGTGGGGCAATTGGTGATTATAGCGTCTTAATGAAATCAAATAATAATGAAGATTGCCTAATCAGAAAGCCAGATGTTTTTCACTACAACATATCTGATCTATGTGAAAAAATTGGCATCAAGCAAGACAGGATAATTGATTTAGATTTGGTGGTGAGTTGTGATGGATTGTGGAATTTTAATAGCAAAAGTGATCCAAATTTTAGTAGGATGAAATGCAACTTTAAGGCTTATATTGACGAAAATGGTGAGCAAAAGTTAAGAAAAAATCTTACCGCTTCTTTTCGCGACAATATTTTTAATATTAAAAAATCTCATCTCAGCAATAAGGAGCGCAGTTTTGCCGATATCGCATCTGAGTATGCTTTGCAAAAGGGTTCTCTTGACAATGTTTCGGTTACTCATATTGCTCTTAAAGCTAATCAAAATCCGCGGCTTCCTGTTAATCAAACAATCATAGCAACAATTTGCGATGGTCATGGAGAAGGGGTAAAATATAGCAAAGAAGAAGCTATTGATGAAGATAATAAAGAAAATTGGGATGGTCTAGTTGTCTCTAGTTCAGTTGCTGCAGATATTTTTGTTGCTGGTCAGGTTCAAGAAATTCCGGGTCTTGAAATTAATTCAGAAGAACAAAATTATTTACATAAACTCATCGCTGCGAGAGAATTAGATGCTAAAGCTATTTCTAACTCTCCTGGAAAAACTTCCGCGCAGATGCTTTTTTCCAGAGCGGATACTCATTTACAGAGAGGTTGATGAGAATTCGTTGAAATTCTTTTAGAAAATTTCTCTAAGTCAGATTTAAAAACTGCGCCAGAACAAAAACCAAACTCTAGAAAAAGTACTCGACCAATTAACAAAGAAAGAATTGGCTGGACTCGAGTCATGCAGTCCTAAAAAAATAAATTTTGGCAGCTAAAAAACCCGAAATCCGAAATTATTTTAATCCTGCATATAAACTTGACGAAGAATAAGTTTTGAGAATAAAAAAACCAAAACCTCAAAAAACTTTAAAAACCCCAAATCTTAATTCCACATAATAGCAATTATGTTAAACTATATTATTTGACTACCAGAATCCGCGGCTCTAAGTCATTTAACCAGATTCATAATATTTTAGTTAAAGGTTTTTGACTTTTTATTTTAACTTTTGCTAAAGTGCGCCTCCCAAAATTTACTTTTTAGATTTTCTGCTTTGGGTTTGGTCAAGAAATTTTAGCAATAGCTTTAAATTTCTTGGCCAAATTTTTTGAAGAATTTTTTGTAAAACTTTTTTTAAAAAAGTTCAGATCTCTAGTAGGATTTTATTTTTCTACGTTTTAAATTCACTTCATCTTCTATAAGTTTATTTATATTTACGATCTTTTTAAAAAATCGAAAAACTTAAACCTACTACCCATTTAAAGATTATTTTTTAAATGCCTCTGTGGCGGAATTGGTAGACGCGATAGACTCAAAATCTATTGTCCCTTGGGACGTGTCCGTTCGATTCGGATCGGAGGTACCATCTTTTTACTTCTCTTTTAAAGTGCTTCATTTTGCCGATTTATTTAAAGCTGTTTTCCTTGGAATTGTTGAAGGATTAACAGAATTCATTCCGGTCTCATCAACAGCGCACTTGTTGATTTTTTCTTACCTTGTCGATTTTCAAACCATCAAAAATAGTCTCTTCGAAATAGTAATTCAATTCGGCGCGATACTTGCGATTTGCGTAATTTATCGTCAAAAAATTTTCACAGTTGTTTGTAATTTAAAACAAAAAGAACAACAAAAATTCACACTGAACCTGATTTTGTCTTTCATGCCTGCGGCAATAATTGGCGGGCTTTTGCACAAATTAATTAAAGAATATCTTTTTTCAAATCTAGTAATCGCAATCAGCTTAATTTTAGGCGGCATAATCATGATTTTAGTTGAGAGGAAGCCAAGAAAATCAGAAGTTGATGATGTTAATAATATCAAACCGATTTCAGCTTTTTATATCGGATTATTTCAATGTCTGGCGATGATTCCCGGAATTTCAAGATCAGGCGCAACTATTATTGGCGGGCTTTTGCTTGGATTAAACCGCAAAACTGCGACAGAATTTTCTTTCTTTTTAGCAATTCCAACAATTGCAGCAGCGAGTTTTTATGATCTTTTAAAAAATTCCTCTGAGCTTACAGGAACCAATGTCGAACTTATTCTGATTGGATTATTGTCAGCATTTTTCTCAGCAATTTTAGTGATAAAATGGTTTATTACTTTTGTTAGTCGCCACAGTTTTATTCCTTTTGGTTTTTATAGAATTGCGCTGGGAATTTTAGTTTTATTATTTATCGCTTAATTCTTACAACCTTCCCTACTTAAATTTTGGTCCTTCAACCCAAACTACAATCGACTTTCTTTCTCCCTTCGTAACCGGCGTAACGCGATGCAAAACAAAAGAAGGAAAAGCAATAATCCGCCCTTTTTTCATCTCAATTGTCTCCGCTTGATTTTCTTGCGCGAGCACAATCTGAAAATCTCCGCCTTCAAAATCAACGTTTGGCTCGCTCAACAAAAACGTCAAAGATAATTTCCTAGTTCCGGTTGTGTTTGTCGGCAATTCGTCGCCCATAAACATATCAATATGCAAATCATATTTCCCTAGCTGCGAGCTTTTATACTGCGAATATTGAAAAAAATCATAGCCATCCAAATCAAAATTATAAAAATCATCGTTTATCATTTCGATCGCCCAGTTTAAGCGCTCAAAAATCCAGTTATTTTCTTCATTTGGATTGTGAAAATTTATATTTGATTTTCGGATCGTTTCATCCAATGATCTATCACTTCCAAGGGTTGCAGTTAGAAATTCATGTTTTTCGCAATATTCAACAATGCGCGCAATTTCTTCTTCATCAAAAACATCGTCAAAATAAATGTGCGAGTAAGTTATATTTGCTCTTTTGTATGAATTATTAGAAATTTTTTTCATAATTAAAAAATATCACTTTTTAAAAAAATGTCGCAAGACCATCAAAATTCACAAGAAAAATTTGCAATTCGCTTCGGTCTTGGCGCTATTAAAGCCGTTGGTTTTGGAATGATGGAAACTGCAATTAAAGAGCGTGAAGTCAACGGAAAATTTGCTGATATTTATGATTTTGCCGAACGCCTCGATCCGCGCTCAATCAATAAAAAATCAATCGAAGCCTTGGCCAAAGCTGGCGCATTTCAAGACTTGCAAAAAAATCGTCGCCAAGTTGCAGAATCTTTTGAAATACTTTCCGCCTACTCCGCTCAAAAAACTGAAGCTGCAAATTCTAACCAAATGAGTTTATTTGCCGGTCTTCCCGAAGCCAATGCTAAACCAGAATTAAAAAAAACCGAAGACTGGACAAAAATCGAACGCCTGCAAAAAGAATTTGAAGCCTTTGGATATTTTCTCAATGAACACCCGCTGGATGATAATGTTTCCGAATTAAAAAAACGCGGCGCAATCTTTTCTGATAAGCTAGAACGCGATGAACTTGAAGATGGAAATTTAGTAAAAATGGCCGGCGTTGTCGCCGGAAGTAAACACCGTTCCGGGCCACGCGGACGCTTCGCTTACATGACAATTTCCGATCCTTACGGAATTTTTGAAGCGATGATTTTTGACGAATCTTTAATCACTTCCGCCCGCGATATTTTAATTGATGGCAGCGTTATCGCGCTTGAATGCCTAATTAAAAAAGATGATGGCGGCGTGAGAATTTTGATTCGTGAAGTAAAAAAACTCGAAGAATTTATTCAAAATACCAAAGCCCAAGATAAGGATTTTGAAGACATAAAAAAACAACCAGCGCGCAATAATTATAATCGCAATGCCAATAATAACGGCGGTGGCTACAATCAAAGCCCCATTCCATCTTACGAGTCTAAAGCACAAGTTTTGCAACAACAAAATGAACCGGTAATTGTAAAAAAAGTTTTGTCAAAAGTTGAAATAATCATCAAAAATCGCGATCCACTTTTCAGCATAAAATCTTTTCTCTCTAAATATATCGCACCAACTAGTAACGAAAAATTTACCAAAGTTTTTTTGGTCGTCGCCGCCGATAAAAAAATCACCAAAATAGAATTGCCGCAAAATTATTTCCTCGACGAGACCGATCTATCAAAGCTGCGCCGCATCGAAAAAATAATTGACGTTGAATCAATTTTGTAACTTGCATTTAGTTTTGCCCCCTCTTATGTTGCGCCCTCTTGTTTTCAGAAGAAAAGTTTTTCTTTCTTCACTTACCGCGGGGTAGAGCAGCTCGGTAGCTTGTCAGGCTCATAACCTGAAGGTCGTTGGTTCAAATCCAGCCCCCGCAACCATTTCCAGTTTCAAAGAAATCCAATAAAGTCCGATAGAGCTACACACACGCGGCTTTTCCCCATTTCTCCTGTCCAAAGAAATCCAGCTAAATTCGCCTGAATCCAAAAATTTTCCATGTACAAAACCATGTACAAAAATTTACATAAAAAGAAATTTTAGTTCCATTTAAAACCTTCCCAAGCTATGATTCTATTGGTTCTAACGCATCTTTTGATTACAAATTAGTCCAATAAAATCCAATAAGATTTATATTGCCTGATTTTCTTTGGTTTTATTTTTTTGTAATAACTCAAACTTCATCTGACACTCTGCATTTTCCGACAGTAAAAATTCTAACAATTTAGACTATCAGAAATTTCTTTTTCATCGTCATTTATTTTACTATTTTCATCAATAGTTTTTTCAATCGCGATATGTTTGCTTTCCAA
>CANKYC010000015.1 GCA_947487845.1 Rickettsiales bacterium | reverse complement strand
ACAAAAAGGCTACAAGAGCAAAATGAAATTAATATTAATAGCAGGGAAATTTTTTTGAGCATTTTTTAAGAAATTTTGGTAAGGATTTTTTCAATTTCTTGCGCCAGAAAATCAAAAGAAAATTCTTTTTCAAGCTTTGAAAAGGCTTTGTTGGTAAATGATGCGTAAATTTCTGGATTACTTAGAACTTTAATTATTTTTTGTGCCAGATCTTTGGCATTTTCATTTTCAAACAGCAAGCCATCTTCGTCATTTTTAATCAATAATTTTCCACCATCTGTATTAGAAGAAATCACCAAAGTTGAAAATAAAAATCCTTCCAAAATCACCAAGCCAAATGGCTCTTCGCGCGAAGGTACGCAAAGAATATCAACATTCTCAAAAAATTTCGACTTATCTAAAACCGTGCCTACAAATTCGCATTTTTCTAAAACATCGTTATTTCGAGTAAATTCTTTAATCGTATTTAAATTATATACCGAAGTCCTTTGGACTTCGTTATATTTTTTATTTTTTACGCGACACGAGTCGCGCCCCGCCTTGCGGGGAACCCCGATATACCAAAGCAAGCTGTTCAATTTTGAAGTAGCTTTGGTATATCCACCCGCAACTTCAAAGCCGCCAATTTTTAAACGAAAATCGTGACCGTTTTTTAGCAAAATTCTTGCCGCTTCAATTAAAATATCGAAGCCTTTGCGAGGCTCGATGCGACCATAAATGCCAATTGTCGGCGCAATTTTTAGAGTTTTGGCGCGATATTTTTGATCAACCTTAATTACGTTGGGCAACACAAAAGATTTTTCTTTATCAAAACCAGTTTTCACAACCAAATCGGAAATTTGCTGATTAATATTTATTACATAATCGCAATTCAGCGAGCTTTCAAAACTAATTCCGTGATTGATCGCAACCGATTTTGTCTTTGAAAAAAACCGCATAATTTTCATCCATTTCATCAGGCGGCGAGAATGACATAAAACCACGTCGGGCTTGAATATAAGCAATATCCAAAGCAATTTTATGCAATCAAAAATCTGGCTCGAATTTTTTAATTTAAAAATTTTTTTCGCCGCATATTTATCATAACCATTGTCCGAGATTAAAAGTGCAACTTGGTGATTTTTTTGTAGCAAAATTTCACTGTAATTACGAAAAACCTGATCAACTCCGCCAATCCCTTGCGCGTGAATTGCGTTTAAAATTTTCATGTGCAATAAATTCGTTTTAAAAAAAATATTTCGCAAAATGCAAAACATCTTTTCAACAATCAATTATCAATATTCACAGCCCAAAAATTTTGACGAAACCAATCCAGAATTTGATATTTTTAAAAATGTTGCGCCCGATAATTGCTTTGTCCCAGAAATAAAAACTTTTAAAAACATCCACATCAGCACTAATTCAGTGCTTTTTAGCTATTTCAAAATCATTAAAGAAAGCTGCATCAGCAGCAATTACGAAAAATATCGCAAAGGTTTTCGTTTTTACCTAAAATTTATTTTTCCCAAATTCAATTTTAGCCGCAAAAGATTTTTACTAATCACCGACGAATGGACGAGTAATTATTATCATTGGCATATTTTCGCCTTAAAAAAACTTTTAATTTTGCAAGAAAAGGGGCTCGCCAAAGATGCTTTACTTTTTTTACCTAAAAAATATCAGCGCTATAAATTTGTTTTACCGTCACTGGTAAAATTCGGAATTACTGAAAAACAAATCATTTTTTTACGCCGCAAATCAAATATTAAAACTGCGGAAGTTCCTTTTGTAGAGCCTTCGCAGCAACATCCGATTATTTTTCAAGAAATCCGTAAAATTTTATTACAAAACCAAAAATCTAATTTGGATTTTGGTGATAAAATTTACATTTCCCGCGCAGGACAAGTTTTGCGTTTTGTCGAAAATGAAAATGAAGTTGTGGCTTTACTTGAAAAATATGGTTTTAAAAAAATTATCGCCGAAAAATATTCTTACGATGAACAAATTGCTATTTGCTCTCAAGCCAAATATCTCATAAGCCCGCACGGCGCTGGACTTACCAACCTTTTATTTATGAAAGAAAATTCGTCAGCTTTAGAATTAGCCAGCGCTACTTCATCGGGAAGATTAACTGAATATTACAAATTAGCTTCGATGTTAAATATTAATTATTTTTACCAAGAATGTGAAATGGGCGAAAGCAGCAAAGTTAAAGATTTTCACCATGCGAGCTTGTTGGTGAATTTAGAAAAATTGGAAAAAAACTTAAAATTAATGTTAGAGCCTGTCGAAGGCGATTCAGGTTCCAAGCACTAAATCACCCTTCGACAGGCTCAAGGTGACATCAATTAAACAGCTAAAATACCTCAAATGACTGATTTTATAACTTTAAAAGAGCGCGCCATCATTGAAATTGGCGGCGAAGATCGTAAAAAATTTTTGCAAGGTTTAATTACTAATGATATTTTTAAAGCCTCCGGTCAAAACCTGATTTACTCCGCAATGTTAAGCGCTCAAGGTCGCTTTCTTTATGATTTTTTTATTTGTGAAATCGGTGAAAAATTAATTCTCGATTGTTACGCCGAAAGACGCGATGAAATCATGCAAAAATTCGATTTTTATAAACTGCGCTCCAAAGTAACAATTGCCAAAAATGATGCTTTAATTGTCACTCATAATTTTGGAAAAATTGGCTTCCCCGATCCAAGAAATGAAAAGCTCGGACATAGATTTTACCAATCCAAATCTGAAATAAAAAATTCTCCCGACAATATTTATCATTTCGCCCGCATTACCAAAAAAATTCCTGAAAGCGAAAATGATTTAACCTACGATAAATCATTCATTTTGGAATTTGACTTCGATAATTTAAACGCCATCGACTATCAAAAAGGCTGTTACATTGGCCAAGAATTAACTGCTCGCACGCATTATCGCGGCGAAATTCGCAAAAAAATTTTTCACATTAAAATTGATGGCACAATTGCCACAAAAAATTCGGAAATAACTTGCGAAGGAAAATCTGCTGGCATAATTCTGTCTTCGGTTTTTCATGAATCCGAGCTTCACGCTCTCGCCTTAATCAAGATTTCTGACGATCAAAATTCGGCCATGAATTTTGAAATTTCAGAACAAAAAATTTCCGTGATTAGTTAATGCAAATCTATCTGCCAATTGCCGAGATTCCTGTTAACATTTTGTTAATCTTGTTACTCGGTCTTACAACTGGCTTTCTCGCAGGCATGTTCGGAATTGGCGGCGGCTTTATTGCGACCCCTCTTTTAATGTTTATCGGCATTCCACCGGCAATCGCGGTTTCAACTTCAACCAATCAAATTATCGCTTCTTCTGTTTCGGGAGTATTTGCTCATTTTCGCAAAAGTAGCGTCGATATAAAAATGGGATTAGTGTTGGTAATTGGCGGTTTTATTGGCTCAACGCTCGGTGTTTCCATTTTCAAAATTTTACAAAAAACCGGTCATATAGATTTAGTTGTCGCTTTGACTTACGTAATTTTTCTCGGAACAATCAGCGTTACAATGTTGATTGACAGCGTCAAAACCTTGGTTGAAAAAAAATATGGCGTGACTTGGGAAAAAAATGAAAATGGTAATCTTGATAAATTTTTAGCCAAAATTGATCGCCTGCCTTGGAAATCATATTTTCCCAAATCCGACATCACTGTAAGCTTAATTGCACCAATCGTTTTAAGTATCGGCATTGGAATTTTAGTTGCCTTAATGGGCGTTGGCGGCGGCTTCTTGATGATTCCAGCAATGATTTATATTTTGCGCATGCCTTCTTCCGTTGTGGTTGGAACCTCGCTTTTTCAAATTGTTTTCATCGCCAGCAACGCCACGTTTTTACAAGCCATTACCAACAACACCGTCGATATTGTTTTAGCTTTTTTAATGATTATCAGCTCATCAATTGGCGCGCAAATCGGCACCAGAACTGGCTATAAAGTTGATGCCGATAGCATGCGCTCATTTTTGTCACTCTTGCTTCTTGGCGTTTGCGTTAAAATGCTTTTTGTACTTTTCAAACATCCAGAAAGCCTTTACGTAATTGAGATCTTGAAATGATGAAAAAAATTTTCCTGACTTTTCTGTTACTAATCAGTGCCTCTTTTGCAGCAAATGCTGCTCCGATTATTTCTGGCATTTCTACCAACGAAATCAATATTGATACTAAATTTCGTGGCGCAAAAATTCTGCTTTTTGGTGCTAAAGATGATGCTGGAGAAATTGTAATTACGGTGCGTGGCCCGAAAAGAAATTTCATGGTCACTAAAAAACACAAACTGCTAGGAGTTTGGTACAATGGAGAACGCGTTAAGTTCAAAGACACTTATAGCCTTTATTCGCTTTTCTCCACTTTTAACGCTCAAGAACCAATCGACGATCTTTTAAAAGAATTAGAACTGGGTAGAAATAATCTAAATTTTTCAACTTCCAGCGAAATTGATGAAGTCAAAAAAAATGAATTTCAGCTACAGCTAGTTGACCGCATGGAAAAAAATCATCTTTACAATACTAGCTCCAATAAAATCGATTTCTTAAATGAAACCCTTTTCAAAGTAATGTTGGATTTTCCAAAAAATATTTCCCGCGGCATTTACACAGTTGAAATTTATTTAATTAATGAAGGTTCGCTGGTTTCTTTCCAGTCAATCCCAATCTATGTAAATCAAGTTGGATTTAGCGCCAAAGTTTTGGATTTTGCTTTCCAACAATCTTTTCTCTACGCTCTATTATCAGTTGCCATCGCTCTTATATTTGGCTGGCTGGCTAACTATTTGTTCGCACGTTTCCTTGGTAAATAATTAATTTAAAAAAATACTATGACCCAAATCTTAAACGCCGAATCAACTCCAACTATCATCGTCTGCATCGACACCACTAATGCCTCGGAAGCAGCGCTACGTTACGCTTGTCGCAAGGCTAAAACTAACAATTTTGCAGTTCAGATTTTAGCCGTAATGGAAGCTTCGCACAAAAACCTGCTTTTTGGCGCCAAAGCAATTGGCAATGATAAAAGACAAATTCTGGAGAAACATTTAAAAAAATTAATCGATGCCGTTTGCAAAGAAACCAGCATCATACCAAGCGTTTCAGTGCGTGAAGGCGATATTGTGACGGAAATTATTCGTGAAATAAAAGCGACGCCCGATTGTAAAATGTTGATTTTTGGCAAGTCTTATAATTCGCAAAGCGATAACACGGTTTTGCCAAAAATTGTTAAAAAAATCGGCAATAAAATCGCGGTTCCAGTGACGATTGTGCCAGAAAATTTGAGCAATGAATTTTTAGCGAAAGTATAGATTAGATCCTGAACTTGTTTTTGGGATTTAATTTAGACCTTCCAAAATCCTCACCCCGAGATTGTCGAAGGGTGATTCTAATCTCCAAAACCTAAATCACCCTTCGACAAGCTCAGGGTGACTTCGAAGTTTTTTTGGAAACATTCGAAGTTTTTTTGGAAACATTCGAAGTTTTTTTGGAAACAAGGTAATTACCATTTAGGCAAAGGTTTTTACCAAAAACTCGCAGCCAAAAGATATCAAAAGATAGTTTATTTGGTATAACGTAAATTAAATCCCATGACAATTTTTCGCTCCATTTTCACCATCTCATTTTACATCTCGCTTTCACGAATTCTCGGATTCATCCGCGACATTTTAATCGCCCAATATCTTGGCGTTAGCATGTTATCAGATGCATTCTTCGCCGCTTTCCGTCTGCCAAATTTCTTCCGCCGCATTTTTGCCGAAGGCGCTTTCAATTCAGCATTCGTGCCGATTTTCATCGGAAAACTTCATGAAAAAGAAAATGACAAAGAAGGCGAAAGAAGCGAATTAGTTTTTGTCCGCAATATTTTTTCCCTGCTTTTTTTCGCACTATTAATTTTCACCATCCTTTTCCAGCTTTTCATGCCATTTTTCATGAAAATTCTTTTCCCCGGATTTTTCGGTGATGCTGAAAAATCAGAACTTTTAATCAATCTTTCTCACATCACGATTTTCTATTTAATCTTCATTTCGCTGGTTTCACTTTGTTCGGGAGTTCTTAATTCTATCAATAAATTCGCCGTTCCAGCCTCTGCGCCAATAGTTTTAAACGTCACATTAATTGCCTCGGCTTTTGTCTTTGGATCAATAACTCCAAATTACGCTTATGCTTTTTCTTGGGGCGTTTTTGTTGCCGGAATTTTGCAATTTTTATGGGTTTTTATTTTCACAATTAAAGCCGGATATTTGCTTTACCCAAAAATGCCGGTTTTTAATAGCGACATGAAAAAGTTTTTCCGCAAATTAATTCCGGGCGTTATTGGCGCTAACGTAATGCAAATTAATTTGTTGGTCGATTCAATCTTTGCCAGCATGATTGCCGGTGCTGTTTCATATCTTTATTACGCTGATCGCATTAACCAATTGCCTCTCGCCATGATCGGCATCGCAATTGGAATTGCTTTACTTCCCGCCCTTTCAAGAAAAATCAAAGCCAACGAAAATGCCAGCGCAATCAAGTTGCAAAACATTGCTTTAGAAGTTGGATTAATCTTGGTAATTCCCGCCACTCTAGCGCTCACAGTTTTAGCTTATCCAATTATTTCCTCACTTTTTGAACGCGGAAAATTCACTGCTGATGAAAGTTTTTTTGTTGCCCAAGCTTTGATGTTTTATTCTTTCGGCCTGCCTTCTTATGTTTTGGTAAAAGTCATGGAGCCAGCATTTTTCTCGCGCGGCGACACTAAAACTCCAATGAAAATTGCCTTCGCTTGCCTGATTAATAACGGAATTTTCAACATAGTTTTTTATTATCTTGGATTTGGTTATGTCGGAATTGTTATGGCTTCAATAATTTCAACTTACCTCAATTTAACCTTGCTAATCACAACCTTAATCAAGAAAAAACATTTTCATTTTGAAAAGGATTTTCCAAAAAAACTGGCGATGATTTTAATTCCATCAATCACGATGGCTTTGGCTTTGTTCTTCATGCGCGAGTTTTTTTATCAAAGCAATTCAATCGGAAGAATCACCGAATTAACTATTATGATTGCAATTGGTTTAATAATTTACGCCACTTCCGCTTATTTCTCGGGAAGCCTGAATATCCTGCTTCAATCTAGTTTTTTGAAGAGGAAAAAAAATGATATGCCTAAATTGATTGAAGATATCGATCTTCTAAAAAAATAAATTCCATTGCGGATACGGCGATTGACTCGCCGCGTAGCAATTCAAAACAAACCCAAATTCGACGAAAGTCGAATTTGATTAAGATATTATCCCAAGTGCCTAATTCAAAAGAAACAACGCCATATCTTGATTTTTCCGATCTGGAAGAAAAAGAATATCGCCAAATCAAACAAGAAATTCTTAATGTTACCCTAAGTTTGTCGAAGGGTGATTCAAGCCCGAGACTCGAATCGCCCTTCGACAAACTTAGGGTGACATCGCGAGAAGTTGATTGGATTTGGATTGGCCCAAATTCACGTCGCAAAATAACTTTGCAAGTTGGGCCGCAAAATGAGGTGGGATTTTTTCTACCAAAATCAAAAAAGATTTTTGAAATTTCCAACTGTCTAATTGCTGAAAACCAAATCTCAGACTTGATTTTACCGCTGAAAAAATTCTTAAAATCACAAGATCAAAATTTCTTCACTCAAATCTCTATAACCTTATTTGACAATGGTTTAGACCTGATTTTTAGCGGTGCAAAAGATTTAAATTTTTCACAATCGCAAAAATTAATCGCCTTTGCCAAAGAGCAAAATTTTAATATTTCCCACCGCGTTAAAAATCACGTAACTCCGATTTTTAAAATCAGAAATAATCAAATTTTCTATCCTGATTTTAAAATTGATGTCGGCTCTGAAATCTTCATTCAAGCAACAAAATCAGGGCTTGCGGCGATTATAAAAATAATTCGCGATTTTCTTATTCAAAATAAACAAATAAAAAATATCGCCGATATTTACGCCGGATTTGGCGCTTATTCTTTTGCAATTGTCGATTTAGCAAAATCAATTTCTGCAATTGAGGGTGATCAAAAAATGGTCGATTCCATCAATAAAAACGCGGCAGCAAATAATTTTGCCAGTAAGTTAAAAGCCGAAGCCGAAGATCTTTTTTCTTGCCCAGTTGTTAAAAGAACTCTGGACAAACTTGATTTAGCAATCATCAATCCGCCTAGAAATGGCGCATCTCCACAGGTTTTAGAAATTGCTAAATCTACTTTGAAAAACGTGATTTATGTTTCTTGCAATCCCGAAAGTTTTACCCGTGATGCCAAGATTTTAATTGACTCGGGATTTACAATTACAAAATTAACTGCTCTTGATCAATTTTACTCTACCAAGCATTTAGAGCTTATTGCAATTTTTCAAAAAAAATAATTTTTGCCAAAACTTATGACCAAAAAAACTCTCCAAACCCCGCCGAAGTGGGATTTATCCGATTTTTATTCTTCAACTAAAGATAAAAAAATTGCCGCTGATATTAAAAAAATTGAGACCGAAACTAAAAAATTTGTTAAAAATTATAGCGGTAAAATAGCCAAATTAAATGCTTCCCAACTTTACATCGCCATCAAAGAATATGAAGAAATTTCTGAAATAATTGGCAAAGTTTCCAGCTTCGCGCAATTGCTTTACGCATCTGATTTATCTAATCAAATCAACGTCGCATTCAATCAAAACACTTCAGAAACTTTAAGCAAATTTGAATCTGATTTAGTTTTTTTTACCCTCGAATTAAACAAAATTGAAGACAAAAAAATCACCACTCTTTTAAAAAATTCTGACTTAAAAAAATACCAACCTTTAATTCGCGATATTCGTCAATTTAAAAAATATCAACTTTCCGAAGAGTTAGAAAAATTCTCTTTAGAAAAAAACATCACCAGCCGCGGAGCCTTTGTGCGCTTGTTTGATGAAACTGTTAATAATTTAAAATTTTCTTACCGCGGTAAAATTTTAAACTCGCAAGAAATTTTCAACTTGATGTCAAATTCAGATGAAAAAATTCGCAAAGATGCCGCAAAGGCAATTGGAAAAACCTTCGAAGAAAATTCTAAACTTTTTGCTTTCATCACCAATATTTTAGCCAAAGACAAAGCAATTGATGATGACTGGCGCGGCTTTGTTCGACCAATATCCTCGCGCAATTTGAGCAATTTTGTTGAAGATGAAGTTGTCGATGTTTTGGTAAAAAAAGTGAAGGCTAATTACGCCAAAATTTCACATCGTTATTACAATGTAAAAGCTAAAATTTTAGGTAAAAAATCTTTAAATTATTGGGACAGAAATGCGCCTTTAAGCAAAGCAGAAAATAAAGTTATTCCTTGGGAAAGCGCTAAGGAGTTGGTTTTATCAGCTTATGAAGAATTTTCTTTGGAAATGAAAAAAATCGGCGCCTTATTTTTTGACAATAATTGGATTGATGCCGAAGTTAAAACTGGCAAAGATTCGGGCGCTTTTTCACATCCTTGCGTGCCGTCAATTCATCCTTACATATTAATGAATTATCAGGGCAAAACCCGCGATGTTATGACTTTGGCGCATGAACTTGGACATGGCGTGCATCAATATCTGGCGGCTTCTCAAGGTTATTTTATGAGCCAAACTCCGTTAACTTTAGCTGAAACTGCTTCAGTTTTTGGCGAACAATTAACTTTTCAAAAAATTCTTAAAAACGAAAAAGATCAAAAAAAGAAAAAGCTGATTATCGCCGCCAAAGTTGAAGATATGATTAACACGGTTGTGCGCCAAATTGCCTTTTTGGAATTTGAAAGAAAAGTTCACGATGCTCGTAAAAATGGCGAAGTTCCTTTGGAAAAAATTTGCCAATTCTGGATGGAAATTCAAAAAGAAAGTCTGGGGCCAATTTTTAAATATGACGAGGAATACCGCTTCTTCTGGTCATATATTCCACATTTTATTCACTCGCCTTTTTATGTTTACGCCTACGCTTTTGGCGATTGTTTGGTCAATTCACTTTATGGCGTTTACCAATCGAAAAAAGTTAAAAATTTTGAAGAAAAATATATCGAAATGTTGCGCGGCGGCGGCATTAAACATCACAAAGAAATGTTGGAACCTTTCGGTCTTTCGGTAAGCGACCCGAAATTCTGGCAAGCGGGATTGGATGTTATTATTAATTATATTGATCAGTTGGAGAAATAATGATTGCTTCTGGTTACGCACAAACTTTGTTCAACCATCTTTATGGTCACATTAACGGCTACGGCGTTTCTAATGTTGCGCGCGCCAAGTCCAAACAAAATACCGAAAGACTACTTTACGGCGAATTACCTTTTGAAACTTGGCAACAAATTGTTGAACGCGCCGCGCCAAAATCTGACGCAGTTTTTTTTGATTTAGGTTCAGGAACGGGCAGAATTATAATCGCCTCTTATTTACTTTTTAACTTTCGCAAATCAATCGGCATAGAATTGCTTGAAGGCTTGCACAACAAGGCTTTAGAAGTGGAAGATGATTTTAATAAAGTTATAAAACCGCAAGTTGAAAAATATATCGCCGGACGTGAATTAACTTTTATTAATGACAATATTTTTAATATCGATTTACGTGAAGCCGATTTTATTTTTATGAATCATCCTTTCAAAGAAGGCGATGATTTTGCGCGATTGGAAGAAAAGTTTCTCAGTGAATTAAAACCGGGAACCAAAATTGTCACAACGATTCGAGCCTTACAGAATGAAGGGTTTAAAAGTTTGGGAAAGGAAGTTTATAAATTTAGCTGGGGCGATTCTACGGCGCATTTTGCTGAAGTTTAAAACTTCGCGTATTGACAATATCATTACTCAAAATCATCTTTGAGAACTTATTAATCTTTAAATTTTATATGAAGAAAAAATCAAAAATCATCGCTCCAAAGAAAAAGGCAGTTGTTAGAACTAAAAAAGTTTTAGGCAAAAAAGTTGTAAAAAAAGTGGTAGCAAAAAAGCCAGTGGTGGTAAAAAAATCCGTGACTTCTTCTAATGTTAAAAAATCAATTACGATCAGAATTTCCGGCAGCGATATTCAAGCGATGAAAGTGAAAGCGGCCAAGATGGGCGTGCCTTATCAAACCTATATTAATATTTTGATTCACCGCGACGCGGTGGGTGAGTAATTTTTTAAATTATAAATTTTAGCGACTTAAAGCGGGACAGGATTTGACGCAATCAGGCCCACAAACTCAGTGATATTCCCTTAAAACACAACGGATGTTCACCCTTCGACAGGCTCAGGGCGACCTCGAGTTTTTTTGCCAATCAAGATAAAGCATGATTATGAAATTTTGTCTCAAAGCGTTAATGCTTTTAAACTTGCTATTGGCTTCTGGTAATTCAGCTGCAGAAACAAAGAAGCCTTTAACCACTTATTATTCTCAAGAAATTTTAGTAAAAATTGCGAATGTCGACCAGATGATTCCGAGGATGATGAGAAGAATTGGATTGCTATTTTTTTCATAACTTGTTGGCTTTCTTAGAGCAAAAATTCATCTTAAATTTTCTTTTGAAATTGGGTATTTTTAGAAAGTAAAATGAAGAATTTTTGTTAAAGTCCAACCCCTTATCAACAATAAAATAATTATATGCCTACGATTTTAAGTGAATCACAAATTAAAAAACTTGAGTCCGATTTTTTTAAGTCAGTTAAGGATAAACATCACGAATCAACCTACGGTAAAGTACTTATATGCTATCATCCTGGCGCATATTTTAAGAAAAGAATCAAAAAAGAATGTAGAAAATTTATTGTTGATTTTGCTAAAATGGACGATAGCACTGAAGATAAAATTAAGGACGCACTTGAGAATGTCTCGGAACAATTTGTTGATTTTATAAAAACCCAACCAACTCGTAAGTTTGATTACGCTAAAGATATTATTGGTAACACAGAGGGTGCTGTTAAAAAGAGCGTAACTACGGCTTATCTTCCGATTATACAACCAGCATGGGAGGCAATTTACACGACATACCTTGAAACGGGCACTAGAGAATGTTTGGTGCCAGACTATTCCAGTCAAACAAAACAAGCTTTTAAAGATGGATTTAGAAAAATATTTGCAGAAGCGCTTCCGCAAACTACAACTCATGACCCTAATAACCCTATTCGACCATCTTCACATACAGAGCCATCAGATTCAGATTCTCTCTCTTCTTCCAAGGACAAGGGCCCGAGAACTTAATTTAGCCGCAAAATCAAAATATCAAATTGTTTGGCATAAAAAACCTCGTTCACATTTTTGTGAACGAGGTTTTTTAAATAGCGTAATTTCAAAACACAAAGAAGGTTTGTTTAGAAACCTCCCATGCCTCCCATTCCCGCCATTCCGCCGCCCATTCCACCACCGTGGCTATGACCGGTTTCTTCTTTTTTCTCGATGATAACTGCTTCAGTTGTAATCAACAAAGCTGCGATTGAAGAAGCATCTTGCAACGCCGTTCTCACAACTTTAGTTGGATCAACGATTCCAGCTTTGAACATGTCGCCATATTCGTTAGTTTGAGCGTTATAACCGTAAGCAGCTTGGTTTTTAGACAACACTTCATTAGCAACAACCGCGCCATCAAAGCCCGCATTTTCAGCGATTTGGCGAATTGGGGCTTGGATAACTTTTTTGATAATATTGATGCCAACATTTTGTTCGTCATTAGCGCCTTTTAATTTCTCAAGTACATGACCAGCATAAAGAAGAGCCGAACCTCCGCCCGCAACAATGCCTTCTTGCATTGCGGCGCGAGTAGCAGCTAAAGCATCTTCAACGCGATCTTTTGTTTCTTTAACTTCAACTTCAGTTGTGCCGCCAACTTTTAGAATGGCAACGCCATCTGAAATTTTACCCAATCTTTCTTGTAATTTTTCACGATCGTAATCCGATGTCGTTTCTTTCATTTGACTCTTAATTGAAGAACAACGAGAGAAAACATCTTCTTTTTTTCCAGCACCATCAGAAATGGTGGTCTCATCTTTTGTAACGATGATTTTCTTAGCTTGACCAAGTTGTGCCAAAGTTACAGATTCAAGCTTCATACCCAAATCTTCAGAGATCATCTGACCCCCTGTTACCACCGCTATATCTTCCATAATCGATTTACGACGATCGCCAAATCCCGGAGCTTTAACAGCTGCGATTTTCAAGCCACCACGAAGTTTGTTAACAACTAAGGCCGCAAGAGCTTCGCCTTCAACATCTTCAGCAATAATTAAAAGTGGGCGCGATGATTGTACTACGGCCTCAAGCAATGGAACCATTGGTTGTAAGTTGGAGATTTTTTTCTCGAACAGCAAAATGTATGGGTTTTCCATTTCAACAGTCATTTTTTCACCATTGGTTATAAAATATGGAGAAAGATAACCGCGATCAAAATTCATACCCTCTACATAAACTACTTCAAAATCCAAACCCTTAGCTTCTTCAACTGTTATTGGACCTTCATGACCAACTTTTTGCACAGCTTCAGCAATTTTACCACCTATCACAGAATCGCCATTGGCAGAGATTGTTGCAACTTGGGCGATTTCTTCTTTGCCGTTAACTTTTTTGCTCATTTTTCCAAGTTCTTTAACCAGAGCTTCAACTGCTAAGTCGATGCCACGTTTCAAATCCATTGGGTTAATTCCCGCCGCAACTGATTTAACACCTTCGCGAACAATTGCTTGAGCAAGAACTGTAGAAGTTGTAGTTCCGTCACCCGCAATATCGTTGGTTTTTGAGGCAACTTCTTTAATCATTTGCGCGCCCAAATTTTGGAATTTGTCGGCAAGTTCGATTTCTTTTGCAACAGTCACGCCATCTTTAGTTATGCGTGGAGCGCCGAAAGATTTTTCGATTACAACATTACGACCTTTTGGCCCTAATGTAACTTTTACTGCGTTGGCGATGATATCAACACCTTCAACGATTTTAGCGCGAGCTTCTGCGCCGAATAATATTTCTTTAGCAGCCATTTTTTTCTCCGTTTGTTTGGTTTAATAATTTAATTTTTTACTTTTTTATGCTTCCTTTAACGAGATTTGTCGCGGGTAATTATCTTACTCAATTATCGCCAAAATGTCAGATTCTTTCATGATGATAAGTTCTTTGCCATCAACCTTAACTTCGGTTCCGCCCCATTTTGCGAACAAAACGCGGTCGCCTTTTTTAACGTCCAAAGCAATTCTTTTGCCTTGATCGTCACGAAGACCTTCGCCAACAGAAATAACTTTTCCTTCGGCTGGTTTTTCTTTTGCATTTTCTGGAACAATAAGGCCGCCAGCAGTTTTGCTTTCGGCTTCAATGCGCTCAACGAGAACGCGGTCATGTAAAGGTCTGACTTTCATTTTTTGAAATTTTTTAAGATTTAAAAGAAATTTATTGCACAACTGAAGACATCTTCAACTGCGAATCAATTTAGTGAGTTTTGGTTCTTTGACAAGGGGTTGATAAAATATTTTTTCCTTACCTTTTATTTATTTTTGGCGAACTTCTAAATTATGATTAATTTGAGACCAATCATAACCTCGTTATTTCAATAATTCGTCAAGCTTACCCGCAGCATCCAAGGCATGTAAATCATCACAACCTCCGATATGTTTTTCATTGATAAAAATTTGCGGAACCGTCATGCGTCCACCCGATTTAGCAATCATCTCTGATTTAATTTCATCACTAGTGATTTTAATTTCGGTGAACTCAACACCCTTTCTTCGCAAAAGATTTTTTGCACGTACACAGTATGGACAAGGATCTTTGCTATAGATAATGATTTTTGGCATAATGAGAAATTTTAAAATGGGCCGTTATTGTTAGTTCCTAAAACCGATTGATCATTTACCGACTTATTTGAATAAGTTGGCGGAACATAATATTGATCAGAATCGTAATATTGATTCTGGGTTGAAGGTGGAATTGCGTAAGGATCGGAATAAAAGCGCGATTGCGGCGCAACTTGTTGGTAAGGCTGGTAGTAAATCGGTTGTTGTTGGTAGTAATAAGGTGATGGCTGCTGATATTGCGGCGGCGCATATTGTTGCGGTCGATATTGCTGTTGCGGGCGATAATATTGCTGCTGATTTTGTATTGGATTAATTGGGCTAATTGGACCAACCTCAACATTACGACTACAAGCCGAAGCTAATAGTGAAAAGCAAATCGCAGAAAGGGCGAGTAATATTTTGCGATTAATTATTGTGTGCATTTTTAGCTTTTTCTTGGAAATTTTTGATTGAGATTTTTTTAATCTATGTTCTCTTACTTTTCAAATCAAGTCAGCGCAATTAATATTTTGGGTAATTATACCTTGATTCACAAAAAACTCGATGTCACCCTTCGACAAGCTCAGGGTGGCTTCTATTGTGTCTTAAGGGAAATCACCATATTTTGGTCGATCTGGAGCTTGATGAAGCGGCTCATTATTTTGGATGTAAGCTGGAGGAACGTAATATTGATCGGCATCGTAATTAGGATAATAATTTGATGCTGGAATGGCATAAGGATTTGAGTAAAAACGCGATCCACCTTGTGGCGCATAATAAGGTTGTTGCTGATATTGTTGTGGCGGCTGATAATAAGGCGCTGGCGCTTGATATTGCTGTTGCTGTTGATAATAAGAAGCTGGCGGAGAAGTGTAACCTTGTGGCGAAGAATATGCCTGCGGTTGGCGATAATAATAATCCGGAGCAATATGGCCCGGAGCGCTAGGATTTGGCTTTTCTACTACCGGTCTGGTTCCCGAATCGAATCCAGCTTTGTCATAAAGATAAGGATCACTTTTACAATTAAATAGCAGGCATAAAAAAGCCAAGGCAACAAAGCGCTGAAAATTCACAGTAATTAAAATCGCATTTTTTTGTTGCACTTGATTTGCCTTCTAAGTTTAACTAATATTTGGTATCCGCTCCCGATCCATAGCTAGCCTCAACATTTCGATAATTTGTTGGTGCAACGTAATATTGGTCGTAGTCGTAATAAGGTGAGTAATTATATGGCGCTGGTTGATACGGATTACTATAAGCTCTTGAATATGGTTTTACATACGGACTATAACTCGCAGGATAACTATAACTTCCGGGCGCTGGAATTGAAGATTTTAATCCCGTCCTTTCATAAAGATTTGCATTATTGTCTTTTGAACAAGAAGAAACCAGCGCTACAAAAACAAACAAAATAAAAACCCGATTTATGGGTCGCAAATTTTCTGACTTCATGTCTTGGGAATATAAAATTTGTGCGAGCTAAATTGAGTGGGGCGAACAAACTAGGTAGCATAAAACAACAATCAATAGTCTAAAATCTATGCAACGAGATTTTCTGTTCTAAAACGAAAAAATAATGATTAATAATTCTGACGAAAAATTCATTTCTTACGCATTAAATCTGGCAAAAAAAAATCTTGGTCAAACCGCTCCAAATCCCGTTGTAGGCTGCGTTATTGTTAAGAATAATATTATAATTTCAACTGGCGTTACAGCAAAAAATGGTCGTCCACATGCCGAAAGAATTGCCGTTGATAAAGTTACTGACAAGAAAAAATTAGAAGGCGCTGAAATTTATGTAACGCTGGAACCCTGCTCCCACTTTGGTCAAACCAGCCCATGTGTTGATGAAATCATAAAATATAAATTCAAGAAAGTAGTAATTGCGATTTCTGATATTGATCCAAGAGTTAGTGGTGAAGGAATAAAAAAACTGCGCCAAGCTGGAATTGATGTGGTTTGCGATGTTTTAAAAAAAGAAGCCCAAGAAATTAATCGCGGTTTTTTTAAAGCCAAAACTAGCAAAATACCATTCATAACATTGAAATTGGCGACCAGTCTGGATGGAAAAATCGCCACTAAAAATTTTGACAGCAAATGGATTACCAATGAAAAATCACGATTTTTTGCTCATAATTTACGCGCTAAAAATGATGCAATTTTAGTTGGCGCCAACACTGTAAAACAAGACGATCCCAGCCTTGATTGCCGGATCTTAGGATTAGAAGATTTTTCACCAAAAAGAGTGATTATTGCAAGTGATCTGAATTTTGATTTGGATTTAAAAATTTTTAAAACTGCCAAAGAAAATCCAACAATTATTTTGACCAATAATTCTAAAAAAATTCAAATTCCTTATGTTGAAATAATTTTATGCGCTGAAAAAAATGGCAAAGTTGATTTAGAAGATGCGCTAAAAAAACTGTGTGAAAAAGGAATAAATTCTATTTTAGTTGAAGGCGGCAAACAACTAGCAACGCAGCTTTTGCGGGAAAATATGGTTGATGAATTAGTTTGGATTAGAAGTAAAAAAATAATCGGAAATGATGGGCTTCCCGCAATTGGTGATTTGGGATTTTTGGCACTTTCAGAAGTTTTAAATAATTTTGAAAAGGTAGAAAATAAAGAGATGGACGATGATTTAATTGAGATATTTCGCCGTAATTAAGAAACCTCTGAAAAATATCAATCTATACCAAATTAACTATCTCTTGATAGCGCTAACGAAGTATTTTTGAGGAAAAATTGCGACTGAAAATGTAAGCTGTATCAAGTGATACAGCGTCATTTTCTGAGCAAATTTTTACCAAAAAGACAAAGTTATGGCTATCAAGAGATAGTTAATTTGGTATAACCATATGTCACCCCTGAGTTTGTCGAAGGGTGATATCGAGAACAATTTTTTCGACAATTTTATTCTTCGAAGAATTTGGGGTAGCTTTTATATAAAGTAAAAAATGCTCCGAATTTTTCTGTAAAAAAGCCATTAAGAATTCATATCTTGCAAAGCGCGAACTTCAAA